>DASYSC010000023.1:0-2278 GCA_036003765.1 Candidatus Limnocylindria bacterium
TGACTCCCACCAGCCCGAGGCAAGCCTCAGGACCACCGTCTCGCCGCCCGTGACCAGCCCGAAGCCCAGCGACGCCGAGAGGCCTTCGATGGTGAGCGGGATGCCGCTCATGACCGGGGCGGCCAGCTCGACGATCAGCCCCGGCATCGCCTCGAAGTCGACGCCGGCGCGCTCCAGGCGTTGCGCGATCTCGCTACCGTTCGAGAAGGCGTAGGGGTTGCCCGGAAACAGGACAGTGATCGTCTTCCCGTTGCGGGCGAGACGGACTATCTCATCGATGGACTCGAGAGCCGCGATGTCTGCGTGCGCGGGAGCAAGGTGCAGCAAGCCGGTGCCGCAGCCATCGCAGTTGCGGATCACGTCGGCGTCTTTGATCGCCTCGACCGCTTGCAACGTGGCGAGACCTGGATGACCTGGTCCCACCCCGACGAGCCTGACTCTGCTCATGCCACCACGCCCATCCCCACCCGGGACACGGCTGACAGATTAGAGCTTTCGGGTCACCACGTAGTCCGCTAAAGACCGCAGCGCCGCAGCCGCTCCGTTGTCCTCGAGCGCCTCCAGCTGACGGCGCGCTGCATCGGCGTGATCGCGAGCCATCGCCAGCGCGCGCTGCGGCCCTTTGCTCTCACGAACAGCCTCCACGATGCGCCGCGCTTCATCGTCGACGAGCCTCCGATCATCTTCGAGGTGGACTGAGGCCAGCATCAAAGGAAGGGTTGCGAAACCCTCCACGATGTCGTGGCCGATGGGCTTGCCGACCTGGTCCTCGGTGCCGGTGTAATCGAGGACATCGTCAGCGATCTGGAACGCGAGCCCGAGGGAATGGCCGTATGAGCGCAGGGCGTCTCGCGTCGCACGGTCGAGGCCCCCCAACAGCGCACCGATGTCGCAACATGCGGCGAGCAACGTCGCGGTCTTCGCCTCGATGCGTTTCATGTACTCGTCGATGTCGGTGCTGTAGCGATAGCGGATCGACTGCTGGCGCACCTCACCCGCGCAGATGGTCATCACCGCGCGAGCCAGGATGTCAACCACTTCGGCGACGCCGGTGCGCGCCGCGCTCTCGTAAGCCTTGGCGAAGTAGTAGTCGCCGATGACGATCGCCGGTTCGTCGCCCAGGCTTGCCGCCACAGTCGGCCGGCCGCGGCGGGTCGGCGAGCGATCGATCACGTCATCGTGGACGAGCGTTGCGGCGTGGGTCATCTCCACCGCCATCGCCGCCGGCAGCAAACGCGAGAGGTCGTAGCGCCCGCACATCGCGGCAAGAAGCACGAGCGCCGGCCGGATCCGCTTGCCGCCGGCCTCGAACAGGTCGGCCATGGGCCCTGCGACCACCGGAGGGTCGCGGTCGATCTCCTTCCTGAGCTCGGCTTCGACGGTGGCCAGGTCGCCCGCGACCGGGCCAAAAAGTTCGCCCCCTTCGGTCAAGCGCCCTTGACCGAGAGCCGGTAACCGAGCCCGGGCACGGCCTCCAGGCTGACCCCGGTGTTTGCGCGTTCGGAAAGCTTGCGCCGGAGGCGCTGTACGTGCGGGTCGACCGAGTGGTCGTCGAGGTCGTGCGGGTATCCCCAAACCTTGTCCCGGAGCTGAGCGCGCGTAAGGACTCGCTCGGGGTTGGCGGCCAGGACCGCGAGCAGGTTGAACTCGGTCATGGTCAGTGTGATCTCGTCGTCTCCGATCTTGACACGTCGCGCGGCATTGTCGATCTGCAGCGCGCCGATGCTGAGGACGCCTTCGCGGCCGCCGCCGGTCTCGGCCAGCGCCGAGCGCCGCAGATGAGCGTTGATGCGCGCGGCGAGGATGCGCGAATCGAACGGCTTCGTGATGTAGTCGTCGGCCCCGACCTCGAGGCCCACGACCTCGTCCATCTTGGTCGAGCGCCCGGTAAGCATCACCATCGGGCTGACAACACCCTGGCGCCTCAACTCGCGGATGACCTCGGTGCCGCTGATATCGGGGAGCACCCAGTCCACGAGCACAAGGTCAGGCTGCGCGCTGCGCCCCAGCTCGATCGCCTGCGCACCGGTGCCTGCCTCGACGACGTCGTGTCCCTGCAGACGGCAGACCTCGGCCACCAGCATGCGAACCGGGACATCGTCCTCGACGACCAGGATGCGCCGGCGGCGACGAGCCGGCGCCTGGCTGCTCAGTTCGTGGTCGGAGGCGCGAAACCCACCCGTCGTGTCTCACGGGCTGAGCGCTTCGGTCTGCGCATCAGGATTACGCGCTTGTCCCCCCCGTCGATCACGCTGGCGAGCTCCCAACCGTCGGTCCC
>DASYSC010000024.1:0-6063 GCA_036003765.1 Candidatus Limnocylindria bacterium
GTCCGATCGGAGAGATACACATACATGTCGGGCGCGCCCGCGATGTCGACGTCCTCAAAGCGCAGGACTAGATCCACGCCTATCCGCACGAGACGCACAGCACCGCTCCCGTAGTCAACCGCGTTGATCCGCACGAGCTCACCCTGGCGCACTGTCTCGGCCCCGATCGAGCCTGTGGCACTACCCGAGCGGTCCGGAGGATCCTCGACGAGCGTCGATCTCACGAGAGCCGGGACGATCACGTACGCGACAACCGGCACCGCCACGGTCCCGAGGACCGCCACAATCGCGAGCGCGCTGATCACGAGGTGGCGTCGAACGAACGCGACGGCCCCCTCAACGGCGCCCGGGCCGGGCGACCTCGCACCCGGCCCACGTCCGGCTGTTCGAGATCAAGGCGCGTGGCCCGGGCCGACCAGCGGGCAGGAGAAACGCTTGCCGTCCAGTGTGACCCAGCGACCGCCCACGTAGCCGACGTCTCCAGGGCCGAACTGGGTCATGAAGGTACCGGCCCCACAGATCGTCGAGGGCACAAGAAGCTGGAATGGACCTTCGTCCGGCAGGCTGTTCGGCGTGACCACCGATCCGTAGCAAAGCCCCTGGCTGGCGACATAGACCACGGTTCGCGGTGTTGTCGCGTTGACCGGACCGGCCGAGCCGGCCAGGACGAGCGCCGCGGACAGTGCGGCAGTGAGAAGGTACTTGCGCATCGCTCGCTCCTTTCGCTGTCTTGGCGCGGCGACGCTACTGATGGTCTATGACGAATTGATGACAACTACTGGCGACTCGAGTCCAACTACATCGCCCCGGCTAACCGGCGACGCGATGCCGCGCGCTATGGGCGCGGTAGTGTTCGTGGCAAGCCGAAGTAGGGGAACAGCGCGCTGCCGGCGAAGTAGGAGAGGGCGCTGATGCGGTCGGCGGTGAGCGTCAGTACGAACAATCCGTACGCTCTCGCGATCGCCGCGTGCGCGTCAGGGAGATAGCAGCCGAATGCGGGCTGACCGTTCGCGCGGGTGGGCACGACTCGGAAGTACGCGCGTCGGACGCGCGCGCGGTCGTGGATGAACTCGGCGATCGCCGCGGGCCCCTCGTACTCGTGCGGCTCGGGTGGCATCGTGAGACGAGCGTCGTCGGTGAGCAGCGAGACGATCGTGTCGGTGTCGCCGCGCTCGAACGCGGCGGCGAAACGCTCGGCGAGCTCGCGCTCGACCGCGGATCCCGGCAGCGGTGCGCGCTCCAAGCTGCCGGGCGGTACGCGCGCCTCGAGCGTCGCACGCGCGCGTTGTAGCGCTCCCTTCACCGAGGCGTCGCTGCTCTCGAGCATCCCGGCAACCTCGGCCGTATGGAAGCCGAGGACATCGCGCAGCACGAGCACCGCGCGCTGATACGGCGGTAAGTGTTGCAAGGCTGCGACGAACGAGAGCGCGACGGACTCGCGCATCTCGTAGCGCGCCTCCGCGCCAGGAGCGGTCGCCATCTGCCCTTCGAGCAGCGCATCGGGATACGGCTCCAGCCAGATCGGCTCGACCCTGCGAGTGGGTTCGGGCAGCACGGGACGCACCTCCTCCGGGCGCCGACTCCCGGCCCGCAACGTGTTGAGGCAACGATTCGTCGCGATCCGATAGAGCCAGGCGCGCAATGAGGCGCGCCCCTCGAAGTCCTTCAGCCCGCGCCACGCCGCGAGCAGCGTCTCTTGCACCTGGTCCTCCGCGTCCTGTAGCGATCCGAGGATCCGGTAACAGTGCAGCTGGAGCTCCCGTCGGTGCGGCTCGGTCAGCTCTCGGAACGTGTCCTCGTCGCCGGCGCGGGCGCGGCGCAGGGCGTTCTCGCTCGACGACGCGTCCCCGTCCGGCTGCGGTGTCGCCATGTTCATCCGATGAGACACCGGCAACGGGCAGGACGGACCGGACCGGTCCGTTCGGGTCGCAACCGGTGTCTCAAGGAGCAAGACCCATAAGGGAGAAGGCTAGTCATGTTGTTGAACGACAAGGTCGCGGTGATCTATGGAGCAGGAGGGGGGACCGGCGGCGCCGTGGCGCGCGCATTTGCGAGCGAGGGGGCCCGTGTGTTCCTCACTGGGCGCCGGCTCGAGCCCGTCGGAGCTGTCGCCAGGGAGATCGTCGCTGCCGGCGGATCCGCCGAGGCCGCGGAGGTCGACGCGCTCGACGAGCATGCCGTCGACGCGCACCTGCAGTCGGTGATCGACAAGGCGGGTCGCATCGACATCTCCTTCAACGCGATCGGCATCCCGAACGCGAAGATCGTCGGAGTCCCTCTCGCCGAGCTGGACGTCGAGAACTTCGACCTGCCGATCACGACGTACGCGCGGTCGTATTTCCTGACCGCGCGCCTCGCGGCACGACGCATGATCCCGAACCGATCGGGCGTGATCATGACTGTGACCGCGCTCCTCTCGCGCACGGGCACACCGCTTGTGGGCGGCTATGGTCCGGCGCAGGCCGCGAAGGAAGCGCTCACGCGCGATCTATCCGCGGAGCTCGCAGCGCAGGGCATTCGCGTTGTCGGTCTGCGACCACAAGGCATGCCCGAGACCCGCACTATTAAGGACGCTTGGGTGCCGCGGGCCAAAGCATCGGGCATGACGTGGGAACAGTGGCAGGCGTTGCTCGCGAGCAGGACCCACCCGCGACGGCTCATGACCCTCGCTGAGATGGCGAACGTGGCGGCCTTCGTGGCCTCCGACAAGGCGAGCGGTATGACCGGAACGACGGTCAACCTCACCATGGGAAGCCTGGACGACTGACCGGAGAGACGCGTCTTGCCATCGGTTGGTCGTGGCGGGGCAGTTTCCCGCCCAATCCACCCGAGCGAAGGGATTGGCGTTAAAGAACCTGTCGCCGCGCGTCCCGGCTTACCGACATCAATACTCCAGTACCGAGCCGACGCCGAAATCGCCTGTGGCGTCCGCCTTGCCGGGCACCGCGCTTTCTATCGCAGGCCATTGGGTATCAGTAGATCGACGAGGAGCGAGCAGGTCTCCCTCAAAAGCGGGAACGGTGCCGATAACCCTTCGCGCTAGTCCGTCACCGGCGGTGTCACGCTACGAATCAGGCCGACGTAAATGGGAGAGGAGTGGTCGTTCCTCCGCCCTGACTTTGTAGGGCGTCTGACTCCTCTGACTTTCCGCGAGGGTGACTTGCGAGTTCCTTCGGAAAATCGCGAATTTTCCGCGGCGGAGGGCACCTCCTGGGCGTCTATCTGTAGATCAGCCGCCTTTGGCTGTGGGGGTTCGATTCCCTCTCTGCCCACCGATTTTTTCAATGACGACGGGCCGATCAGGCCCGTCGCTCATTTTTCTACGCCGAGACGAAACGGCGGCTTACTGCACGAAAGGCAGTAGACCATCAGTCAGTTGCCCTTCGCCTCACCGCCGATCATTTCGTGCCCGACGAGATCTCGAGCAATGCCGGCGCGGTCTTTCGCGTCTCAGCGGTGCGCCAGCCAACAGACCGAAGGCGACTGACGCGCGCGGAAGGCAACTGACCCACGGGCTACTGTCCGAGGTTTACGGGCACGCCCTGCAGGTAGTCCGCTGCCTCGATTGACTTCTTCTTGGGAACGAAGTAGCCGTGGCGGCATTTAAGAACTGACAATCCAACACTCCAGATCCGCTCGGCACCAAGCGGCTCATGAGAGGCATCCGACCAGACAGCTCAACCGGCGTCGTCGAAGAGAGCCTCGCGGAACAGCGCGTCCCCCGACCGGATGATCATCCGAACGGGTGGAAGAGGAAGCGCCAGCGCTGCCAAAGAGAGCGTGCGCTGGATGAGGCTGACAAGACCGGTGGTCGCACGCTGCCGAGCACTCTTGTCCAGAAGCCACCACATGAGCACGGCCAGGTGCACAAGATAGAGGAGACGACCCAGCGGCCCGACAAGGTCGGGTTTCGGCGCATCGCGCGCCGCCCCCACCGCCTCGTGAAAGACACTCTGCACACGGCGGCGCGAGAAAGCCGTGCGCGGCGCGAACAGCCCGTCGTCCGGGTCACCGATTAGCACGGGCACGAGCGCCGAGAGCGTCCGTCGGTGCGGAGCGAGCACCTCGAGGCTCGTCTTCAGAGCGAAGAAAAAGCGATCGCGCCATTTGCCCGGTCCCATCTTCGTGCTCCGCAGCGCGTACTCCGCCGAGAGCTCGTCGTAGAGCGCGAGCACCACAGAGCGCTTGCTCGGAAAGTACCGGTAGAGCAGACCGACGCTGACGCCGGCCGCGTCGGCCACCTCGCGCAGCGTGGTGTTCTCGTAGCCGCGCTCCGTCATCAGCTTGATTGCGGCGTCGTACAGACGCTTCCTCGTCTCAAGCCCTTGACGCGTCGGCCCTGGCGGACGGCCAGGTCCGCGCCGTCTGACCGCGACCGTGCTGTCATTGACATTTTTGGTGAACATGTTTATCAATATTTTGGCACAGCGGCGACGAGGTCGCAACCGACCAGCGGTCGGGCGGCCGTGCCGAAGGGGAGTGGCGCTCCGATGAAGGTCGTCATCCCGGGCGGATCGGGACATCTGGGAACGATCCTGTCGCGCGCGTTCCGCGAAGAAGGCCACGACGTGGTGGTGCTTAGCCGACGGCCGCGCCGTTCGGCGTGGCGAGTCGTGCCGTGGGACGGAGAGACGCTCGGCGAGTGGGCAAAGGAGATCGACGGTGCCGACGCCGTCCTCAATCTCGCTGGCCGCAGCGTGAATTGTCGCTACACCGCCGCGAACCGCCAACAGATCTTTGAGTCTCGCGTGCGATCGACACGCGTCATCGGCGCCGCCATCGCACGTTGCTCCCGCCCGCCACGCGTGTGGTTGCAGTCCAGCACCGCGACGATCTACGCGCATCGCTACGACGCCCCGAACGACGAGCGCTCGGGCATCCTCGGCGGGGAAGAACCGCACGTCCCCAGCGCCTGGCGATTCAGCACCGATGTGGCGCGGGCCTGGGAGGCCGCGCTGGACGGGGCTGTTGTCCTCGACACGCGCAAAGTCGCGCTTCGGTCCGCGATCGTCATGAGCTCCGAGTCCGGCGGGGTCTTCGAAGTGCTCCACCGTCTTGTTCGCCTTGGCCTCGGCGGACGCGCCGGAGATGGCCGTCAATTCGTCTCCTGGATCCACCATGCGGACTTCACGCGTGCCGTCCGCTGGCTGATCGAGCACGACGAGGTCGCAGGGCCGGTCAATCTCGCAGCGCCCTTACCGCTCCCGCAGGCCGAGTTCATGCGCGTTCTGCGCGAGGCCGCAGGCGCACCCGTCGGACTCCTCGCAACCAGCTGGATGCTGGAGCTCGGCGCAATCGTCCTGCGCACGGAGACCGAGCTCCTCCTCAAGAGCCGGCGCGTCGTCCCAGCCAGGCTCTTGGAGGGCGGATTCACCTTTCGGTATGCCTCGTGGCCTGAGGCCGCGCGCGATCTCTGCGCACCCCCAAGTGCGGCGCCCAAGCGGCGAGAGATCGCCTGATGTTCCGCGTCGTCGGGCGCATCGTCGCCTTCGTCGCGATCGCGCTGGTCTCGCTGGGCGTCCTCTTCATCGGCGCCTCGGCCATCGGGTTCCTCGTCTACAGCGACAGACCGGGGCCTGGCTTCTACGGCCCGCGTTTCGCGCTCGATCTTGCGGAGGTGAAGTTTCTCCTGAGCTTTCTCGGTTTCCTCGTTGTTCCGTTCCTCTTCGTCGGGTCTGTCGTGCTGGCCGTCGAGCTGATCTACGTGCGTGTTCGTCTCCCGAGCGCCTCGATCCGTCTTGTCGGCGCCCTGGCCGCGGGTCTGTTCACCGGGCTCGTGACCGCCTCGATGGGCTGGTACATCGCCCTGGCCGGCGAAGCTGCCGGCCTCGCACTGGTGGTCGGGGCGCTCGCGGCATTCGTGATGTTGCCTCGCCGTCTGTCCCTCAGCGTCCGACCGAAGAGTTGGGCGTCGCTCGCACGCGGCGTCGTCTTGACGATCGCCGGCATCCCACTGGCGCTGGCCCCGTTCGCGATCCTGACCGCGCTTCTCTTCAACGTCCGCGGGCCAGTCCGCTACGACATCCCGGATGGGTATCGCGGTTGGGTCGTCGTGCGCTACGA
>DASYSC010000025.1:0-8773 GCA_036003765.1 Candidatus Limnocylindria bacterium
GCAACCGAGCTCGAGGATGTCCACGTCTTCCGGGATCTCGCGGTCGATGAGTTCAGGCTCGTCCGATGCCTCGAGCAGGCGGTAGAGGTCGACCGGGGCGCCTGGATCGCGCACGGCTAGGCTCGGTTGGACGCGCTGCCACGCGCGAGCGCCTCGTGCGTGACGAAGCTGCAACCGGGACCGACGCGGTAGTCAAGGTACTCCGGGGGAAGCGCCCTGAGCGGAGCCGGGTCCATCGTCAACCGCACGCCAAAGATGTCGTATTTGAGCAGCCCCGTGGTCGGATCGACACTTTTCGCCAGCAGATCTCTGAGCGTAGGAAGCGAGCCCATTGGATCCATGTCACGGGTGGTCTCGACCGCGTGCTCGGGTCGCGCGTCGAAGTACTTGGTCGTTTCTGCGCCTCCGTCGAAACATTCTCCCCCGCGAGACAACCTTCACCGTCTCGGCAGGCGCTCGGTCGACAACGCCGCTGTGGATGTGGTCAGGCGGCGCGGCGAACGATGCCGACAACGAGGTCGGGCGTGACCCGCTGGGCGCGGCTGACGACGGCGCCGTGATCGTCCAGGATGCGGTAGCCGTTCGCGAGCGGCGTCACGTTGTCGGGCACGATCGTGCGGACGAGGTCGCCGTGCTCGTCGAAGAAGAGGTAGCTCGGCGTGTACCGAGCTCCGTACGCATCGCCGATCGCGGTTCCGACCCTCGTCGGCAGCTCGAGGCGCACGAAGCGCGCCGCGCCGGCAAGGCTCGTCGCGGCGAGCTTGATCGTCTGCCGGTTCGACATGCAGATCAGGCAAAAGTTCGAGTAGAGCTCGACCACCACCGGGTGTCCGCCGCGGACGAGACGCTCGAGATCGTCCCTGGACCGGATGTCCGCGCGGCCGGGACGCATCGCGAGCCACACCCCCGCGAAGACAGCGAGATCGAGCACCAGCGTCACCACCACGGCCGGCAGGGCCGCGGCTCCGACCGGTGCGAGCGTGATGGCAACCCCGACGACGGTCGGAACAAGAACGGCGGCGACGACGATCAGGAAGCTGTAGTGGTTGAGCGCCCTCAGCGGTGGAACTCCTCGTGGATCAGACGGACCGCCTTCTCGCGATCGTTCTCCATCACCACGAGCGAGATGTTGAGCTCGCTGGAGCCCTGCGCGATCGCGACGACGTTCACGCCGGCCTTGCCGAGGGCGCCGAACACGCGGGCCGCGACCCCGGGTGTGCCGCGCATCCCCTCCCCCACCGCGGCCACGATGGCCACCGGCCGCTCCACGTCGATCTTCTCGACGTCATGACGGCGCAGCTCCGCGTTGAACATCTTCTCGAGCGAGGCCTTGAGGCGGTCGGTGGCGTCGTCCGGAACGACGAGGCAGATCGAGTTCTCGCTCGAGGACTGGCTGATCATCATCACCGACACCCGCTCCGCGGCGGTCGTGTCGAACACCCGAGCGGCGAAGCCGGGGACCCCGCTCATGCCGGCGCCCTGCACCGTGATCAGGCCCAAGCCGCCCAGCGACGTCGTGGCCTTCACGACGCTCCCGTCCTGTTGCGTGTCGTGGGTGATGGTCGTTCCCGGATCGGAGGGCGCGAACGTGTTCAGGATCCGCACCGGGATACCCGCCTCCACCGCCGGGAGCACCGTCCGCGGGTGGATGACCTTCGCGCCAAAGTAGCTGAGCTCCGCCGCCTCGGCGTACGAGATCGTCGCGAGCGGCTTCGCGCTCTTCACAAAACGCGGGTCCGCACTCATCACGCCACTTACGTCGGTGTAGATCCGCAGCTCGTCGGCCTTGGTGGCCACCGCGAGCACCGCCGCGGAATAGTCCGAGCCGCCCCGGCCAAGCGTGGTGGTGACGCCGTCGACGGTCGAGCCGATGAACCCGGTCACGACCGGCACGACTCCATAGCCGAGCCGCGAATCGAGCTCCTTCGATGCGCGGGCTTGCGTCTCTTCGAGGATCGGGTTCGCGTGCCCGAACGCGTCGTCAGTGATGATGAGACCCTCGGCCGAGAGCGCCTCCGCTTTCGTCCCCGTGTGGTCGAGGACCGCCGCCACCACCGGCGCGGAGATACGTTCGCCATAGGAGACGATCGCGTCGAGGGTGCGTGCGGTGCATTCGCGCAGGATGGCGACGCTCTGCAGGAGCGCGTCGGTCCGCTCGGTGAGATCGGCGATCTCCTTCAGGACATCAGCGGATTCGAAGCCCAGGGCGTCGGCGATGAGATTCCGGTGCGCCGCGGAGAGACTCTGGAGGGTCTCCTGCGCGCTCTGCGCATCGCCGCCTTCCGACGCCCGCGCCGCGCCGATCAACGCATCGGTGGTCCCGGCCGTCGCGGACACGACGACGATGCGCTCGCCTTTCGTTGCCTTGACGATCTCGGCGACACGCAGCAGCGCGGCCGGCGAGGCCACCGAGGTGCCGCCGAACTTGAGAACGGTGCGCGTCACGAGGCGCGCCGGGCGATCTGGATCACGTCGCCGAGTATCGCGGACGCGGTCGCGTCCCCGCCCGCCCCCGGGCCGCTCCAGACAAGCCGTGGCACGAGGTCGCCCTCGAGGGTGATCACGTTCGTCGGACCGGTGGCCTGGCCCTCGAGCGAATCGGCGGAGACCTCCTCCGGTCCCACGCGCGCCTTCGTCGCGCGGTCGCCAAAGTCCGCGACGGCGAGGTAGCGCACGCGCGAACCGCGCGCAGCCGCCCCGATCATCTCCGCGGCGGACACGCCGCGCAGGCTCGCTCGCCGGACGTTGTCGGGATGGAAGTGGCGGCCCTCGAGGATCGATATGAGGATGGCGAGCTTGTACGCGGCGTCATGTCCGTCGACGTCGTTGGTCGGGTCGGGCTCCGCGTAACCCGCGGCCGTGGCCTCGGCGAGGGCTTCGTCGAAGGACTTGCCGGTCTCCATCCGCGAGCAGATGTACGTGGTGGTCCCATTCAAGAGTCCGCGGAGGACCCGCGGCCGGACCGCGCCGAGGCCCTGCATGCCCGCGATCACGGGCACGGCGGCGGCGACGGCGGCCTCGAAACGAAGCTCGCGCTTCGCCAGGCGCGCCGCCTCGTGCACGCTGTTCCACTCCTTCGCGAGGAGCTCCTTGTTCGCCGTCACCACGTGCTTCCTTCCGTCGAACGCGCCCAGCACCAGCTCGCGCGCCGGGTCGGTACCCCCGATGACCTCGATGACGATGGCGATGTCGCGATCGTCGAGGATGGCGTGCGGATCCGCGGTCACCGGAACGTCCCCCGCGTTCCGCGCGCGCTTGGGATCGCGCACCGCCGCGGCCACGAGCTTGAGCGGACGGCCGGCCGCCGCATCGATGCGCCGCGAGCGATCCGCGAACGCGCGCGCGACGGCGGAGCCGACGGTGCCGAGCCCGAGGAGGCCGACCCCGACAGGCTTGGCGCTCATGGCCGCAGCGGTCGCCCCCACACGACGTGGCCCGCGACCGGGAACGCGACGCGATCGACGCCAAGGGTCGCGAAGAGCCCGCGGACTTCCGCGGCGAAGGCGTCCGTCCGCTCGCCGAGGGTGACCCGCGATAGGGTGCTCGTGCTCTGCAGCGCGCGGACGAAATCCTCGACGGACTGCTCGAAAGGAAAGGTCGACGTGCGCTGGGAGCCATGGCGCTCGAACAGTCCGCGGCGCTGAAGCTCCCCGAAGAGATCCGCGAAGGCGGTCGGCCGGTTCGACGAGTAGCGCTCGATGATGCGGATGAGCCGGTCGCGCCAGAGAGGCGGGTAGTCCTCCTCGTGATCGACTGCGGCGAGGGCGCCGCCAGGTGCGAGGGCGTCGTGAAATCGCGGCATGACGACGTCGTGATCCATCCAGTGAATGCTCTTCCCGCAGGTGATGAGACCGTAGGGCGCGTCAAGCGGCGCCGTCTCGGCCGCGCCGACGATCCACCGGATCCGCGGGTCGTTGCCGCCGTCGAGGCCGCGGCCTTCCGCGATCATCGCCATGCTCGGGTCGATCGCGTCGACGCGCGCGGCGAACGCGGTCAAGTAGCGTGCAAGGGCCCCGGTGCCGCAGCCCGCGTCGAGCACGACCGCCGGCTCGGCGAGGAGGCGCCGCAGGAGGTCGAATACCACCGGCGGGTACGGCGCCCGGTACCGATAGAGCCGCGCGACGTCCGGCTCGATCCACACCGAGGCGAGCGCGCGTTTAGTCTCGACGCTCACGCGATCGCTTTCTCGAGCAGGTCGAGCGCCGCGCCGACCGAGGCGAGACGATTGCCTTCGCGGTCGTACGGCCACACGTGCTTCTTCACCGCCGAGTGGGCGTCGCTGTCGACGGCGACGTATGTGAGGCCGACCGGCTTGCTGGGCGTCGCGCCGCCGGGTCCGGCGATCCCGGTGACGCCCAGGCCGATCTTCGCGCCGAGCCGACCGCGCGCGCCGCGCGCGAGCGCACCGGCCACGACCGATGACACCGCGCCGTGACCGTGGATGAGGTCGGGCGCGACGTCCGCGAAGATCGTCTTGGCCTTGTTGGAGTAGACGACGGCGCCGCCCTGGAAGTGGCCGCTCGCGCCGCCGTGCGCTGTGAGAACGGCCGCGAGAAGGCCGCCCGTGCACGACTCGGCGGCGGCCAGGGTGAGCTTGCGGCGGAGAAGACGCCTGTGCAGCGCCGCCATCCGCTCTTCGAGCTCGGGGAGGGTCGGTGGTCGTTTAGGCGGCACGGCGTACGAGCATGACGCCTGAGAGCACGGTGAGCGCGACGGCCGCCGTGAGGAGCGCGCTCGCGCCTGCGGCCAGGCCCGCGGATGGCCATGCCCCGGCCGCGAGGAGGGTGGCGAGGGCGGCGACTTGCAGGATCGTCTTCAGCTTGCCATCGAAGGCCGCGGCGACGGTCTCGTGTGCGCGGACGCGGAGCTCGACCGCGATGAGTTCGCGCGCCACGATGACACCGACCGCCCAAAGCGGCGCGGCGCCTCGGAACGCGAGCGCCGCTAGGACGCCGACCACGAGGATCTTGTCGGCGAGCGGGTCGAGGAAGGTGCCGAGAGGCGTGATCAGGTTCTTGCGGCGGGCGAGAGCGCCGTCGGCGAGGTCGGTCGCGGCGGCGAGAAGGAACAGGACGAGCGCGCCGGAGAGGTCGCCGAGGGCGATGAGCCAAACGACGGGCGCGACCGAGACGGCGCGGATGACCGAGAGTGCGTTCGGAAGCGTCACTGCGCTACGAAGACGCGCTCGACGACCTCCCCCTGGCGTCCGAGGCTCGCGATGAGCTGCCCGTTGTAGATGACCTGCGTGTTGGCGGCGTTGCCACTCCGGATGCGCACCTCTTTGCCGGTGAAGACCGCGGTCTCTCCGGGGTGGTATACGCGGCCAGTGCCCTGCACGTCGGTCCCGTCGACTGTCGCGAGGATCCACGCGTC
This sequence comes from Candidatus Limnocylindria bacterium, assembly GCA_036003765.1. Lineage (GTDB taxonomy): Bacteria > Chloroflexota > Limnocylindria > P2-11E > P2-11E > 3-1-20CM-2-70-9. Next base: position 5,374 of record DASYSC010000025.1, read on the forward strand.
GCCGCCGTTCACGAACACGTTCACCACCGCCGCGGTGTACGCGACGACGACGTTGCGGGTCTCCTCGACCGTCCCGCCGGCGCTGTTGCGAGCGACGACGCGGAACGACTGCGGCCCCGCCGGGAGGTAATAGCGTGCCGCCCACGTCCCGTCCGGGCTCACGCTCACGGGCGTGTTGTTCACGTGCAGGCTCGTAACGCTGCGGTCGACCCGGCCGCTGACCGGAACGAAGGTGTTCGTGAATGTGGCGCCGTTCGCGGGTTGCTCGACAGCGAGGATCGGTGGACTGCTGATCCCGGTGGCCGGCGCCTGGTATTGGATGGTCCGGCTCACACGGTTTGTCTTGCCCGCGGCGTCCAGCACCTCAATGACCAGGTGGTTCGAGCCGGGCTTCAACGCGACCGTCGTGCTGAAGCTGCCGTCGACGGCGGGGCGGATGTCGCCGAAGACGTCCGGCCCGGGGAAGACGTTCACCGTGACGCGCCCGTCGGGGACGGTGACGCCGCGCACGTGGAGCTCCGCGCTCGCCGCGAGGCCGTCGGTCGCCGGATCGGTGATCTCGAGCCGCGGGAGCGTCGCGAACGTCGTGAGCTGGTAATAGATATAGCCGCCGAAGAGGCCGACACCGGCGAGGATGATCACCGCCAGGAAGACCACCGGTCTGAAGACGAGGCCGCGGCGCGCGATCGGCCGGTAGGGCTTGAACGTGCGCGACTGGACCGGCTCGGCCGGGCGCCCGCTCTCGTGGTGGTAAAGCAGGATGAGCTCGTCGGTCTCGAGGTCCAAGTACTCCGCGTAGTTGCGCAGGAAGCCGCGCGTGTACACCGGGCCAGGCAGCGACTGGTAGTCGCCATCCTCGAGCGCCTTCAGGAACTTCTCGCGAATCCGGGTGTCCGCCGCCGCCTGCTCGAGGGTGATGCCCTTCCGTTCGCGCTGGGCGCGCAGCTGCTCGCCGAGCTTGCTCACGTGCGATCGGAGGGGCTCTGCCCCCCTGTCCCCCCGCTCATCCCGTACACATCGCGCATCTTGCCGGGCCCCTGCGAGGGGCCGATGACGCCGTTGCGCTCCATGATGTCGATGAGCCGGCCCGCACGCGCGAAACCGATCGTCATCTTCCGTTGGAGCATCGAAACCGAGGCCTGACCCGCGCGCTGAACGATATCGACGGCCTCCTCATAACGGTCGTCGTCGATGTCATCGCCGTCGTCGTCACGCGAACGCGCGCGCTCCTTGTCTTCGAGGATGGACATGTCGTAGCGCGGGTCGCGCTGCTGCTTCCAGTGGCGGATGACGATCTCGATCTCGCCATCCGAGACGAACGCGCCCTGTGCCCGCACGGGCTTGGCTGAGTCCGGGGCCATCCAGAGCATGTCGCCGCGGCCGAGGAGCTTCTCCGCGCCGGTCATATCGATGATCGTGCGTGAATCGACGGCCGAGGCGGTAGCAAACGCGATGCGAGCGGGGATGTTCGCCTTGATGAGGCCGGTGATGACGTCGACCGAGGGCCGCTGCGTCCCGAGGACGAGGTGGATCCCGGTCGCTCGGGCCAGCTGTGCGATCCGCGTGATCTGCTTTTCCACCTGGATCGGCGCCTGGAGCATCAGGTCCGCGAGCTCATCGATGATGAGGACGACATACGGTACCCGGTCACCTCCCGTCTGCTTCTCGTTGTAGGTCGCGATGTTGCGCGCACCCGTCCGTGCGAACAGGCGGTAGCGGCGGTCCATCTCGCTGGTCGTCCAGTAGAGCGCGTTCAGGATCTGGGCCGACTCGTGCATCACCGGGACGACCAGGTGCGGAACGCCGTTGAACCCCGGAAAGTCGACCCGCTTGAGGTCTCCGATGAGGAGGCGGACCTCGTCGGGCGTCGCCTGCATCAGGAGGCTGGTGAGGATCGAGCCGATGCACACGCTCTTGCCCGAGCCGGTCTGCCCGGCGATAAGGAGGTGCGGTAGCTTCGCGAGGTCGGTGACGATCGCCGCGCCGGCGACGTCCTTCCCCAGCCCGACGGTCAGCTTCGAAGGTGAGCCTTTGAATTCGGCGCTCTCCGCGACGTCGCGCAGCGAGACGACTCCGATGGCCATGTTGGGGATTTCGATGCCGACGACGCTCTTTCCCGGGATGGGCGCCTCGATGCGCAGCGTGCGCGCCGCGAGGGCGAGCGCGAGATCGTCCGCGAGCGCCTCGATGCGTGAGAGCTTCACGCCAGCGGCAGGTTTGAGCTCGTAGCGTGTCACGACCGGCCCGACGCTCACCTCGACCACGGTGGCGCTGATGTCGAAGTTCGAGAGCGTTTCTTCGATCACGCGCTTATTGCGCATGACCTCGTCTTTGCCAGAGCGGGCCGCCGAGCCTTCGGCAAGGAGCTCGAGGGCCGGCAAGACCCACGGCTTCTCCGGCGGATCGGCATGAAGAACACCCTCGGCAGCCACCGCAGCGGAAGGCAAGCCTGCGATCGAGGGCGCGAGGAGCGACTCGGCCGCCGAGGGCCCCCGCCCGGCGGGGGGACCCCATCCGGTCGAGGATGGGGTGCCGCCGGGAAGAGAGGGTTTCGGCGGCTGAGTCGCGACGAGTTTCGGAGGCTGCGCCGCATCTGAGACGGCAGGCGGCGCCTGAGCCGGCCTGAGCCTCTGCTCCGGCATGTTGATGCGGAGCTGCTGCGCCGGCACTTCATCTTCTTCGTCGTCCAGGCGATCGAAGCGGCTGGCGGTGCCGCCCGGGATCATGGTGCCGGGGCGCAGCGCGGCGATCGCCTGGCGCTGCCGCCACACCGGCCTGAGCAGATCGGCGATCGTGCGGTTCGCGGCGATCACGATCCCGACGAGGAGCAGCGCGCCGAGCGCTATCGGCGCGCCGATCTGGCCGAAGAGCGCGGCGGCGGCCTTGGCGACGGCGCCTCCGACATAGCCGCCGGCGACGTCGTCGCGCACGTAGTGGCGCGTCAGTCCGAGCAGCGCGATGACGATGACGGTCCCGCCCAGGATCGGCAGAACGGTCTCGCGCCGCACGAAGCCGAACCAGAGCTCGAGGGCGACCGCCCCGAGCGCGACCGGCACGAGGAAGGCGGCCCAGCCGAGCAGAGCGAAGAGTGCCGACCGCCACCACTGCAAGAGCGCGCCCTGGTCGGTCGCGAGCGCGACCGCGGACAAGACGGCGAACGCGACGACGGCGATGGCGCCGATCTCGTCGCGGATGCGCGGTTCGATCGCGGGGGTCGCGCCTCTGCGGCGCGAAGCGGTCCTCCTCGCCATCAAACCTGCATGATGACGGGCAGCACCATAGGCCGGCGCTTGGTGCGCTCGTACAAGAGCGACGCGACGCTGTTGTGGATCGCGTCCTTCAGCGCGGCGGGCTCAGCGAGGTGCTCGCCGGTCTGCGCCTCGGCGAGACCCTCGAGGAT
>DASYSC010000026.1:0-4530 GCA_036003765.1 Candidatus Limnocylindria bacterium
TTCGAGGGTCGCGGGGGCGGTGCCGGTTACCGCCCGCGCGTCGCCGAAGGCGTGGGAGCCCCGGACACCTCGTTCGCCTGCGCGATGGATGCCGAAGGGAACGCCTTCGCGGCGACGCCGTCCGACCCCGGCCTTGGCGCGCCGCTCGTGCGCGGACTGGGCATGATCGTCTCGACGCGGGGCGCCCAGCTCTGGACCACACCGGGCCATCCCTCGGCGATCGCTCCGAACAAGCGGCCGCGCCTGACGCCAAACCCGGCGCTCCTGATGAAGGATGGCCGCGCGCTCATGCCGTTCGGCTGCCCCGGCGAGGACGCGCAGTGCCAGGCGATGGTGCAGGTCGTCTGCAACATCGTTGACTTCGGGATGAACACGCAGGCCGCGATCGAAGCCCCACGCGTCATCTCGCGCTCCTTCCCGTGGACGTTCCACCCGCACGCGTACGAGCCGGGCGTGCTGACGGTGGAGGGACGCATCCCGCCCGAGGTGCGCGCCGGCCTCGCGGAACGCGGGCACGTCGTTCGCGAGCTCCCGGACTTCTCGCCCGCCGCGGCGGGGGTCTGCGCGGTGCGGCGGCTCGACACCGGCACGCTCGAGGGCGGCGCCGATCCGCGACGTGAGAGCTACGCGGCGGGCTGGTGATGGACGCGACCGAGCGGGCTTGGCGCGCGGAGTTCCCGATCACCGAGCGGCTCGTGTACCTGAACAACTGCTCGCTCACGCCCCTTCACGAACGTGGGCGAGAACGGATCGAGCGCTTCGCCAAAGAGTGGAGCGAGTGGGGCGGGCGCGCCTGGTACGACCACTGGATCGGCGAGTACGAGACGCTCCGCGAAGAGCTGGCGCGCGTCCTTGCCGCTTCGCCCGACGAGGTCGCGATCGAGCCGAACGTCTCAGCGGGTCTGGTCGGGGTCGCGAGCACGTTCGATTACGTGAAGCGCCCGAAGGTGATCGTGTCCGATCTCGACTTTCCCACCGACGGCCATGCCTTCCTCGCGGTCGCCGACCGGGGCGCTCGCGTCGAATTCGTGCGCAGCCCCGACCGCGTGCGCGTCCCGCTGGATCTGTTCGAGCGCGCTGTTGACGAACGCACCGCCGCGGTCTGCACCGGGCACATCTACTTCACGACAGGCTGGATCCAGGACGTTCGTGCACTTGCCGAGATCTGCCACCGGAAGGGCGCGGCGTTGATCGTCGACGCCTATCAGTCCATCGGCGCGATCCCATTCGACGTCGGCGCGAGCGGCGTGGACTACCTCGTCGGCGGCACGCTCAAGTGGCTCATGGGCGGTCCGGGCATCGCCTTCCTCTACGCGAAGCGCGCGGTCGCGGAACGCGCCCGTCCGAGCGCCGTTGGCTGGTGGGGCGTGAAGGATCCGTTCGCGTTCGACGTCGAGCATCTCGAATACGGGACCGGGGCGCGCCGCTTTGAATACGGCACGCCTTCGGTCGCGGCGATCTACGCGGCGCGCGCGGGCCTCTCGCTCCTCGCCGAGGTCGGGATCGAGACGGTGCGCGAGCGGCACATGCGGCTCTCGCAGTGGCTCGTCGACGGCGCGCTCGAGCAGGGCTGGACGGTCAGGTGCCCGCGCGACGCATCCGAGCGCAGTCCGATCGTCACGCTCGAGCATCCCGACCCGGCCTCCGCCGTGACCGCGCTGCGCGCCGCCGGGGTCATCTGCGACAACCGCCCTGGACTCATCCGGCTCTCTCCGCACTACTTCAACACGCTCGAGGAAATGGACCGGGCGCTCGAGGTCTTGGCGCCACTTCGCGCGGCGCCCGCGGTCGCCTGAGCCAAACAGTCCACCCGCGCCGGCTCGTCGCGTGGTCATTGCTCGTCGTGTTCCTTGCGATCCTGAGCTACGGCGCGCGCCTCTCCGGCCGCATCGGAACTCTCCCGAGCGACATCTTCTTCAGGTATTTGACCGCGGTCGAGGCGATCGTGACCGACGCGATCTTCCTGCTCATCGTTCTGGCCATCGCGCGGGGTCTCCCGATCCGCGAGACCTTCGCGTTGCGCCCGCCCCGTTCCTGGCGGCGCGCCGCGATCATCGGAGCGGCGACGCTGGGCGGCGCATACCTCCTCTCGTTCGCCGAGGTCGCGCTCCTGCGCGACGTCGCCCGCGAGCAGAGCGTCCCGGCGTACTGGGATCCGGCGCGCGCCGCCGCTTGGATCGCGAATCTCCTCGCCATCGCCGTGTTCGTGCCCGTCTTCGAGGAGGCGCTTTGCCGCGGCCTCGGCTATTCGCTCCTCGAGCCGCTCGGCGTGCCTGCCGCGGTGGCCTTGACGGCTCTCGCCTTCACGCTCGCGCACGGGGTCATCGTCGACATCCCGGTGATCTTCGCGACCGGTCTCGGGCTGGGCTACATGCGCGCGTCGACGGGCAGCCTCTATCCCTGCATCGCGCTGCACGGGGTGTTCAACGGGTTCGGCTTGATCGTGGCCGCGGCCTTCGCGAGCTAGCGCCCGCGGAGGCTCGCGACCGCGGCGACGAGGTCGCCGCCCGGGTCCGGGAACTCCGTGCGCCCCGCCGCGAGTCGCTCGCCGGCGAGGACGTGCGCGCGCAGACGATCGGCGGGAAGGAGCGGATCGGCGAGATTCGCGGGGTCGTGATCGATCCCGTGCTCCACTTTGATGCGCCTGCGCGTCTCGGCCCAACGGACGATGACGTCGCGCTCCGGCTCGGCGAGTGAGGCGTAGACGGCGGCATCGTTCAGCGCCGCGCGATACGGAAGGAGGCGGCGCCGCTCCGTCCCGCGGGGGTGCTCTCGAGCCAGCGCGAGCTCCTTCGCGTCGATCACCGATCCATCGTAGGTAGCGCGTCATTCTTCGCAGGGACCGCTCGCACGGGGGATGTTTGCGCCTTTTTGCCTGCTACGGTTGCCAGGTGGAATCCCCCGAACTCGGCGTGTATCTGACCTTGTACGACGACAGCCAGCCTGACGGCGAGGATTCCACGCTCGGTCCGTTTGACGAGCTGACCGTCCGCACCGCACGGGTGGTGGGCGAACGAGGGGAACTGGGGCGGATCGTTGCCGCGCACGGCTCCAAAGGTGGCTGGCTCGGCGTCCAGAGCGAGCCGCAGCGCTCGTTTGCGAGCGGACCCACTCCTGCGGAGCGTAGTCACATGCGCGTGCGCGCGGGAGAAGCAGATGTCTTTCTTCGCTTGTTCGACGACGCCCCCGAGCGATCAGCGGCCGTCCCCGAGCTCGGCCCCTTCGGGGCGGTGGTCGTCGGCGCAAATGACATTCGCGCCGATGGTCGCACCGTCGCCGTTCGCGTCTCGCCGACGGCGTCCTGGCTGCTGACCGATCTCGTCGGCGCTCAGCTCCAAGGGGTGCCGAAGGCGGTCGTGACCTTCCGCGCCGCCAAACCGGCGACGGTCGCATCGGCGACGGGTCCGACTGCTCGTCGGAGTATTGGGCCGGGCATTCGCGATGAGCGTTCTCTCATACCGACGGCCCAGCACTCCTCCGCGCAGCCGGACCCGTCGCCGGCACAGCCGTCGCCATCCGTTTGGGTCGACCGCGTGCGTGCCCAGTCCGAGATCTACATTTCGCGACCGGACGTTTCGAAGAAGCCCTGATCGCACGCGCGGTGGTCAGGCCGGTTCGGCGGTGACCTTCCGCGTCGCGGCGACATAGATTACGAACGCCGCGCTGCCGATCTGCAGGAGCGGTCCGAAGAATTCCAGCAGGTTGAGACCGGTCGTCGCGATCTTGCCGGCGATGCCGACCGACTCGAGGAACGCCGGCACCGAGACCTGGACCCACGGGCCGATCACCCCGAGCGCGACGATGCCGAGTACCACCCACCTCCGCGTCGCGGGCACGCGCGCGAGCAGGACCAGCCCGCAGGCCACTCCGGATGTGAGCGCGGCCGCGATGCCTAGAAGTCCCTCTTCGAACGAGCTCGTCGACGCGGTGAGCAGGGACTGCGTTCCCGCGAGCAGCCCGTAAATGGCCGCGAGCGCGCCGGCGGCCTCGAGGACGGGATTACCGCTCCCGGCGGCGACCCGGAACCAGCGAACGAGCCGGTAGCCGAGCGCGATGCCGACCACTTCCGGCCACAGCCCGAGGACGTACCCGACAGGCGAGCAGAGCGGCGGAGCGGGCGAGATGGTGCCGCAGAACTTGCCGAGGCCCCAGAGCGACACGAGCCGCTCGAACACGATGATCGCGGCCCAGGCCGCCACGGCCTGGCGACCGCCCGAGATCCACGCGACGGCGAGTGCCGTTCCGATCATCGCGACCGTGGAGAGCTGGAACGGCCTGGGGAGCCATGCATCGCCCGGGATGGAGAAGACGCGATAGAGGAGCGAGAACAGCACGGTGACGGCGGCCCCGACGAACAACGCGGCACCGAATGCCGCGAGGATCGCCCACAACGTTGGCGCGCGCGACACGCGCGGGTTCGGTATGCGGCTCGCGAGGGCGGACACTCGCGGAGACTCCTGACGCAGACCGTTGAGCGCCATGGCCCGCCTATTCTGGCTTTGTGACATTGCAGACCGGTAGCGAGCGGGA
>DASYSC010000027.1:0-60625 GCA_036003765.1 Candidatus Limnocylindria bacterium
CTGTCAGCGATCTTTCCCAGGGTCGTTCCCGCCACCTTGGTGTGCAACTCTTTCGCGGAGACACCGAGATAGGTCGCCGACTCCTCGAAGAGGTCGCGGAGGACCTTCACGCGAGCGGCAGTCGGCTTCTCTTTGACCGCCGCGAGGATCGCGTCCTCCTGCTGCTGCGTGATGACGCCCTTCTGGACCAGGGCATCGAGGATCTGCTTCAGCCTGTCGGGCTTGTCTTCACCGAACACCGTCGAGGCGGCGGGTGCGATCGCGGAGACGACCGTCGTCGAGGTCTCGGGACCGAACGCACCGAGGGCAGCGGCGCCGAACAGGCCGACGCTCCCGACCCCCACCACGAGCGCGAGCGCCAGCTTCCCGTGCAACGCCTTCAACATCTTGATCGCCTCCTGGTGGGACTCCCACCCGCCTATCACGTGTTCTAACGCACCGCCGCGCCAATCCGTGCATCCAGCGGGACGCGCTACCCCGGTCCTTACGCGCCGCTAACATCTTGCGTACTCCGTGCGGATTACGTTCGCGGCCGCCGAGGTCGCCCCCTACGCCAAGGTCGGCGGTCTCGCCGACGTCGCGGGCTCTCTGCCTCAGGCGCTCGCCGCACTCGGCCACGAGGTCAGCGTCTACCTTCCTCTCCACCGTTCGATCGATGTGGCAAAGTTCACCATTCCTACAAAGGGAGCGCGAACGCACTCGGTCCCGTACGGCGCCGCCCACGCCCGCATCGAGTACCCCGAGGTCAGCCGCGACAAAGTGCGCTTCGTCTTCGTGCGCAGCTTCCGCATCGGGCGCGACAAGGTCTACGGCTACCCGGATGACGCGAAGCGGTACGCGCTCTTCTGCCGTGCCGTGGCGGAGGATCTCGCCGGGGGCCGGGAGGCAGAGCCCCCCGACATCGTTCATGCGCATGACTGGCACGCCGCGTTGCTCGTGCAGCTGGCCGCGCGCTCGCGCCAGCTGCGCAGCTCGGCGACCGTGTTCACCATCCACAACCTTGCGTACCAGGGACGCACGAGCGCGGACGTCCTGCGGCTCGTCGGGCTGCCGCGCTCGCGCCTCGCGGTGGAGAGCCGCGACGAGGCGAATCCCATGGCCCGCGCCATCGCCACAGCGGACATCGTCTCGACCGTGAGTGAGCGCTACGCGGAGGAGATCCTCACGCCGGAGTTCGGCGAAGGGCTCCAGGATCTTTTGCGCTCGCGGCGCGGAGATCTCTGGGGCATCACCAACGGCATCGATACGGCGTTCTTCGATCCGGCGCGCGACCCGCACATCGCCGCGCACTACAACGCCGAGGACCAAAGCGGGAAAGCAACATGCAAGGCGGCGCTGCAGAAGGAGGCCGGACTCGTCGTGAACGCGAGCGCGCCGCTCTTCGGCGTGATCGGGCGTCTGGTGGAGCAGAAGGGCGTCGACCTGCTCACGGCGGTCGCGCCCTGGCTCCTCGAGAAGGGCGGACAGCTCGTGGTCCTCGGCACCGGCGACCCCGCCTACGAGCAGCGCTGGCGCGAGCTCGCGCAGAAGATGAAGGGACGGCTCGCCCTCACACTCGGTTTCGACCCCGCGCTCGCGCAGCGCATCTACGCGGGCTCCGACATGTTCCTCATGCCGTCGCGTTTCGAGCCGTGCGGGCTCGGGCAGCTGATCTCGCTCCGCTACGGCACGATCCCGGTCGTCCGCGCCGTGGGCGGACTCGCGAACACGGTGCGCGACGTGGATGCCGATGGGCGAGGCAACGGATTTTCCTTCACCAAATACGAAGCGGCGGCATTCGTCGACGCGATCGGCCGTGCGCTCCATCGGTATCGCGCGGGCGGGCAGCCCTGGCTCGCACTGCGCACTCGCGCGATGCGGGAGGATCATTCATGGACGGCGTCCGCGCGGCGCTACATGGAGATGTACGGCGCGGCGGCGAAGGCTCGGCGCGCCGCATGAAGTCGACCGAGACGCGACCAACCATCGCTGCGCTCGAGGACCGGATCGCGGAGCTGCCGCCCGACGCGCGCGCGGCCGCCGAGCGCATTTTCGCGGTCTCCACTACCACCGGCCGGCTCGACCCACCGCCCGAGATGCGGGAGTGGATAACCAAGCAGTTCGGGTCGGTCGAGGCGGTGACGACGCAGCACATCGTCCGGGTGACGAACCTGGTCCTGCTGGAGGGCGCGCTCTTCAACGACGTCCGCGCGCGCCGGCCGGCCGAGGTAAAGGGAGTCGACGAGGTGCGCGAGACGATCGAGCGTTCGCGCGGCGATCCCTTCTGTCATCCCGAGACGGGCACGCCGGCGGACACGTTCGGCCGGATCAAGGGCGAGCACGGGATCACCGCGTCGAATATCGCCAAGTACGACACGTACCACGGTGTCCTGGTCTTCGACGAGCACGACCCACTCGCGGCCATGGACGCGAGCGTGATCCGCGACCGCCTGCTCACCTCGCGCCGCTGGGCCCTGGCCGCGAACGAGGAGGATCCGACCGCGAAGTACTACTTCCCGATCTGGAACTGTCTCTGGCGCGCTGGAGGCTCGATCGTGCACGGACACATGCAGATGACCGTCACGAGAGGCATGCACTACCCGCGCGTCGAGATGCTCCGCCGCCGGTCCCTCGCCTACGACGAGGAGCACGGTCGCGATTACTTCGACGACCTGTGGCTGGTGCACAAGGAGTTGGGGCTCGGCGACGAGCGCGACGGGGCACGAGTATTCGCTTCCCTTGTCCCCGTCAAAGAGAGCGAGGTCGTCATCATCGGGCGGCCGGGCGAGGACGAGACCGCCCTCGCGGGCGCGATCGCGCGGGCCATCGCCGCGTACCGCGCGCACGGCGTCGTCTCATACAACCTCGCGCTCCTGCTTCCGCCGCTCTCGGCCGACGGCAATGACTGGCGTCGCTTTCCGCCACACGCTCGCCTAGTGGATCGCGGCGATCCGGCCAACAAGACGAGCGACATAGGAGGCATGGAGCTGTACGCGGCGAGCGTGGTCGCGGCCGACCCCTTCCGACTCGCCGAGATCTTGCGCTCCTAAGCGGTCAAACCGGCGTCGTTACGCAGGCTCGAATCCGCTGTGCTATTGACGCTCGCTTCTTCCCTTGCTTAGTGTGCGGCACAGTGGCTGAGCACACGTTCGTTTCGCGCAGGGACAACACCTTCCGTGAATACCCCCCGGCCTCCGCGCAGCTTGCGATGATCGTTCCTTTCTTTGGCGAGCTCACGGTGTGGATCCGTAAGCCCGACGCCGCCGGGTGGCACTTTCCGACGAGCGGCCGCAAGGCCGGCGAGACGATCCTGGAGGTCGCCAAGCGCGAGCTCTGGGACTCCGCCCGGATCGTCCCGCCCCGGCTCGATCTTCTCGGCGCGATCCGCTACCTGACCCCGAAGAGCACGACCGCGTACGTCTACATGTGCGAGATCAGCCACCTGTCCTGGTGGTACGACGCGCCCGAGAAAGAGAAGGTCGCCGAGATCGGAATCTTCCGCGCGGTGCCCGCGCCTGTGGCCTCCGAATCGGTCGAGGTCGTTCTCGAAGCGGCGCTGCGAGCGCGGCGTACCGGGCTCCGCTGAGAACATCCTCGTAACAGCCTGATCTGATACCGCCTACCTGCGGGGCCCTGGCATCGTGTATGCGCTGCGGCTCAGCTTGTGATCGACCGGGAATCCGAGCGCGCCGTCAGCGAGTGGGTCCGCTTGGGCGACCGAGTGGTCGGGCGGAAATCCGAGGAAGGTCGCTGCGATCGTTGCGGTGCCGAGGATTACGTCTCGACGGAGGGTAGCCGCCGTCTTTGCGCGCGGTGCCATCTCGAGGGCGAGTCCGCTAGCTAGCGCTCAGCGAAACAGTCGCGAAACCGCTCGAAGGAGGACATCGCCGCTGAGCCCGTCGCCGTAGTAGTCGTCACCTACGCGCACCTCGAAGTGCAAGTGCGGCCCGCCTTGCGGGTAACCTGAGCTGCCGACCTCCCCGATCGGAGTCCCGGCCTCGAGGAGCTGTCCGACGTCGAGCGGACGTACGGCCAAAAGATGCGCGTAGCGCGTCACGACCCCCTTGCCGTGATCGATCCAGACCTGGCGGCCGCGGATGCGATCGAGCGTTGCGGCGGGGGTATATCCCAGCGCCAGCGCTTCGTTGAGCGCGATGTCCTGCTGCTCGTGGGTCCAATCGAGGAAGCTGATGTCGACGCGGATGACCTTGCCCGTCGCCGCCGCGAGCACGGTGGTCCCGGACGGAGCGGGGAAGTCGATACCTTCGTGGATGCCTGCGCGATAGTCGCGCGGCGCCCCCGGCATGAGACCCGGATCGTGCGGGACCTCGCCGTCCTCGAGCGGCACGCTGAATCGACCCCAAAGGCGCGCGTACGTGCGCGCCCCCCGGTCGCCGATGTCTGGAGGGATCGTTGCGACCGCTGGGACCGCCGTGTAGTAGGGCATCGCGGTCGGACCGGCCGCCCGTCCCGGCTGCTTCATGCCGGGCGCTACCGACGCGGTCACAGCGACCGCGCCGAAGAGGATCACGCATGCGATCGCCAGAACGATCCGCACTTGAGGTTACGGTACCGCCGGGCAGCCTGGTCTTTTGCCGATCAGCGACGACCGAGCTCAGCCGGAAGGCCGAGTCGCCGAAGTTTCCCCCACCCCACGGGAAAGCCGGCGACGGCAGCCCACAACGCTGAAGCGGTGATGAACGATAGGAACTGTCGGTAGCCGAGCTGCATCGGAAGCGCGGCGGCTGCCCACGTGACGTTCTCACCATCCAGCCGCAAAGCGACCGCTGCCGCGAGCAGCTGCAGCACCGTGACCCACACGAAGAGTGCAACCACCTCAGGACGCGCTCCCGCGACGATCGCGCCATACACGAGCACACCATCCACCGCGGGGGAGAGAAGGGGAAGCAGGTAGCCGAAGACGAGAAGGTAAGGAAGCCCAAGGCGGCCGACGTTTGTGGCACCTCTGCGCACCGGGGCGCCACGGTGTTTCCAGAGCACTTGCAAGGTCCCATACGTCCAGCGAAAGCGCTGCCGGCGCAGCGCACCGATTGCGGTGGGTACCTCCGTCCAGGCCAGCGCGTAAGGAGCGTGCCGCACGTGGAAGCCCCGCACTCCAATCGCGACTGTGAGGTCCGCGTCCTCGGCGAGCGTGTCCGTCGGGAATCCGCCGACCGCCTCGAGCGCCTCACGCCGAAACGCCCCGAGCGCCCCGGGGACCACGCTGATCGCGTCGATCTCGTCGAAGAAGCGGCGATCCACGTTGATCCCCATGACGTACTCGAGGTGCTGGAACGCACCGAGGACGCTCCAGCGATTGCCAACCTTCACATTCCCCGCGACGGCACCGACGCGAGCGACGGCGAGCGGCTTTACGAGCTCCGCGATCGCGTCGCTTTCGACGATCGAGTCGGCGTCGACGACGACGATCACTTCGGCTCGCGTTGCGGAAAACCCGTGATTGAGCGCGGACGCCTTGCCGCCATTCGGCTTTTGGAGAACGGTGACTCGCCCGTCGTCCCCGGCGGCCTGGCGCGCGGCGGCGGCGGTCCCATCGTCCGACCCGTCGTCGATCACGACGATGTCGAGATTCGGATACACGCTCTCGTGCAGCGATGCCACACAACGGGAGATCACGAGCTCCTCTCGGTAGGCCGGGACGAGCACCGCGACCCGCGGCGACGCCGTGGCGACGATCCGTGGTCGACCGGCATGCCGCGCGGCGACGAACACCACGACGACGAGCCGGGCGAGATAGAGCGCCGCCGCAAGGACCGCAGCAGCGGCGAGCGCATCGCCGGCCCAGCGCGCGAGACGTGCCAGTGCGAGGGTCAGCTCACCCGCCGCGCCGCGAAGCGGATCAAGTGGCGGCTCGGGGTCGAGGCCCGCAAGTGATCGGAGCGAGACCAGCCTGGTCTGCGATCCTTGCCCGGCGAAGCGTCCGATCTCGCCGGCGTTCCTGATCACGACAAGACCGTCGGTCGCCGTGTCGTCGGTCGGCGCCGTCGCCGGCGCCACGCTCACCAGACCGAGCGCGCTCGCGCGGCGCGCGATGGTCAGCGCCACTTCGTCGAGATGGTCGTCGAGAAGCCGAGCCGGCGCGTAGAGCGCGAGGCGTTCGCCCGCCGCGGACTCGACCATGCGCAAGCCGAGCGTTTCAGCGAGGCGCCAGAACGGCTCCGGCAAGGATGCTGCGTCAGACGCAGCGATGCCGGCGTAGGCCACATCGTGTCCCGCCTTGCGAAGGTCGCCGGCAAGGGACGCGTCGCTGATCACGACCTCCGCGGTGAGAGCAAACGTCGCGGAGAGGCCGGCGTGCGCGAGCGCTGCCGCGATGTCACGCGCGGCGTCGGGCGACCGTGGCGAAATGAGGAGCGCGACGTGGCCACGCCCGATCGCGCCGCGGTGCCCGGTCGGCGGGCTGGCGACGAGGATCGGCCCAGTTCCGTCCACCGCGGTCGGCGGGCCTTGGGGCGCGACGAAGCTGCCACGCGTCGTCGCGTCGAGGAGCGCCGCGATCGCAGCGAATGCCGCGACCGCGATCAACAGAGCGAATCGACGCATCGCGGCCGAGATCTATGGGTGCGGCGGCGGTGTTCGGCCGGGGAAGGTACCGGGCGGTCCATTTGATGGCGAACTCGCCGGGGGTCCAGTACGTGGAGAAGCTGCCGACGGCGAGCTCGCGGCGGGTCTCGACGGTGCGGTCGTCGTCGCAGTCGGCGTCGGGGTCGGGGCCGAGCCGAAGAATGGCAACGGCGGAAGCTGCAGCCTGAACGGTGTCGGCGACGCGGCGCTCGGGCTTCCCTCGCCCGAGGCGGGCGGTGGCGGAGCGAGCACGCGCTGGAGCGGGCCGACGAACGCGGGCAGCACCGGGCCGCTGTCGCTCGAGACGACCCCGGCCACCAGGACGGCCAGCCCTCCGAGGAGGAGCATGGTCGTGAACGTGACGGCGAACCGCACGATCCGCCGCCGCACGAGGGCTCCACGCTGAAAGACGTGCATCTACTGCTTAACTCCAGAGCGCCATTCGGCGTCAGGCACATCCTCGCGCGGCGGGGATTCATATACTTGTCGGAGCGCGATCACCTTTAAAGACCGGTCCTGCGAGGCCGGGAAGGAGCGCCAGCTGACCACGCTGCTCGGGCCGGACGACGTCCGTCGGGCCATCACGCGGATCGCGCACGAGATCGTCGAGCGCGACCGCGATCTCTCACTTCTCGCGATCGTCGGCATCCGCGCGCGCGGTGATGCGCTCGCCGCGCGGATCCGCGAGGCCGTACGGGCGAACGAAGGCGTCGATCTTCCTTTGGGCGCGATCGATATCACGCTCTACCGCGACGACCTGACGCGTATCGGCTATGCGCCGGTGGTGCGCGAGTCCGAGATCCCGTTCTCCGTCGACGACCGCGTCGTCGTGCTCGTCGACGACGTGCTCTTCACCGGTCGTACTGTGCGCGCGGCCATGGACGCCCTCGTCGATTACGGGCGCCCGCGCGCGATCCGCCTCGCCGTCCTCGTCGACCGCGGTCATCGCGAGCTTCCGATCCGCGCCGACTTCGTAGGGAAGAACGTACCGACCTCGCCCGGCGATGACGTGCGAGTTCACCTCACCGAGGTCGATGGCCGCGACGAGGTCGAGGTCGTGACGAGGGTGCCGGCATGAAGTGGACGAGACGACACGTGCTCGACACGGATGACTGGTCGCGAGACGAGATCGAGGCGGTCCTCGATCAGACGCGCGCCATGGTCGAGATCCTGTCGCGACCGATCCGCCGCGCGCCGCCGCTCCGCGGCCGGACCGTGATCCTGTTCTTCGCGGAGGTCTCGACGCGGACGCGCGTGTCCTTCGAGCTCGCCGCGAAGGCGCTCTCGGCCGACGTCGTAAACATCACCGCCACGGGCTCCTCCGTCGAGAAGGGCGAGTCGCTCCTCGACACGGTCCGCACGCTTCAGGCGCTCGGCGGCGACGTCGTCGTGATGCGCCACAGCTCGTCGGGGGCGCCCTACTTCGTCGCCGAGCGGACCGAATCGGCCGTGATCAACGCTGGCGATGGGTGGCACGCGCACCCCACGCAAGGTCTGCTCGACGCGTACACCCTCCGCGAGGCCCTCGGCGAGCTCGACGGCAAACGAGTGGTGATCGTGGGCGACATCCTCCACAGCCGGGTCGCGCGGTCGGACATCAACACCCTCGTCCCGCTCGGCGCTCGCGTGACGCTCTCAGGGCCGCCGACGCTCGTCCCGGTCGCGTGGCGCTGCGGCCAGCTGCCCTCTGGCGTCACGTATGAGCCTCTTCTCGACCGCGCGCTCGATGGCGCGGACGGGGTGATCGCGCTGCGGCTCCAGCGCGAGCGCCAGGAGGCTGGCCTCTTGCCGTCGCTGCGCGAGTACAGCCGCGTCTGGGGGCTGACGATCGATCGCGTCGCTCGCATGAGACAGGGCGCGCCGGTGATGCATCCCGGGCCGATGAACGAAGGGGTCGAGATCGACGCGGCGGTCGCTCACGGTAGCCGCTCGCTCATCGAGAAGCAGGTCACGAACGGGGTTGCCGTCCGGATGGCGCTCCTCTATTTGCTCGCCGCGGCGCCGATCGAGGAGCGCGCATGACCTTCGATCGTCGCGCGTTCGAGGCGAAGGGCTACCTCGTGGTGCCGGGCTTCGTCGATCTGCACGCCCATCTGCGCGAGCCGGGCTTCGAGGATTCGGAGACGATCGAGACCGGGCGCAGAGCCGCGCTCCGTGGCGGCTTCACGACCATCTGCGCGATGCCGAACACCGAACCGGCGATCGATTCGCCGGGCCTGCTCAAGGAGCTGCTCGGCCGCGGCCATGGCGTCAAGGGCGCGCGCGTGCTGTTCGTCGCCGCGATCACCCGCGGGCGCAAGGGTCGGGAGCTCGCGGACATGGTCGAGCTCGCCGATGCCGGCGCGGTCGCCTTCTCCGATGACGGATCGCCGGTGGAGGATGCGCGCCTCTTCCGCAGCGCGCTCGAGTACGCGCGGGCCTCGGGACGACCGATCGTCGAGCACGCGCAGGATCTTGTGCTCTCCGGGAAAGGCGTTATGCATGAGGGCGCGGTCTCCGCACGTCTCGGGCTTCCCGGGATGCCCTCGGCCGCGGAGGAGTCAGCGGTCGCACGCGACCTCGCGCTCGCGAAGCTTGCGGGCGGCCGGCTGCATCTCACCCACCTCTCGACCGCGGGGTCGATCGAGCTCGTCCGCCACGCCAAGGCGGAGGGTCTGAACGTCACCTGCGACGTCACGCCACATCATCTCGCGATGACCGACGAGTGGGTCGCGGGATCGCGGGCCTTCGCGTGGGAGGGCGGGGAGGGGGCACCGCGTGGCGTGCCATACGACTCGTCGACCAAAGTGAATCCGCCGCTGCGGACGCGCGCGGATGCACGAGCGCTCTGGGCCGGGCTCGAGGACAGGACGGTCGACGCGATCGCCACCGACCATGCTCCGCACGCGTCCGTGAAGAAGGACGTCGAGTTCGATCAGGCCGCGTTCGGGATCTCGGGTCTCGAGACCGCGCTGGGGCTCGTGCTGGGCGGCGTCCGTGTGGGGTGGGCCTCGCTCGAAACGGTGATCGACGCGCTCACGACCGGACCCGCGCGCGTCCTCGGGATCGACCGACCGACGGACGACTGGGTCGTCATCGATCGCGACGCCGAGTGGATCATGCGAGCCGACGAGCTCGCCTCGAAAGGAAAGAACACTCCGCTCGTCGGCCGAAAGCTGATGGGCCGGGTCGTTGCGACCGTCGTCGCGGGGGAAGTTCGCTACGAAGGAGCTGTGCGTGCCGCCGAAGCGATCAGCCGCCGCTGAGCTCGAAGGCCAATTGCATCTTTATGCATCGGAACCGTATAGTTATGCATCGATGACCAGGGCGGCGATCCTCGGGCTGGAAGACGGCTCGACGTGGTGGGGGGAGGCGTTCGGCGACGGCTCGCCGGCGTCGGGAGAGGTCGTATTCAACACGGCGATGACGGGCTACCAGGAGATCACCTCCGACGCTTCGTACAACGGGCAGATCGTCGTCATGACCTATCCGCTCATCGGCAACTACGGCACGTTCGATCGGGCGTCCGAGAGCCGCCGGCCATGGGTCGAAGCGCTCGTGGTCCGCGACTTGGTGTCGACCTGCCGGGAAGGGACCCTCGACCTCGATGCGTACCTGCGCTCGTACGGCGTGCCGGGTCTCGCCGGCATCGATACGCGCGCGCTGGTGCGGCGCTTGCGCGCCAAAGGCACGCTGCGCGGCGCGATCCTGCAAGTGCCGCCGCATCGCTCGCAGGACCCGGATATCGCGCGCGAAGCGGTCGCCAAGGCGCACGCCAGCGCTCCGCTCGCGGCGAAGCATCTGGTCGTCGAATCCACCGGCCTCTCGCGGCAGGCGGGAAGCGGGGCGAAGGTCGCGCTTCTCGACACGGGCGTGAAGGAGAACCAGATCCGGTGCCTCGTGCGGCGCGGCGCGATGGTCAGGGTGTTCCCCGCGACCTCGACCGCCCGCGCGATCCTCTCGTGGTCGCCCGGCGGCATCGTCATCTCCAACGGTCCCGGCGATCCGTCGGCGATCCCGCAGATCACCGCGACCACGCGGACGCTGCTCGACGCGGTGGCGGCGCGTGGGACGTCGCATCCGCTGCCGATCCTCGGCATCTGCTTGGGCCATCAGCTGATCGCTCGTGCGATCGGCGCTTCCACGTCGCGGCTGCCGTTCGGCCACCACGGCGCGAACCATCCCGTGCAGGACCTGCGAACGGGAAAGGTCGTGATCACGTCGCAGAACCACGAATTCCAAGTGGACGAAGCCTCGATCCCATCCGCCTCGGGCTTTGTGGTTTCCGCACGAAACCTGAACGACGCATCGGTGGAGGGCCTCGCGCACGAGCGCCTTCCCATCCGCACGTACCAGTACCACCCCGAAGGCGCCCCGGGCCCGCGCGACAACGAGCCGGTCTTCGATGCGTTCATGGACGACGTCCGCGACGCGGTCGCTCGCAAGTGACACGGCACGAGTACCAGCTCGTCGATGTCTTCACGGATCGTCCATTCGGCGGCAATCCGCTGGCGGTGTTCGCCGATGCCCGCGGGATCGACGAACGCTTGATGCAGCCGATCGCGAAGGAGCTTCATCTGTCGGAGACCAGCTTCGTGCTGCCGCCTACCACGAAAGCCGCCGATCACCGGCTGCGCATCTTTACCTCTGACACGGAGCTGCCGTTCGCGGGCCATCCGACCGTCGGGACGGCGTATGTCCTGGCCGCGGGTCGCGATGGCACGATGTGGTTCGAGGAAGGCGTTGGCAACATCCGCGTGACCCTGCGCGACGGGTTCGTGCAGATGGAGCAGCCGGTGCCCTCATTCACCGGGACCATGGTCACGCGTCGCGCGGCGGCGGAGGCGCTCTCGCTCGCGGTCGAGGAAGTCCGCAGCGATGTGCCGATCCAGGTCGTGTCCGCGGGCGTCCCGTTCCTGCTGGTCCCGCTGCAAGGCCTCAAGGCGGTCCGCCACGCACGTCGGGGGTCCGGTGAGCTCGATGCGAACGTCTACGTCTTCGCGATGGGCGGGGAGTGGCCCGACTCGCACGTGCATGGCCGCATGTTCGATCAGGGGCTGGGCACCGGCGAAGACCCGGCGACCGGATCGGCGAACGGCCCGCTCGGGGCGTACCTCGTCGCGCACGAGCTCGTCCCGGCCGAGCCAACGGTACGGATCAGGAGCGAGCAGGGTTTCGAGATGGGTCGCCCCAGCATCATGGACATCGAGATCGACCGCGCCGGCGACCGCATCACCGGCGTCCGCGTCGGCGGCCGATGCGTCCCGATGGGCGGCGGGTGGCTCGACATATGAAGGTCCTGATCATCGGGAGCGGCCCGATCCTCATCGGGCAGGCGGCAGAGTTCGACTATGCCGGCACGCAGGCCTGCCGAGCTCTGCGCGAAGAGGGAATCGAGACCGTCCTCGTGAACTCGAACCCGGCGACGATCATGACCGACCCCGGTGTCGCCGACGTCACATACCTCGAGCCGCTCACCGTCGAGGTGCTCGAGCGCGTCATCGCGAGGGAGCGCCCGAGCGGCCTCCTCGCGACGCTCGGCGGGCAGACCGGCCTGAACCTCGCGGTCGCTCTCGCGGAATCCGGCGTCCTGGAGCGCTACGGCGTACGCCTTCTGGGCACGCCGCTCTCCGCGATCCAGCAGGCCGAGGACCGCGAGGCGTTCAAGCAGCTTCTGTTGTCGATCGGCGAGCCCGTCCCCGAGTCGGCCACAGCGCACAACGTCGAGGAAGCGCTCGCGTTCGCCGCGGGTATCGGCTACCCGCTCGTCGTCCGTCCGGCCTTCACGCTCGGCGGCACCGGCGGCGGCGTGGCTAACGACGCGGACGAGCTCGCTTCACGCGTCGGCCGCGGCGTCGCGGCGTCGCCGATCGGGCAGGTCCTCGTCGAGCGCTCGCTCGCCGGGTGGAAGGAGATCGAGTACGAGGTGATGCGCGACGGCGCGGACACATGCATCACCGTCTGCAATATGGAGAACCTAGACCCGATGGGCGTCCACACCGGGGACTCGATCGTCGTCGCGCCGTCGCAGACGCTCACCGACAAGGAGTACCAGATGCTTCGAAGCGCGGCGCTACGGATCATCCGCGCCCTCGGCATCGAAGGCGGCTGCAACATCCAGTTCGCGCTGCATCCCGATCGGGCACCGACCGACGATCCCGACGCGCAAGTGCCGTACTTCGTGATCGAGGTGAATCCGCGCGTTTCGCGCAGCTCCGCCCTCGCCTCCAAGGCGACGGGCTACCCGATCGCGCGCGTCGCGGCGAAGATCGCGATCGGCAAGCGCCTCCACAAGATCCCAAATGCGGTCACGAAGAAGACGACCGCGGCGTTCGAACCGGCGCTCGACTACGTGGTGGTGAAGATCCCACGCTGGCCGTTCGACAAGTTCGCGGCGGCCGACCGCAGCCTCGGCACGCAGATGAAGGCCACCGGCGAGGTGATGGCGATCGATCGCAGCTTCGAGGCGGCGCTTCAGAAAGCCCTTCGCTCCCTCGAGGTCAAGGGTCAGGGCCTCTTGTGGGAGGCGCCGTCGTGGGTGGAGGTCACCGATCCGACCGATTTCGTCGATCGCTTCCTCTCTGGTCCGCCGACGGACGACCGGCTGTGGCGTCTCTTCGCCGCGCTGCGGCGTGGCGCCCCGGTCGACGCGCTACACGCCCGGACGCAGATCGACCGCTGGTTCCTGCGGAAGATCGCAAGGATCGTTCGATTCGCTGAAGACGAGCTCCAGGGACGGACGCCAACGCCGGCGCTGCTGCGATCGGCGAAGCGTCTCGGCTTCGCCGACGCGGACATCGCGACACTCTCCGGCATCTTGCCGGAGGACGTGCGGCGTCTCAGGACGCAGTGGGGGATCCGCCCCGTCTACAAGATGGTCGATACGTGTGCCGCCGAGTTCGAGGCGGTCACGCCGTATTTCTATTCGACCTACGAGCAGGAGAACGAAGCCGTCGCGCTCCCAGGGCCGAAAGCGGTCATCCTGGGCAGCGGTCCGATCCGCATCGGGCAGGGCATCGAGTTCGATTGCTGCTGCGTGCAGTCGGCGGGCGCGCTGCGCGGTCGCGGCGTCGCGCCGATCATGGTGAACAGCAACCCGGAGACGGTCTCGACCGATTTCGACGCGTCCGCCCGCCTCTACTTCGACCCGCTGGACGAAGAGTCCATCGCCGCGGTCATCGAAAACGAGCGCGTGGGGGAGCCGGAGGGGGCGAAGCCCCTTCCGATCCTTGCGCAGTTCGGAGGGCAGACCGCGCTCAACCTCGCCGACCGCATCGCGGGGATGGGCGGCGAGATCGCCGGAACATCGGCTCTGGCCATCGCCATCGGCGAGGACCGCCGCCGCTTTCACGACCTCGCCGACGCGCTGGGCATCCCGCAGCCGCTCGGCGGCACGGCGGAGTCGCCCGCGGAAGCGCTGGCCGTCGCGAAAGAGATCGGCTACCCGGTCCTCGTCCGTCCGAGCTACGTCCTGGGCGGGCGCGGGATGGAGATCGCGTACGGACCGGACGATCTCGAGCGGTACTTCCGCTCGGCGCTCGAGGCCGGGACCGGGCGCGTGCTCGTCGACAAGTACCTGCGTGGCAAGGAGGTTGAGGTCGACGCCGTGAGCGACGGCCGCGACACGCTTGTCGCCGGGATCATGGAGCACATCGAACGCGCCGGCGTTCACTCCGGCGACAGCTACGCGGTCTACCCCGCACAGAATCTGCTGCCCGCGGAACGGGACGAGATCGTCGAGCTGACGCGACGGATCGCCGCCGCGCTCCCGGTGAAGGGCCTTCTCAACATCCAGTTCATCGTCGAGAACGGGAAGGTCTGGGTCCTCGAGGTGAACCCCCGCGCGAGCCGCACGGTCCCGTTCCTCACGAAGGTGACAGGGGTCCCGCTCGTCTCGCTCGCTGTCGGCGTCGCTCTCGGGTCGACGCTCGAGGCGCAGGGATATGCCCGCGCGGATGGGCTCTGGCCCGAGGGATCTCTCGTCGCACTCAAGGCGCCGGTCTTTTCGATGGCCAAGCTGCTCGACGTGGACACGTACCTCGGCCCCGAGATGAAGAGCACCGGCGAGGTGATGGGCGTCGATCGCTCGTTCGCGCCCGCGCTCTGGAAGTCGCTCGTTGCCGCGGGCCTGGCGCCGGCGCGGAGCGGGAAGGTGCTGGTGACCGTCGCCGACAAGGACAAGGCGGAAGTGGTGCCGATCATCGAGGGCTTCCACTGGCTCGGGTACGACATCGTCGCGACCAGTGGCACGGCCGCCCTCGTCCGCTCTCTGGGGATCGACGTGACGGAAGTGCGCAAGCTCGCCGAGGGCAGTCAGGACATCCTGAGCCTGATCAGGTCCGGCGAGTGCGTCGCGGTGATCAACACGCCGACGCTCGGCAAGACCGTCGATCGCGACGGCTTCCTCATCCGCCGGGCCGCGGTCGAAGCGCGCGTGCCCTGCCTCACATCGCTCGATACGGCGCTCGCGGTCGTCACCGCCTTGCGCGCGAGCGCGGTCACGCAGACGGTCGCTCCGCTCGCCGAGTATCGCGCGCAGGAGCCGGTGACCGCAGCGGCGGAGTGAGGTGAACCGCCTCGCGCTGATCGTGCTGCTCCTCAGCGCCTGCGTGGCGCCGTCCAGCGGATCCCGGACCGCTTCGCCCCGTCAGTCCACGGAGCCTCCCTCTCAGATCGCGAGCGCGGGCACCACGCGGACCGTCAGCTTTTCCGACTGCGATGCCCGGACGATTCCGGGGTCTCTCCCGGCGTGCGAGCTGTTGCAGGCCGCCCTTGACCGCGATGTCTTCGTCGGCGTGCTCCGCCGGTCGAGCGCCGCCGGCTTCACGTACGAGGCCCGCGCGATCGATCTCCAACGCGGCGAGACGAAGGTTCTGCGGCAGCTCGAAGAGACGGAGCTCGTCATCGAGGACGTGCGTGATGCGGTCGTGTTGCTTCGCCAGACGGAGGATCAGGGCGGCGGCGACGCACACGTGAGCCTGCTGCGCGTGCCGTGGCGCGATCCCGCTCAGACGGAGACGCTCGACGAGATCGACCTCACCGGCCTTCAGGGTGGCGACACGTGGAATCCGTGGCCGCACGCGAGGACGAATGGCCATGACGTGGTGTGGCTTCACGCCGGCGGTCTCTTCGGACCGCACGAGATCATCCTTCTCGGTGCGAACGGGCCGCGGCGGACGGTCGTCACGACGGACAAGCCGGCGTACTTTGACTTGGACGACTCGGGCCGCGTCGCGGTGGCGACGCTCAGCGCCGATCGCGCGACGCAGGAGCTGCATCTGTACGACGGCCGATCGCGCCAGCTCGGCTCGCGGAGCGCGGATGTGGGAGGTTACGTCGTGAGCTTCGCGGACACCGTGGGCTGGGTGCGCGGATTCGGGATGGTGCGCCCGCCCACCGAGGTCGAGCTCCTGCCGGTGGGCGGCGGGCGATCGCGGGCGGCTCGAGCCGAGAGTGGCTGCGTGGTCATCGGCGCGACCATTCGTGAGGTCGCCACGGTCTGCTCGTCCGGTGTCCGGCTCATCGACGTCGCCAGCGGTGCCACTCGCGACGGTCCTCCGGGCCGCATCGCGCTCGCGTTCCGTGGCGGCGTGCTGTGGCGGACCGCGGCCGACCTCAGGGTGAGTCCGGAGGTCTGGCGGGTGACACTCCTCTGAGCGCGGCGCCCCGGCGATGGAGCGGGTCGTGGTGACCGTATGAAGAAACGCAAGACGGAGCCCTGGATGACCGCGGCAGACTACGGCCGCACGCTTGGTGGCCTCAGCGTCAACCTCATCGTCCGCGACGTCGCGCGTAGCGTGCCCTTTTACACGCGGGTCCTGGGCCTCACAGCGCTCTACTCCGACGCCGACTTCGCGGCGCTCGAGGCTCCGGGAGTCCGTCTCCAGCTACATGCCGATCACACCTACGAGCGCATGCCTTGGGCGCCGCGCCTCCGCGAGACGGGGAAGCGTGGCCTCGGCGCGGAGATCCGGATCCTCGGGATCGATCCGGAGGACGCCGAGCGTCGCGCGCGCGATGGCGGCTTCACCGTGCTCGTGGCAACTCGTGACTGGCCGCACGGTTGGCGCGACTGCGTGCTCGAGGACCCGGACGGCTATACGTTCGCGGTTGGGACCCCGCTGCCCGCATAGCATCGGCAGCGGTGGAAGGGCCTCTCGTCCTCGATCAGCCCGAACTCGTGCTCCGCTTTCGCGCGGCGCTTGATGAGGCGGGCTTCAAGGCCGACCGCATCGGGGAGGCCCTCGGCGCTCACAGTGAGGTCCTCTCGCGCTCCTGGGATATTCCGGTGCAGCTTCGTCGCCTCGAGGGCCGGGGTGGCCTGGCGGCGCTGATCCGTCTCTTCGTGCTGAACCTCGATGTTCCCGAGGACGAAGTTGCCACGGCGATCGCGCCGCTAGGGGTGAGGGACCTGACTCGGCTTGGGCTCGCGAGCGCCGACCGTGGCGTGGTGCGTCCGTCTGTGCGGATCGTGCCGCACGATGAGCTGCTCATCACGTCGGACGTCCGTCTCCGCGCGGGAGAGAAGGCGCCGGCCGACCACGTTCCGGGTGTGCACCGCCCGTCCGTGACGCTCGCGTATCTGACTCTGCGGCGCGGAGCTCGGAGCCTCCTCGATCTCGGTACCGGCTGTGGCGTCGTCGCGCTGGTCGCCGCACCCCATGCCGAGCGCGTCCTGGGGACGGACATCAGTCCCCGCGCTCTGTGCTTCGCCGCATTCAATGCACAGCTGAACGGGGTTCGGAATCTGGAGCTGCGTCTGGGGAGCTGGTTCGAGCCGGTGGGGGACAAGCGCTTCGACGTGATCGTGTGCAATCCGCCCTACGTGATCTCGCCCGCGACCGAGTACATCTACCGCGACAGCGGACTCCCAGGCGACAGCGTGTCCGAACAGGTCGTCCGCTCGATCCCAGCCCACCTCGAAGAGGGCGGGTTCGCGACCGTGGCGATCAGCTGGATCGCGGATCCTGACGGAGACCCCGCAGCCAGTGTGCGCCGATGGGTCGAAGGGAGCGGCTGCGATGCCTGGCTGCTTCACTACCGCACCGACGACCCGCTCGAGACGGCTGCGGGCTGGAATCAGACCGAGGCCGGCGACCCGACTCGATATGGGGAGCTGATCGACGGCTGGATGAGCTATTACCGCGAGCTTGGTATCCGGGGGATCGCGTACGGCTCGGTCCTGCTCCGCCGCCGAGCGGCGGGGCCAAACTGGTTCCGGATCGAGGCTCTTCCACCGGGCGGCGTGAGGCCCGCGAGCGACCACGTGCAGCGCATCTTCGCCGCACACGATTTCCTCGCCCGGGCCGGGGACGCCGGGCTGCTTGAGGCGATCCTCGTTCCCGCGGCGTCCATGCGGCTCGAGCAGCAGGTCCGATTCGAGGCCGCCCGGCCTCGCGTGCACGAGATGGCGGTGACGCTGGACGACGGTCTCCCCTTCCGGGCGGGCATAGAACCGCGCGCGGTCCTTCTGCTGTCGAAGCTCGACGGACGGCGTCCGCTCCGTCTAGCGCTCGTCGAGGCGGCGCTCGCGGAGGGTGCGGCAAGCGACGACACCGAACGCTTCGTCCAGGCCGGTCTGCCCGTCGCGCGACGCATGTTCGAACTTGGACTACTGACGCTCGCCGATGGGGTGCAGCCCGCCTGATCACGATTTGCGACCGCTTCCCGTTGCGCCAGCGGTGAGGCTGACCGCACACTCGCGTGCCGAAAGGAGGGGGGCATGAGAGACGGCGTTCCTCACTTGCCCAGGCGCAGCGTCATCACGCGCGGTCTCGCCAGCATCGCCGCCGGCTTCGCGATCTTCGCCAGCCGTACTGACACGCGTCCCGCGGTGGCCCTATCCGCGCGAGCGACTCCGCGCATGACGGAGCTTTACGGGCGCGGCTGGTACGCGCACTCGGCGGACCTCAAGTTCGGCGAGCTCCCACAGGCTGGCGACCGCTACGCGGTCTACGGCGAGCTGCTCGACGGAGTCGAGGGCGACAAGGTCGGCGACTTCTCGTCCGCGGTCTTCACGCTCGCGGGGCACGGCAACACGGTCGAGGTCCACACGCTCAACCTCGCCGCCGGCTCGATCGTCGGCATCGGCTCTGGCGTCGGAGCGCAGCGGACCTACGCGATCGTGGGCGGGACCGGTAAGTACACCGGCGCACGAGGCAGCTACACGGCCCAGCAGGATATCTACGGCTTCGGTGGGAACGGCACGGCGAAGTTCGCACTGACGCTGTTCACGGAGGACTAAGGGATGGCATACGACTCATTTCTCAAGATCGAGGGCATCAAGGGCGAGAGCCTCGACTCCAAGCACAAAGACGAGATCGAAGTGCTCTCGTTCAGCTGGGGCGCCACCCAGCCCGGCGCGTTCGGCGGCGGCGGAGGGACGGGAAAGGTCTCGGCGCAGGACTTCAACTTCGTGGTGAAGATCGACAAGTCCTCGCCGCTCCTGTTCAAGTACGTCGCGACAGGCGCGCACCTCAAGGAGGCCGTGCTCACCTTGCGCAAGGCGGGCAAGGACCAGGTCGACTTCCTCAAGTACAAGTTCACGGACATCCTCATCTCGTCCTTCAGCCCGTCGACGCGAGCTCAGTCGACGGGCCCCCAGCCGCACCTCGGTGGCGGCGTTCCCGGCGCGATCGCGGGTGTCATTCAGGCGACCACCGGAGCGGGCGGAGATGAGGTCGCGATGGCTGGTTCCGGCCTACGCGCCCGGGAGGTCGAGTACTCGGTGCTGAGCGCAAACGGGGAGTGGATCTCCTTCAACTTCGACTTCGCTGAGAATCGCATCACGTAGGCTCGAGCGATCACGCGCATTCGAGAGGGAGGCGCGCCGCGCCTCTCTCTTTCGTTCTCTGCGAGACTTGTCTTCCGAAGTGCTCCTCGAGCAAGGTCGTGTCGTAGCGTCGGCCGAGATCGGCCAGCTCGGCACCGTGCTCCGGATCGCCGCCCCGGAGATCGCCGCGCAAGCCCGCGCCGGGCAGTTCGTCCACGTGCGGCCCGGTCTGTCGTTCGAGCCGCTGCTGCGCCGTCCCTATTCGTTCAACCGCATCGACCGCGCGAGCGGTGAGATCGAGCTCATCGTGAAGGCGCTCGGTTCGGGAGGCGAATGGATCGCCACGCGCCGCGAAGGGGATGCGCTGGATCTGCTCGGCCCGCTTGGGTCGGCCTTCGTGATCCACCGCTCGACGCGCAACCTGCTCCTCGTCGCGGGCGGGACCGGCATCGCGCCGATGCGCGTGCTCGCCGAGCAGGAATCGGCGCGACGCAACGTGACGCTGCTGATGGGCGGCCGGTCGGTCGCGCATCTCTGGCCGAGCGATCGGCTTCCCGCGACGGTCGAATATGTCACCACCACCGAAGACGGCTCATTCGGGATCACCGGACGGGTCACTGATGCGATCGGCCCGCTGCTCGAGTGGGCGGATCAGCTCTGCGCATGCGGTCCATGGCCGATGCTCGCCGCGCTCGGGCGCCTGCATGAGCAAGCGGACCGCGCATCCTCGACCTACCCCGGACGGAGGCCGCTCCTAGAAGCGCAGGTCGCGGTGGAGCAGCACATGGGCTGCGCGATGGGGGTGTGCCGCGCCTGCGTCGTCGTCACCGCGCAAGGAAACGCCCGGGTCTGCCGCGAAGGTCCGGTCTTCGCACTCGGCGACGTCGCGTTCGAGCAGGGAGAGCCCGCCACGGTCGGGATACTCGCCTGATGCCCTGGCGGCGGCCGCGGAAAAAAGTGGAAGGGCCGATCGACGTCAGCCGTTCGATCGAAGAGTCGCTCGAGGACGCGGCCTCCGGCGAGGAGGAAGAGGACCTCACCGAGCTCGCGACGCTCGATGACGCGACGATCACCGAAGCCGCGACCGGAGAGCCGGACCCCGAGCACGCACCCGGAGAGCTCGCGGCCAAGCTGCACGAGACGCTCGCCCATGCCGACGTCGCCGTGGTCCCTCGGCGCCGCACGAGCGGCCCGGTCCCCGAGGCATCCGTCGACCTCGCGGTGGACGCGGCGCGCGGGCTGCGCCTGAAGAATCCGGTCATGACCGCGTCGGGCACGTTCGGACAGGGCGTGGAGTACGCGGAGCTCATCGACGTCAGCCGGCTCGGGGCGATCGTGAACCAGGGGACGACGCCGAATCCCATGCCAGGGAACCCGCAATACCGGATCGCCGAAACGCCGTCGGGCATCCTCAACTCGATCGGGCTCGAGAACCCCGGCGCAGTCGAGGTCGCGCGCAAGTACGGCAGAGCGTGGGCCGAGCTTGGCGTTCCAGTGATCGTCAATGTCGCCGGCTACAGCGTCGACGACTACGTCTATGTGGTGCTCGAGATGACCGGGACGCCGAGTGTGGTCGCGTACGAGCTCAATGTGTCCTGTCCGAATGTGAAGGGCGGGATGCTCTTCGGCTGGGATCCGAGCCTTGCCGCGGAAGTGACGCGTGCCGTGAAAGCGGAGACCGATCTTCCGGTGATCGTGAAGCTCACCCCGAACGCGCCCGATGTCGTCGCGGTCGCGCGGGCATGTGAGGAGGCCGGTGCGGATGCGCTCACCGCGATCAACACGGTGCTCGGGATGCGCATCGATACGAAGCGTCGGCGCCCGATCCTCGGGACCGGCAGCGGCGGGCTCTCTGGCCCGGCCATCCGGCCGATCGCCCTCCACATCACCTATCAGGTCGCGCAGGCGGTCTCGATCCCGGTGATAGGCGCGGGCGGCGTGACGAGCGCGCAAGATGCCCTTGAGTTCCTGATGGCCGGTGCCTCAGCGGTGCAGGTCGGCACCGCTACCTTCGCCGATCCTCTTGCGCCGCTGCGGGTGATCGAGGGGCTCGCCGCTTACGTGCGCGAGCAGGGCCTCGCGTCGATCCGCGATGTCATCGGCGCCGCGCTTCCGCGGGTCGTGGAGTAGGTCGCTAGCCCAGCGGCAGCGCCTCGTCCACCTGCGCCGCGACGGCCTGCGCGCGTGCCTTGATGGTGTGCAGGGCGGTGATCACCGCGGGGTCGATCTCGCCGGCATCGGCGAGCGCGCCCGTGAGGCGGTCGCTCGCGGCGTCGACAAGGCGTTGCACGTAGCCGAGGGCCTGGACCGTGGCCGATGGCTCGACGGCGGCCCGTTCGCCGGTCAGGGACTCAACGAAGGACGCCGCCCCGGCTGCCATCGCCCCGCGCAGGAATTCGTTCCTGCTCATGCTGGACATTCGCTCAGCCTCCCCGTGGTCGCGCGTGCGGGCGAGGATATGCGGCCATCTTCGTGGGCACGACCGGTCCGGAGCCCCGCGGGGTGTGACTGATCCGCTCGAGATACCGAAGTGAGCGTGGGCGTGCTCAGTCGTCGGGCAGCAGGTTCCACACCATCCGCTGGATGGGATAACCGAGGCGGCTCCAGTCGAAGGGCACGATGCCGAGGAAGCCGTGGGCTAGGCCCGGCGGACTCCGTTCGTCTTCCGTGTGGTCTTCGGGGTGCTCCCGTTCGTCGGCCGTGCGGTCGACTGCGAGGTCGGCCGGTCGGCGCTGTCGTAAGCCGCCGCGCTCACTTCCGCGGGCGCGCCGTTGGGCGCGGTCCAGCGCACGAGCCTCTCGAGGGGCACGCCGCCGGTCGGCGACCAGCGGTGCGCATTGTCCGAGCCCGCCCCGTCGCAGTACGCCCAAGACCCATCGTGGATCGTGAGCCCGCCGGTGCCATGACGGGACCGCAAAGCGCGATGCTCAGGTGACTGGCATTCCCAATCGACGATGTTTCGTGTGGACAGCTCGCTCGCCTCCCCCGTGCCTCTTGTCGGCATGATGAGTTCGCTTCTACGGGCCCACCGCCCCCGCGGTGCCTTCCAGATTTATCACGCCAGCGCCGCACGTGTCATTTCGGACGTTCATCGCGGGTCCCGCTTTAGCGGACGCGCAACTTCACTTCGCGGCCTCGGCGACGCGATCCGAAGCCGTCTGCGACTTGAACCGGTAGCCCTTTCCGGCCATGGTCTCGATGAACTGTGGCGTGCGCCAGTCGTCGCCGAGCTTCACGCGGAGCTCCCGGATGTGCCGGTCGACGACGTTGCTCTCGATCTCGAACTCGCCGCCCCAGATGCAGGTCAGGAGCTCCTCCCGACTTAGCACCTTGCCCGCGTTCGCCGCGAGCAAGTAGAGCAACGTCTGCTGGATCGGCGTGAGCTCGAGGTCCCTACCGCCGACGCGAACCACCTGCTTGATGAGGTCGACTTCGAGGCCGTCCAGCCTGATCGTTGGCACGAGCGGGACATCGATGTGGTGGACCCGTCGCATGAGCGCGTACGGCCGCGCGACGATCTCATCCAGCGTGAACGGCACCTCGATGATGTCGTCGACGCCGCGCTCGAAGGCGCTTAGCTTGAGGGCGGTGTCGCGCTTCCGGGTGAACGCGAGGATCGGGATCTGCGCCGACTCGCTCCCGCGCTCGAAGACGTCGATGAAACTCGGGTAGATGTCGAGATCGACGAGAGCCAGCTGCGGTTCCCACTCGCGGATCAGCTGGCGGCACTCCGCCGCATCGATCGTCCGCCTGGATTCGTAACGCCCGTGCTGGAGCGTCAGCGCGACGAGATTGGCGAGCGCTTCGGTCATGACGATCAGGACCCGCGGTCCTGAACGTCCTTCACTTCCCTGGCGCTCCCGTATGACTGCTGTCACCCATGAGGTGTAGGCGCGTCATGTCGATGTGTCATGAAGTGCGCTCATGAAGGGCCGCTCTGCGCGACCTCGAACCGGTAGCCCTTTCCGGGGACGGTCACGATGAACCCGGGATGTCGCGTGCCTTCCTTCAGCTTCACGCGGAGGTTGCGAATGTGACGGTCCACGATGTTGCTCTCGGCGACGTAGTCGGCACCCCAGAGCGCGTCCAGGATCTGGTCGCGCCCGAGCGTTTGCCCGGAGTTCGAGGCCAGCAGGTACAGGAGCGCCAGCTCCAGCGTGGTGAGCCGAATCTCGGACGTACCCGCCTTGACGCGTTGATCGAGGAGATCGATCTCGAGGCCCGCCACCTTGATCACGGGTGTGAACTGCACCGCGTCGTCGCCGTACGTTCGCCGCATCACGGCGAGCACGCGCGCGACGAGCTCTTCGGGAGCGAAGGGCACCGTCATGATGTCGTCGGCGCCATGCTCGAACGCCGCGAGCTTTGTCTTGAGATCCCCGCGCATTGTCAATGCGATCGTCGGCAGGCGACGATGGGCGATGCGCTGACCGATGAGCTCGAGCGACTCGGCGCGTTCGTGGTCGATATCCACCAGCAGGAGGTGCGGCCGCCACTCGCGCAGCTCATTGCGGCCGGCCTCGATCGTCTCGACGGTGCGGGTCTTGTAGACGCCATGGTTCAGGGTGAGCGCAATGAGGTTCGCGAGCGGTTGATCCGTGACGACCAAGACTCGCGCGGGGCCCTGAAGTTCGGTCTTCTTTACTGACCGAGTCTACGCTGCGATGAAGGCCCGTCATCCGCTTTTTTGTGCTGTCAGCGCCGAAGGACGAGGCCGATCTTGCCGAACGTCCCGCGCGGTTCGGCGAACACCTTCACGCCGCTAGCGCCGTCACGCACGTGGTCGGGCGTGTGGTTCTCGGCGACGAACTCGAGCTCGGCCAGCTGTGGATGCGCGGCGAACAGGCGAGTCCCCATCTCGTGCACGAGGTGCTGGATCGAGCGGCTGTTGAACTCGTGGAACGTTCGCTCGAGCTCGTCACGCACGGCCTGCGGGGCGAGAAGACCAGTGCCCTCGCCGATGCCGTCACGCAGATCGGCGTAACGCCAGTACGCATCGAGGCGGATTGAGAGCGGCCGATCGACGAGCTCGGGAAGGGTCGTGTAATCGTCCCGGGCGAATGAGGCGAACGAGCTCCCGGTGGTCTTCATCAGGACCATGCCTTCCCAGCCGCTCTGCGCGCCCGTAACCTGGGGTTCGCCCTTGTGAACTTCAAGCGTGACCCGCGCCACCGTGCCGTCACCCCTCGTCGAACGGAAGAGAACCCCGCTCGGGCCCCGCTCGCCCGAAGCCGCGTCTAGCGGCACTTCGCGCGCGGACACCCGAAGGGCTTCCATCACCGGATAGGTCACAAGGAACCTGCGTCCGAAGAACGCGCAAAGCCCAGGGAGCGTGTTTCCGGTGTATTCCGCCGCCATCGCGTACACGAAGTTCTTCATCGTGTCCGTCGCGACGACGCTGCTGTTATCGCCTTCGGTGTACGCGGACAGGAACCGCTCCCCGAGGACGTCGATGTCGATGGACGCCGCGAGGGGGGGAAGGGCGCCGGCCAGACGGTAGAAGACGACGCGCGCCTTGCCGTAGCTGATCTCGGTCGAAGTCACCGTTGCATTCCCAGCAAGCGGTCGCGGGCAATCGCGAGAAACTCGTCGATGCCCGTGGCGAGCTCTTGCTCTCTCGTGCGACGGAGCCGCTCGCGCAGGACCGGCACGATCTCGGCCTTCGCGCGGCCCCGAACGAAGACCACGAAGCGAAAGCCGAACCTTCGCTCGTACTCCTGGTTCAGTTCCCTCAGCTGCCGAATCGTCGCGTCGTCGACATCTCCGCCCTGCTCGCGGCGGGACGCCGCCGAGAGCGACGCCGCATCGGCACCGATCCGTGGGTGCGCGTTGAGCACCGCGATCCGCTCGGCCTCGGTCATTCGCCCGAGCGCCGAGCGCGCCGCTACAACGATGGCGTCTGGATCATCACCACGGACCCGGCCGGCGAGGCCTGGCGCGCGCTCGAAGACGGAATCGAGGTCCGCCCGCCGGGTCCCCATCACGATCCGCGGTAGCTCGTGACACCGAACGGGGCGATGAGGAGCGGGACGTGGTACTTCGTTTCGCTGCCGATCTCGATATCGAGCGCGACTCGACGGAAGAAGCGACCGTCGAGCTCGAACACGAGGCGATACCGGCCGGCGGCGAGCGACGACGCGAGCTCTCGCACCCGGCCATCCGCGTCGGTGGTCGCGCGCGCGAGCACGACGCCATCACGCTCGAGCGCGACGGCGATGCCCGCCGCGGGACGGCCGGTCGCTGTATCCAGGACGTGAGTGGAAAGGGCCGCCATGAGCGGCCGGTATCGTACGCCCGCGATGCGGATGCTCCGGATGACCGCCGGCCCGTTCACGTTCCGCGCCCGTCTCGAGGAGCAGGCGGCACCCAAGACGAGCGCCGCGATCCGGAAGCTCTTGCCGCTGCGAAGCAAGCTGCTACACGTTCGCTGGAGCGGAGAAGCGACGTGGGTCCCGATGGGAGAGAAGCACCTCGGCCTGGACTACGAGAATCACACGAGTCACCCAGCGCCCGGCCAGATCCTCGTGTATCCGGGCGGCATTTCGGAGATGGAGATTCTCCTGCCCTACGGCCCCACGCTGTTCGCTAGCGAAGTCGGCCAGCTCGCGGGCAACCACTTCGCGACCGTCGTCGACGGGATCGAGCAGCTCGCGGAGCTCGGACGGCTCACACTTTGGGAGGGCGCGCAGGACCTCGCCATCGACCTGGAGTGAGCCCTCGGGCGGACCTCGCCATCCGCGGTGCGGTCGTCATCTCGGACGGAGCGTACGCGCGCGATGTGTTGATCCGCGGTGGTCGCATCAGCTCGCTCGTCGAACCGGGTGCAATGGAGGCCTCGGAGGAGATCGACGCCCGAGGTCTGCTGGCGCTGCCGGGGATGATCGACGCGCACGTGCACTTCAACGAGCCAGGCCGGACCGACTGGGAGGGCTGGACAAGCGGGAGTCGCGCCGCAGCGGCGGGCGGCATCACCACCGTTCTCGACATGCCCCTCAACTCGTTGCCACCGCTACTCGATGCTGCGGCGTTCGACGCCAAGCGCGCCGCCGCGGAGCGCGGCTCGGTCGTGGACTTCGGGCTCTGGGGCGGATTGGTCGACGCCGATCCGGAAAGCCTCCGCAGGCTGCGCGACCGCGGCGCGATCGGCGTCAAGGCGTTCCTCTGCGACAGCGGCGTGCCGGAGTTCCCGCCGCTCGCCGATGACGAGCTCGTGCCGGCGCTTCGTGCGGCCGCGAAGGCGGACCTGATGGTCGCCCTCCACGCGGAAGACGACGCACTCGTGCGCGAGGCGACCGCGCGCGTGCGCGCGACCGGCCGGCGTGACGTCGGAGCCTGGGTGGCCTCGCGGCCGCCGCTCGTCGAGGTTCGCGCCGTCGCAAAGGCCTGCGCGGCTGCTCGTGAGGCCGGTGCGCGCGTTCACATCGTGCATCTCTCGGCGGTCGAGGCCCTCGGCGGGATCGGGGCGGCGCGCGATGCTGGAACGGATGTGTCGGTCGAGACCTGTCCGCATTACCTCGAGTTCGCCGAAGGCGACGTCGAGCGTCTCGGCCCCGCGCTGAAGTGCGCTCCGCCGGTCCGCGATGCGCGCAACCGCGACGGCCTCTGGCGCGCTCTCCTCGAGGGGAAGATCGATCTGGTGGCGTCGGATCACTCTCCGTGCCCGCCGGCGCTGAAGGAGCGCGGGAGGGATGACATTTTCGCGGCGTGGGGCGGGGTCGCCGGTGTTCAGTCGCTGCTGCCCGCACTGTTCACGGAGGCGGCACGGCGCGCCGGCGACGCGCTCGACGTGCGGAAGATCGCGGGGTTCATCGTGTGGCGGCTCGCGGCGAAGCCCGCCCAGCGCTTCGGGCTATGGCCACGCAAGGGGACGATCGCTGTGGGCGCCGATGCCGACGTCGTCCTCTTCGATCCCGACCGAGCGTGGAGTCTCGCGCGCGAGGGATCGCACACGCGCGGAGTCGACCCGTACGTCGGACGCTCGTTCCGCGGCCGAGTCGTTTTCACGCTCGTGCGCGGGCGCGTCATCTACCGTGACGGTGAGATCGTCACGAACGCGCCGCACGGACGATTCATCGCGAGGGAGGGAGGTACGAGAGCATGACCGCCACAACCACGCACGAGCTGGTCGCGATCGACGAGCGCAGGCTCCTGCGCCGGCTCGACGACCTCGCGCAGCGCGGCGCCCTCGCCCAGGGCGGGATCTATCGCGCCCTGTACACCCCCGCGTGGAACTCGGCGATGGAGCTCGTCACGAGCTGGCTCAAGGAGGCCGGTCTCTTCGTGCGGCGGGACGCGGTCGGCAACGTGTGGGGGCGGATCGAGGGCTCGCGCGGAGGACGCGCGATCGTGACCGGATCGCACATCGACACGGTGCGCGGCGGGGGCGCGCTCGACGGCGCGCTCGGCGTCGTGGCCGGGATAGAGGCCGTGACCAGCCTCTGGGAGCGGTTCGGACGGCCCGCTCGAATCACCGAGTGCGTGGCGATCTGCGAGGAAGAGGGCAGCCGCTTCAACACCAACTTCTGGGGCGCGCGCGCGATCGCCGACCGTCTCGAGCTTGATGAAGCGGAGCGGGTCCACGACGGCGACGGCGTTTCGCTCGCCGATGCGATGCGCTCCGTGGGCCTCGACCCGGCGACGGCGGCCAGCGCGGTGCGGCGCGATATCGATGTGTTCGTCGAGCTGCACATCGAGCAGGGCCCGGTGCTTGAGGACCATGGCCCTCGCCTTGGAGTGGTGACGACGATCGCGGGAACGGCGCATCTCGAGATCACGGTCCGCGGGCAGCCCGACCATGCCGGCGCGATGGCCATGACGCGACGCCGCGACGCGCTCCTGGGTGCCTCCGCAATGACGATGGCCATCGCGGAGACCGCCGTGCGCATGGGTCATCCGGCCGTGGCGACGGTCGGGACGATCGCCGTCGAACCTGGGCAGGTCAACGTCGTCCCGGGCATCGCGCGTTTCACGGTGGACGCACGCCATCCGGATCCCGCGCGGCGGGGCGAGCTTCTCACCCAGATCGGGGATGCGTGCAAGACGATCGCGCGCGAACGTGCGTTAGACATTGAGATCCGCACGCTTCGCGATCGTCCCCCGGTGACCCTCTCGCCGCGCATCGCCGACGCCCTGCGCCGTGCCTGCCTCGCCGCCGGTATAGAGCCGCGCGACATGACCAGCGGCGCGGGCCACGACGCGCAGGTGCTCACCGCTGCGGCGAACGCCGGCATGCTCTTCGTGCCGAGCATCGGCGGGCGCTCCCACTGCCCCGACGAGGCGACCGCCGCCGAGGACGTCGTGCTGGGGACTCGCGCGCTCGCGACCGCGCTGCGCGAGCTGGCGTATCAGACGTGAGCGTCCTCTTGCGCGGCGGCACGCTGCTGCCGCTCAGGGACAGCCCACGTCCGATGCGGGGCGATCTTCTGGTCAGCGGGACCCGCATCGGCGGTCTGGGTCAGGTCACGACGCCGCCTGACACGGAGATCGTCGACATATCGGGCTGCGTCGTCATGCCCGGGCTCGTCCAGACGCACGTGCACCTCGTCCAGACGCTGTTCCGTGGGCTCGCCGAAGACATGCCGCTGCTCCAATGGCTTCGCGCGCGCATCTGGCCGCTGGAGGCCGCGCTCGACGAGGCCTCCGTCCGCGCGAGCATCCGCCTCGGCCTCCTCGATCTCCTCATGACCGGGACGACGACGATCCTCGACATGGGAACGACGAAGTTCGGCGACGTCGTCGCGGAGGAGCTGGTGCGCAGCGGTATCCGCGCCCGGTTCGGGCAGGCCATGATGGATTTCGGCGAAGGCGTGCCGCCGGGCCTGCTGGAAACGACACGCGCGTCCCTCGACGCGGCCGGTGCTCTGACGAAGCGGTGGCACAAGGCATCGAGCGGACGCATCGGGTATGTGTACATGCCGCGCTTCGCTCTCTCGTGCACGCGCGAGCTCCTCGAGGCGGTCACGCAGCTCGCGAAGCTGAGCGATCTCCTCGTCCACACCCACTCGAACGAGAGCGTCGATGAACGCAACGCCGTGGTCATGGCGACCGGTCGCACGCCGATGCAGTACCTGCTCGACACGGGGATCGCCTGCGAACGGGCGATCATCGCCCACGGCGTTCATCTCGACGATCAGGAGATCGAGATACTCCGCGCGACGAGGACGTCGGTCGCGCACTGTCCCTCCTCGAATCTCAAGCTCGGCTCGGGGATCGCCCAGGTCGCGAAGCTGCGGGCCGCGCGCATCACCGTCGGCATCGGCGCGGATGGCGCCGCGTGCAACAACCAGCTCGACGGCTTCGAGGAGATGCGGCTTGCGAGCCTGCTCGCGCGCGTCGTGAGCGGGCTCGGTACGCTCACCGCCTCGGACGCGATGGCGCTCGCGACCCGCGAGGGGGCGAAGATGCTGAGGATCGATCAGGAGGTCGGCACGCTCGAGCAGGGAAAGCGCGCCGACCTGGTCATCCTGGATGTGAATCGCCTCGACGGCCCAGGCGGCGATCCCGCGGCGCGGATCCTGTTCGGCGGCGGCTCGCGTGCGGTGCGCCACGTGCTCGTCGATGGCGAGTTCCTTGTTCGCGACGGGAGGCCGACGAAGATGGATCCCGACGAAGTCCGCGCGAAGGCCGCCGAGCAGCTGCAGCCGCTCTTGAAGCGCGCGGGCCTCTCCTAGGTCAACGCGCCGGAGCCGGCGTCTTCACCGAGCGCGCGTCGAATGCGGGCACAGGGCGCGTGAAGCCTTTCAACGTGAGCTCGCCGACGGGCGTGGTCTCCGCCTCGCCTTCGGTCGCGGCCTGGACGCGCTGGCTCAGCAGGATCTGCCCCGGCTTCGCCTCGGCCGAGAGGCGCTGCGCCAGGATGACGACGTTGCCGATGGCGCCGTAGTCGTAGCGGCCCTCGAAGCCGATACGTCCAAGCGTGGCGTATCCGGTCGCGATGCCCACGCCAAACCCCAGCTCGTAGCCCTTTTTCTGCCAGGTCGTCGCAAGCTCGCCGAAGCGTTCGCGCATCGCGCACGCCATGCGGACCGCCTGCAGCTCGTGGCGCTCGACCGGGAGCGGATCATTGAACCAGACCATCATCCCGTCGCCGGCGAAATGCTCGAGCGTTCCCTGGTGCGCGAGGATGCGCTCGCCCATCTCCTTCTGGTACTCGCGCAGCACCCCGAGGACCTCCTCGGGCTCGGCGGTCTCCGCGAACGCCGTGAACCCGCGGAGATCGAGGAAGACGACCGTGATCTGCCGCCGATGACCCTCGAGCAGCTTCGCTCCTTCGTCGCTCGTCACGAGGGCGGCGACCTGCGGCGAGAGGAACCGGGAAAGCTGTTGTCGCTGCCGCTCGACCGTATCGAAGAGCTCCACGTTGGCGATAGCGATCGCCGCCTGGTCAGCGAAGGTCTGCACGAGCTCGATCTGCTCGTCGGTGAAGGGCCGCACCTCGAGACGGGCGAGCGAGATGACGCCGAGGACCGTCTCGTCGCGGATCAGTGGAACGGAGAGGAGTGTCCTTGTACCTCCCGCCCGTGCGAGCTCCGCGGCGCGGCTCGTGGCGCCGCGGTAGTACTCGACGAGGTCAGGCACCTGGATCGGCCGCTTTTCGAGATGCGCTCGGCCGACGAGCGTGTCCGAGCCGATCGGCATGCGGTGTCCTTCGACCATCCGGTTGACGACGTCGGCACGCAACTCAGGCGCGACCGCGAGCACGTACGCATCGCCCACGGTCCGCCAGATGATCACGTCGCGCGCGTCGCAAAGGCGCGCGGCGTGTTTCGCGACCGCCTCGAGGACCGGTTCCAGGCGGAACGCCGACGAGCTGATCGTTCGGAGAACTGCTCCGATCGCGACCTGGCGGTCGAGCGCGTTCGCGAGGTCGTCGTAGTACCGCTTGACCCGGAGGAGCGAGCGCACGCGCGCCAGGAGCTCGGTCTTGTCGAATGGCTTGGCGACAAAGTCGTCCGCCCCTGCATCGAGCGCTTCGCGCTTTTCCTCCGCGCCGCTCGCGGTGATCGTGACGATCGGCAGGAACGCCGTCGCCGGATCCGCGCGCAGCCGGCGGCAGAGCTCGTAGCCGCTCATTCCCGGCATCACGATGTCCGTGAGGATCATGTCCGGCGGCAGCTCGCGGACTTTCTCGAGTGCTTCCTCACCCGACGACGCGCCGATGACCTCGTAGCCCGCCGGCGTCAGAACTGCCTCGAGCAGGCGGACGTTCTCGGGCTTGTCGTCGACGGCGAGGATGCGAGCCGGCCGATCGCTCATGCGCGTCCTTTGGTGATGAGCTGCACGACCTGGTCGTTGAAGCTCTTGATGTCGATCGGCTTCGCGATGAAGCCGTCGAAGCCTGCCTTGTCGAAGCGTTCGCGATCGTTCGTCATCACCGAGGCGGTCAGCGCGACGATCGGAATGCGCGACGCCTTGCCGTCGGCGCGGATGCGGCGCAGCGCCTCGATGCCGTCGATGCCGGGAAGCTGGATGTCCATGAGGACCAGATCCGGCAACTCCTTGGTCGCCGTGGCGACGGCGACCTCGCCGGTGGTCGCTTCGTAGACGGTATGCCCTTTGTAGGCGAGCAGATCACGCGCGAGCTTCATGTTCTTTTCGTTGTCTTCGACGAGGAGGATCCGGCTCATGGTTGCGGCAGCGTAAACGTGAAGGAGCTGCCCTGACCGGGCGCGCTCTCGACCTTGATCGTTCCGCCGTGCAGCTCCACGAAGCGCTTCGAGAGCGTGAGTCCAAGGCCCGTCCCTTCACGCGATCGCTCCGGATCGCGGCCCACCTGGCTGAACTCCTCGAAGATCCGCTCCTGGTCTTCGGGCGCGATCCCAATACCGGTATCGCGAACGGTTACCGTGGCCGTGCCGTTCTCACGCGCCGCGGTCACGTTCACGCGTCCACCGTCCGGCGTGAACTTCACAGCGTTCGAGAGGAGGTTGTAGATGACTTGCTTGATCTTTCGCTCGTCACCGGCGACCTCCTCGAGCCCCTGCCCCAGGTCCAGCGCGATGGCGATGTCGTGGCGCCCCGCGCGCTCGCGCACCATGGTGACGCCGTTCTCGAGAGCGGTCCGAAGCGAGAAGATGCTTCGCTCGAGCTCCATGCGGCCCGCTTCGATCTTCGATAGATCCAGGATGTCGTTGATGAGGGTCAGCAGATGGCGGCCCGACCCGAGGATGTCGCGCAGGTAATCCTCCTGCTTGGTATTGAGCTCGCCGAACATCCGCTCGAGGAGGACCTCGGAGAACCCGATGATGGCGTTGAGTGGCGTCCGCAGCTCGTGGCTCATGTTCGCGAGGAACTCGCTCTTATGACGGCTCGCGACCTCGAGCTGGCCACTCTTCTGTTGGATCTCGTTGAAGAGACGGACGTTCTGGATCGCGATCGCCGCCTGGTCGGCGAACGTCTCCACGAGCTGGATCTCACGGTCCGAGAAGGGGCGGACCGCGAGCCGTCCGAGGACGATCGCCCCGAGAACGTCGCTTTCGCTGAGCACGGGCACTCCAAGCACGGACCGTGACCGCGTCTCCTGGACGACCCTCGATTTCGACAGCAGGTCGGGCTCCGCCGCCATGTCCGGTACGTGGATCGTGCGCCGCTCGCGGATCAGCCGGTTCATCACCGAGCCTTGGACATGGAGCAAGTTGCCCCCGAGCTCCCGCTGCCCGAAGATCACGTCCGGATCGCCCGATTTCGCGTATCGGGCGCCCCAGCCGAACGTACCGGCGTCGACCTGCTTTGTCATCCAGGCCACATCTGCGTCCGCTAGGCGCGCGGCGCTCTCGACCACGGCCTCGAGTGCCGGCTCGAGATCGAAGACGGTCCGGCTGAGTGTCTTGAGGACGTTGCCCACCGCCGTCTCGCGTTCGAGGGCGGCGCGCGTTTCGTCGAAGAGCCGGACGTTCTCGATCGCGATTGCCGCCTGGTCGGCGAACGTCTGGACGAGCTCGACGGCGCGCTCGTTGAACGGCCGGACGTCATATCGGGCGAGCACGACGCCACCGATGACCCTGCCCTCCCGCAGCATCGGCACTCCGAGAATGGCCCGCGATTCGGTCAAGCGGACGACGAGCGACTTCCCGAGGATCGGATCGGCCTTCGCGTCCGCGATCTGGACGGTCGTTCGGCGCTCGAGGACCGTGCCCATGACGCCACTCTCGGACCCGAACGGTCGCCACTCGCCGCCGAAGTGGCCGGCTGCGCGGTCCCTTGCGAGCGCATCGCGGACCTCTGCCGGGAAGCTGCTGCTGTAGGCGATCGTCTGGAACCGCTCGCCGTCGACACGCGAGAGCCAACCGATATCGGCGCCGGCAAGGCGGACCGCGTTCTCGAGCACGACATCGAGGACCGGCTGGAGATCGAACGCGGACCGGCTGATCGTCTTGAGCACATCCGCGACCGCGGTCTGCTGCTCGAGGGCCTCCTTTGTCTCGTTGAACAGGCGAACGTTCTCGATCGCGATGGCGGCCTGTTGCGCGAATGTCTCCACGAGTGCGATCTCTTTGGCCGCAAAAGGTCGGACCTCGTACCGCCACAGCCCAAGCACGCCGACCACCTTGCCGCTCGCGAGCAGCGGCACGGCCAGATTTGTTCGGTCTCCGACCGCTTTATCGTGGAACGCGTACTCGGGATCGGTCTGGACGTCTTCCACGTGGACGGTCCGCGCTTCGATGAAGGCCCTGCCGATCACCGCGCCCGATATCACCTCCGTGAAACGCGGGACGAGCTGCCAGCCCCCGCCAGGCGAGTCCGGCCCCAGGTCGATCTCGGGCGGCCGGCCGTGCTTTGCGACGAGTCTGTAATCCGAAGGCGCCTCTTCGCGATAGATGAAGCCAAAATCCGCGCCCGAGAGCTTTACCGCGCTCTGCGCGACGGTCTCAAGGAGAGGCACGAGATCGAAAACGGAACGACTCATCGTCGCGAGGACGCCGGCGACCGCGGTCTGCTGCTCGAGCGC
Organism: Candidatus Limnocylindria bacterium; assembly: GCA_036003765.1. Classification (GTDB taxonomy): domain Bacteria; phylum Chloroflexota; class Limnocylindria; order P2-11E; family P2-11E; genus 3-1-20CM-2-70-9. Next base: position 34,263 of record DASYSC010000027.1, read on the forward strand.
CTCCTTCGTCTCGTTGAAGAGACGCACGTTCTCGATGGCGATGACCGCCTGAGCGGCGAAGGTCTCTAGAAGCTCGATCTGCTTCGGAGTGAACGGCTCCACTTGCATCCGGCGGATGGCGATACCTCCGATCGCGACGCCGTGACGAAGCAATGGCACCGAGAGGGATGTCCGGTAGCCCCAGCGGCGCTGGAGATCGACGCTGATGGGGTAGTCGGCGGGGTCGAGGTCCGCAGCGGCATCGTGAATGTGAATCGTCTTGCGGTCGACGATGCAGCGTCCGATCAAGGACTCCCGGCTGAGTGGCAGCGCCTCGCCGGTCTCGAGTCCGGGAATTGGTCCGAAGTGAGCCCACTGCCTGAGGACCACACCGTCGACGCGATACACGTGGGCGTCGCTCGCTCCGCAAACCTGCGCGGCGTTCTCTGCGATGGCATCGAGTACAGGCTGAACATCTGTCGGTGATCGCGCGATGACCTTCAGGATGTCGCTCGTTGCGGTCTGCTGTGCGAGGGCCTCCTTGGTCTCGTTGAAGAGACGGACGTTCTCGATCGCGATGACCGCCTGATCGGCGAAGGTGCGGAGGAGGTCGACCTGCTCGTCGGCGAACGGTTTGACCTCGCTGCGGAACGCGCCGAGCACCCCGATGACCTCGCCCTCACGGATCAGCGGGACCCCGAGCATCGTCCGGAAGCCCCCGACCGCCAGTCCTTCCTTCCAACCGTATTCAGGGTCGACGAGGACGTCTGGGATGTGCACCGGCCGCGCTTCGAGTGCGACACGGCCCACCAGAAATGCCCGTCCCGGCTTCACGGTCACGGTCTTCTCCAGCGCGATCAGCTCTGGCAATCCGCCGCTCCATGCGGCGATGCGGAAGCCGTCGTCGCGCGCGAGGAACATGAAGGAGTAGTCGGCCGCACAGAGCCGCTCAGCGCTGCGGACGACGCTGTCGAGGACCGGTTGCAGATCCGAGGTCGAGCGGCTCATGACCTGCAAGATCTCCGAGGTCGCGGTCTGCCGCTCGAGGCTGCGCTTTGTCTCGGTGAAGAGCCTTACGTTCTCGATCGCGATCACGGCCTGGTCCGCAAAGGTCTCCACAAGTTTGATCTCGCGATCTGAGAATGCCCGGACATCGTTCCGTCGAAGCGAGATGACACCCAGAAGTCGGCCTTCCCGCGACATCGGCACGCCGAGCACGGTGCGGAATCCTCCGACCTTCTGATCGTCCAGCAGGCCCGATGGGACCCCTGGATCAGACAGCACGTCGACGATTTGATGCGTTCCGTTGGCGCCCGTCTGCGTCAGGCTGTTCGCGCTCAACCGCATCGGACCCTTTGCGGATTGGAACGCGATGAGCTCGGGAGACACGCCGAAAGAGGCGGCCGTGCGGAACACCTCGTCTTCATATCGGAAGACGAAACCGCTGTCCGCTGAGCAGAGCCGCACCGCCGACGCGATCGCCGCGTCGAGGACCGGTTGGAGCTCGAAAGCCGAGCCGCTGATTGTCCGCAGCAACTCGCTGGTCGCGGTCTCGCGGTCGAGCGCCTCTTTGGTTTCGCTGAAAAGGCGGACGTTCTCGACCGCGATCGCCGCCTGGTCGGCGAACGTCTGCACCAGACGGATCTCGTCCTGGCCGAACGGGTGAACCTCCATCCGCCCGACGCCGATCACACCGATCACGTCGTCGTTCTTGAAGATCGGCACACCCAGCACGGTGTGGACGCCGTGCTCGCGGTTCGGCGGCCATTCGTACTCGGGGTCGATGAAGAGATCCGGGATGTGCACCGGGCGCTTTTCGATAGCAGTCCGCCCGACGAGCGTCGAACGGGTGATCGCGGTGGGATGTGTCCACTCGTACTCGACGAGCTCCCGGGGACCGCCGCTTGTCGCGATGAGCCGGAACACGTCGCCGTCCCGCCGGAAGAGATACGCCCACTCGCCCCGGCAGAGCTGATTGGCGTTGTCCACCACGACGTCGAAGACCGACTGCAGGTCGAACGCCGATCGGCTGATCGTCTTGAGGACGTCCGCTGTGGCCGTCTGCTGCTCGAGCGCCTCCTTCGTCTCGTTGAAGAGCCGGACGTTCTCCATAGCGATGGCTGCCTGATCCGCGAACGTCTGTACGATCTCGATCTGGCGTTCGCTGAACGGCCCGGGTGTGTTTCGGCGGAGGAGAAGCACCCCAATGGGCTCACCATCCCTGAGCAGCGGCACGCCCAGCATCGCCCTGACCGGATCGCCCTCCCGGCGCTGGTAGTCGGTAGCCAGCACGTCGGCGATCTGCTCCGGATGGCGGGATTCGAGGACACGGCTGATCACCCACCGCGGGTCGGGGTTAAAGATCTGACCTTCGGCCGACCTGAAGACCGCCGCAAGCTCCGCGGGGTAGCTGTCCGTCGACGCGGCAGTCCGGATGGTCTGACCCTCGATTCGTTGGATCGTTCCGTTGTCTGCACCAGCGAGCTCTGTCGCACGTTCGACGATGGTCTTCAAGACGACGTCGAGATCGAACGCCGATCGGCTGATCGTCTTCAGGACGTCGGCTGTGGCGGTCTGCTGCTCGAGCGCCTCCTTCGTCTTGTTGAAGAGCCGCGTGTTTTCGACGGCGATAGCCGCCTGCCGGGCGAATGTCTCGAGGACGTTTATCTCCCGCTCGCTGAATGCCCGTACCTCGTTGCGGCGCACGATGATCACGCCGAGGAGCGCTGCGCCCCTGACGATCGGCACGCCGAGGATCGTCCGTTCTTTCTGGCCCGAAAGCGCGGCCATGAACTCCGAGCTCCGAGTGGTGTCGTACTCGAGGTCCGCGAGAACGTCGACGATCTGCACACTCGCTTTCTCCAGCAACACCCTTCCCACGACGGTGGTTCGCTCTTTGACGAGCCGACTCTCTCTAGCCGCCTCATCCGCCAGGCGCTGGAACACAGCTGCATCCGCGAAGCGGCCCGAGCTCGTGGCGCTCGCGACGTGGCGGTACACATCGCCATCGGCGCGGAAGATGGATGCGTTATCCGCATGGCACAGCTGCACGGCGTTCTCGATGATCGTCCGGAACACGACCGTGAGGTCCTTCGTCGAATGGCTCATCGCTTCGAGCACCTGGCTGATAGCGATCTGGCGCTCGAGCGCCTCGTTCGTCTCGCTGAAGAGCCGCGCGTTCTCGATCGCGATCGCGGCCTGGGACGAGAACGCGCGCACGAGCGCGATCTCGCTCTCGCTGAACAGCCGCACATCCGGCCTGATGAGCGACAGCACTCCGATCACCGTCTCGCCGCGAAGCAGCGGAACTCCAAGGACGGTGCGATAACCGAACTCCACGGCGTCCTGCCGGAAGTAGTCGGAATCGGCGTCGACCGAGGCGTCACGGACGTGGAAGACCGCTTTGCTCTCGAAGACGTGCTTGACGATGTACGAGCGGTCGATCGGCCACGGCCGCCGGGCTCGCTCCCGCCAGTCGCGGATCTGGTCGGATGCCTCGTGGGAGCCGGCCGCCAGGTGGAAGCTGTCTCCGTCGATCAGAAAGAGGCTGCCGTTGCGGCTCGCGTCGCAGAGCTCGCCCGCGCGTTGGACCACCGTGTCGAGCGCGGCCTGGAGGTCCGGCGGAGTCCGGCTCATGACGCCGATGACCTCGGCGAGCGCGGCCTCACGCGCCCGCGACTCGGCGAGCTCCCGCTCCAGATCGCCCGCTACGCCCAAAACTCCCTGCCTCCCGAGTGCGGCAATCCTACTGACCGCCCTGCGAACACGGAAGTGATAATCCGCGCGTGAGCGTCCACATCGGGCGGGATGTCGACGATGTACTGGAGAAGCTTTCGAGCGTTAAGGACACGACGCTCCTGGCGGGCGGTACCGACCTCCTCGTCGAGATCAACTTCGGACGCGCGCGACCGGCCCACGTCGTCGCCATCGACCGGCTCGAGGAGCTCAAGGATTTCGAACGTAACGGGCACGTCCGGATGGGCGCGCTCGTGACCTACACGCGCATGCTCGAGGACGACCCAGGATCCGCGGCTCTCCGCGAGGCGGCGCGCACGGTCGGCTCGCCTCAGATTCGCAACGCCGGCACGCTTGGCGGCAACCTGGGGACCGCGTCTCCGGCGGGAGACACGCTTCCGGTCCTCGCGGCGCTGGATGCGACCGTCGTGCTGCGCTCGCGGGCCGGCGAGCGCCGCGTGAAGTTCGCGGACTACATGACCGGGCCGAAAAAGAGCGTGCGCCGTCCGGACGAGCTCGTGGTCGCGGCCGAGTGGGACGACGCCGGCCCGGCGCAGACCTTCATGAAGGTGGGCACGCGCAACGCGATGGTCATCGCCGTCGCGGGACTCGCGCTCGTCGTCGATCGAGAGCGACGGCGGGTCGGCGTCGGTCTCGGGTCGTGCGGGCCGACGATCCTTCGCGCTCCCGAGGCCGAGCGATTCGCGACTGGCGTGCTCGACGAGATCGGATGGGAACGCAGAGCGCGACCAGACGATGCCGCGCGAACCGAGTTCGGCCGGCTTGTCGCGGCCGCGGCGCGTCCGATCGACGACGTTCGGGGCACCGCCGCGTATCGGAGACACGTGCTCGCGGTGATGGCATCCCGCGCGCTGGCGCGCGTCGCCGCGATCGCATGAAGCTCACCGTCAACGGCGACGAGTGCGAGGTCGAAGCGGCCGACCATGAGAGCCTGCTGACCGTTTTGCGCGAGCGGCTCGGTCTGCCCGGTAGCAAGAACGCGTGCGAGCAGGGCGAATGCGGCTCGTGCTCCGTGCTGCTCGATGGCGCTTTGGTGTGCGCGTGCCTCGTGCTCGGCGCGGCCGCGGCGGGACGCGAGGTGAGCACGGTCGAGTCGCTCTCTGAAGGTGATCGCCTTCACCCGGTCCAGCGCGCCTTCGTCGACATGGGTGCGGTGCAGTGCGGCTTCTGCACGCCGGGCCTCGTCGTCTCGGTCTATGCGTTGCTCGCGCAGAACCCCGAGCCGACCGAGCAGGAAGTGCGTGAAGCGCTTTCGGGGAATATCTGCCGCTGTACCGGCTACGGGAAGATCCTCGAGGCGGTGCAGCGCGCGTCGGCCGGGATGTACGGGCGATGAGCATTGCTCCGGTCAGATCGCGCATCCGCGGCGGGATCGGCGAGTCGGTCGAGCGGCCCGACGCCGTGCCAAAGGTGAAAGGCGAGTTCCAGTACGGCAGCGACCTGAATCGTGAGGGGATGCTCTTCGGCGCCACTCTTCGAAGCCCGCACCCGTACGCGCGCATCGTCGGCATCGACATCTCAGGAGCAAAACGGGCGAGCGGCGTTCGTGCGGTGATCACGTCGATGGAGCTGCCGACGCGCGAGCTCTTCGGTTTGATGAAGCTCGACCAGCCCGTGTTGGCGACAGGTCAGGTGCGTTACGTCGGCGAGCCGGTTGCGATCGTCGCCGCGGATAGCGCGGAGGAAGCCCGACTCGCGGCACGCGCCATCGGCGTGCGCTATGAGGTGCTGCCGCCGATCACTGATCCGGTCGCCGCGTTACAGCCCGACGCCGTCCAGCTACACCGCAAAGGCAACGTCATCGAGGACGTGCTAGTCGTACACGGCGATCCCGCGGCGCAGGCGGACGTCATGATCGAGGGTGAATACGAGCTCGCGATGCAGGACCAAGCGGCTTTGGGCCCGGAGGCCGGGCTCGCGATCCCGCGGCGTGACGGCGGCGTCGAGCTGCACGTCGCCACGCAGTGGCTCCACGAGGACCTGCGCCAGATCGCACCGTGCCTGGGCCTTCCCGAGTCGAAGGTGCGTCTCGTGCTCGCGGGGGTGGGCGGCGCGTTCGGAGCGCGGGAGGACGTGACGCTCCAGATCCATGCGTGCCTTCTCGCGCTCGCGACCAAGCGGCCGGTCCGGATGACCTACGGCCGCGAGGAATCCTTCTACGGCCACGTTCATCGGCATCCCGCGAAGCTCTGGTACGCGCATGGCGCCACGAAGACCGGCGAGCTCGTCTTCGTACGCGCGACCATCGTTCTCGACGGCGGCGCGTACGCGTCGTCGAGTCCCGCCGTGGTCGCGAACGCGGCGTGCTTCGGCGCAGGCCCGTACCGCGTTCCCAGCGCGCGCATCCACGCGGTGGGGGCGTACACCAACAACCCTCCTACCGGCGCGATGCGCGGCTTCGGTGCGGTGCAGTCATGCTTCGCCTACGAGGCCCAGATGGACAAGCTCGCGGCGAAGCTCGACATGGATCCGGTCGTGCTTCGCGAGAAGAACGCACTGCGCAACGGCGACCGGATCGTCACGAGCCAGCCGGTCGAAGGCAGCGCACCGGTCGCCCAGGTCGTGCGCCGCTGCGCGGACCTCCCGCTGCCGGAGACGGAGATCGCGAACGATCCGATCGGCCTGCCCGGTGGTGTCGGCAATCTCACGTTCGGGGAGGGCGTGCGTCGAGGTGTCGGCCTCGCCGCCGGCATGAAGAACGTCTGCTATTCGCACGGCTTCGACGACTTCTCCACGGCCCGCGTTCGGCTCATGCGCGATGAGCGAGGTCCGTTCGCTCGGGTCCATACCGCCGCCGCGGAGGTGGGGCAGGGGATCGTCACCGTCTGCGTGCAGATCGCGCGCAGCGAGCTCGGGGTCGACCGCGTGGAGATCGATCCGCCGGACACCACCATCGGGTCGGCCGGGTCTTCGTCGGCCTCGCGCCAGACGTGGATGACCGGCGGCGCGGTCCTCGCCGCGTGTCGTGAGGTGAAAGCGGAGCTGCTGTCGCGCGCGCGCAAGACCGGGCGATCACCGGATGACCTCCCGGCGCTTCTCGAGGAGCCGATCGACAAGACCGTCACCCACCGTCATCGCGATACGGAGCCGCGCGATCCGACGACGCAGAACCAAGGTCACGTCGCGTTCCTCTTCGCCGCGCATCGGGCGGTGGTCGACGTCGACGTCGATACTGGGCTCGTCAAGGTCGTGCAGATCGCGACCGCGCAGGATGTCGGGAAGACGATCAACCCGCTCGCGGTCATCGGTCAGATCGAGGGTGGGATCGCGCAAGGGCTCGGGCTCGCCGTAATGGAAGAGGTGCAGCTGAAAGACGGTAAGGTCCGTAACGCTTCCTTCACCGACTATCTCCTGCCCACGACGCTCGACATGCCACCAGTGGTCGTCGATCTCATCGAGCATCCGCACCCTGATGCGCCGTACGGCGCGAAGGGCGTGGGCGAGCCGCCAACGATCTCGAGCACACCCGCCATCGTTGCGGCCATTCGCGCCGCCACCGGCCGCGAGCTCAACCGCGTTCCGGTGCGCCCGGACGACATCGTGTTCGGGACGCCTTATCGCTCCGGCTGGCGCATTCGGCCGGGCGACGATCCAAGCGGCGCCATCCGCGCATAGTGGGAGGGCAGATGCCCTCGTCCGACGCACCGCGAATCTTCACCGGGATCGGGAGCACGTACGAGAAGGCCGGCGCGCTGCTCTCTTTCGGCCAGGATCCGCGCTGGCGCGCAAAGCTGGTCGCCTCGGTCGGGGCGTTGCCGGGCGACATGGTCCTCGACGTCGCGACCGGCACGGGATTGGTCGCCCGCGCGTTGTGTGAGCGTTATCACTGTCGCGTCGTCGGGCTCGACCGGAGCGCCGACATGCTCTCGGCCGCCGCCGCACGCGACGGGCACATACCGCTCGTTCGCGGACGCGCCGAGCGACTGCCTTTCCCGGATGCATCGTTCGACCACCTCACCTTCACGTACCTGCTCCGCTACGTCGACGACCCCGCCGCCGTGATGCGGGAGCTCGCGCGGGTCGTGCGTCCTGGCGGGCGCATCGCCGCGCTCGACTTCGGCGTGCCCGCGAATCCGATGCTTGCTGCGCTGTGGCGCATCTATACACGTGTCGGGCTTCCGGTGATCGGGCGCGCGATCTCGCTGCGGTGGGCCAGCGTCGGCGCGTTCCTCGGAGGAAGCATCGAGCGCTTTCATCGCGAGCATCCCGATGGTGACGTCGCGCGGTATTGGCGCGAGGCCGGGCTCGTCGACATCGAAGTGGAGCCGATGAGTTTCGGCAGCGGCGTCGTGATGAGTGCCGTGAAGGCGCCAGGGTCACCGCGCGCGTCCGATCCCCGGCTTGGCTCAGCGTTCTATGCGATGCGTCCCGGGGGATGGCGCGACTACTGGACACTGCTCCATCCGCCTTACACGGCGTGGCATCTGTCGTATGTCCTGCTGGGCGCCGCGCTCGCGACGTCGCCGGATCCCCGCGTCGTGATCGGCGCGCTCGCGGCCTTCTTCCTCGGCGTCGGCGTCGCCGCTCATTCGTTCGACGAGCTGCGAGGGCGGCCGCTCGGGACACGCATCCCATCGCGAGTGCTGGTCGCGCTGGGCACGCTGGCCCTGCTCGGTGCGGTCGCACTCGGACTGATGGCGACGGTCACGCTCGGGCTCTGGTTCCTCATCCTCGTCGCCACCGGTGCCGCGCTCGTCGTCCTCTACGCTTTCGAAGTGCCGCTCGTGCATTCCGACGTTGGGTTTGCACTCGCCTGGGGCGGCTTCCCTGTCATCGCGACCGCCGCTGCCGCTGGCGCGCCAGCCATCGCGACCGTCGCCGCCGCCTTTGGCGCGTCGCTCCTCAGCCTCGCGCAGCGCCGGCTCTCCACGCCCGTCCGGCGCATCCGTCGCAAAGCGGTCGAGGTGCGCGGCGAGGTTCGCTACGCCGACGGATCCACCGACACGCTCGACGCGTCGCGGCTTATCTCGGCTCCCGAGGCTGCGCTTCGGCTGGTATGGCTTGCGATGGTCGCGATCTCCATCGGGGCACTCATCGCGCGCTGGTCGAGCCTCTAGCAGGCCTTCTAGCATCTCTGCGAGACACCGGCCTCGCGCAGGAGGGGACATGGACGCCTTCACGATCTTCGGACTACAGACCGCCGCGACCATCGTCACGTATGCCCTCGCCGCCAAGTGGTACGTGTGGCCGCGCCTCGCGTTGCTTCCGCGAGCCGCCGCGTTGGTGCCGCTGCTGCTCATCCACACGCTCAGGACTCTCGGACTCACGGTGATCGTGCCTGCCGTGACCGACCCCAACCTTCCGCGATCGTTCAGCGTTCCCTTGGCCTACGGCGATCTCATCGCAGCGGCCCTCGCGTTTCTTGCGATCGCCGCGCTCCGTCTGCGCTGGCCGTTCGCCATCGCGGTGGTGTGGGTCTTCAACCTCGAGGGCACGCTCGACCTCCTGAACGCCATCGTCCAAGGGATCGCGGCGAATGCTACGCAATATCAGCTCGGCGCGGCCTGGTTCATCCCCACGTACGCGGTGCCGCTGCTTTGGGTGAGCCATGCGCTCATCTTCATGGTTCTGCTCCGGCGCGAGCCGGCGCCGGCGACGGGTGCCGCCGCGTGGCGAGCCGCGTGAGCGCGTGATCCCGCTCGAGACGCTGCGCGCGGCACCGAAGGTCCTCCTCCACGACCATCTCGACGGCGGCCTGCGTCCCGCAACGATCGTCGAGCTCGCCCGCGATGTCGGCTACGCGGGCCTCCCGACCACGGACGTGAACGAGCTCGGTCGCTGGTTCCATGCGAGCGCTGCGTCGGGGTCGCTCTCGCTGTACCTGCGTGGGTTCGCGCACACGATCGCGGTTATGCAGACGGAAGAGGCGCTCGAGCGGGTCGCGTACGAATGCGGCGAGGATCTCGCGGGCGACGGGATCGTGTACGCGGAAGTCCGCTACGCGCCGGTGTTCCACACGGCGCGCGGCCTCAACCTCGAGCAGGTCGTTCAGGCCGTGGAGAAGGGGTTCGAACGCGCCGAGCGCGAACGCGGCATCACGCTCCGCCAGATCATCTGCGCGATGCGCGACCGGACCGATTCGCTCGAGATGGCGGAGCTCGCGGTCGCGAACCGCGAGCGCGGCGTCGTCGGCTTCGACATCGCGGGCGAGGAGGCCGGCCACCCACCGAAGGCGCACATCGAAGCGTTCCAGCTGTGCCGGCGCGAGAACTTCTCGATCACGATCCACGCCGGCGAGGCGTTCGGCCCTCCATCGATCTGGCAGGCGCTCCAGTACTGCGGCGCGCACCGCATCGGGCACGGGGTGCGACTCGTCGAGGACATGGCGATCAGTGACGGGAAAGTGGTGAAGCTCGGTCCGCTCGCGGTGTATGTGCGCGACAAGCGCATCCCGCTCGAGCTCTGCCCGTCATCGAACGTGGATACCGGGGCTGTACCGACGCTCGCCGAGCATCCCATCCGCCACTTCCTGGCGCAAAGCTTCCGCGTCACTGTGAATACGGACAACCGGCTCATGTCTTTTGTCACGCTGTCCGAGGAGCTCCAGCGCCTGTCGCGCGCGTTCGGGCTCACCCTCGCGGAAGTCGAGCGCCTCTCGATCAACGCGATGAAGAGCGCGTTCGTCGGCTACGACGAGCGTGTCGCGATCATCTACGCGCGCATCAAGCCTGGCTACGCGCGTCTCCGCGGCGAGCCTGCGATCGCGGGTTATCCCTTGCCTCCGACCGCGTAGCGATTAGCTCTTTACCATCCATTCACGCGTCCTGCGACTGACGCGACACGATTCTTCGCCGCCGTCCACTCATCCTCCCTGTGTACTCACTTCGTACTGATCGCACGAACACTCAGGGCGCATTTTGGTGGGGGTGGACAATGGGGCGGCTTCCTTCCGGCAGGTTGTTTTCGGCGCTCTCGTTCTCGGTCTGTCTGGTGATCTCGACGCTGGCACTCGGCGCAGGGGCGACCGCGAGCCCGCAGTGGTGTGAAGAGGACCCGGTCTTCGTGGTGAATGGGGCGCTCTTGGACGTGTCGACGGTCTTTCCCGCCGAGTACATCTCGACAGTCAAAGGGCCCGTCGCGTTCGAGCTCCTCGTGCCCTCGAACGCCGTTGCGGCGGTCGTGGCGCTTCCCGGTGACATTCCTATGACCGCGAAGATCACGCGGTCGTTGCCGGCAGATGGTCTTCTCTCCCTCGGGGTGCCTGTCGTCGTCAAGGTGACGGTGACGGCGAGCAGGTCGTTCGAGACCAAGACCAAGGTGACCGGCACGTACCTCTGGCTCAGCTCGACGGCCTACGGAAAGTCGAACGTCACGACATTTGTGAGATACACACTGATCGGGCTCTAGCCCGTGTCACGCCTTCGCTGGCCACTTCGTCTCTACATCCTCGCTGTCCTCGGCGCGGCGCTCGCGGTCCTCCCCGCGGGCGCCGCATTCCGAGGCGACCTCCGGACATCGGACACCCTGCTGCTCGCACTTGTCACCGCCATGGCGGCGGTCGGGCAGCTCTGGCCGGTGCACCTCTCTGTCAAGGTGAAGATGACCGTCGACGAGACGGCGACGTTCGCGGCCTGCCTGCTGTTAGGACCCTTCTACGCGATGGTCGCGGCAGGGGCAAGCACGCTGATCGCCCTGCATTTCCGGGGCGTTCGGCAGCGCTGGTACAACCGTGGCTTCAACGCCGCGTCATCGGTCCTCGCGACCGGCGCGGCGGCGACGGTGTACGTAGTCATAGCCGGCCCGAACTCGACCGTGGTGCGCGAGCCGTGGGCGATCCTGCTCGCAGCGGTGACGAAATACGTCGTGCACACGGCGCTCGTGGACGTGGTCGTGGCGCTGCAGATGAGGCGCAGTCCGCTCGTTGGGTGGTGGCGGTTGCACCGCAGACTTTTGCCCTACGAGGCCGCGCTGCTCCTGATCGGCGCGCTCGGTGCGATCGCCGCGCAGTCCCAGCCTTGGACGCTCCTGCTGTTCGGTGCTCCGATGGCCGTGGTGCTCTTCACGCTCCGCGACAGCGCAAGGGTGCGCGAGCAGACCAAGTCCGCGATCCTCGAGCTCGCCGACCTCATCGACCTTCGCGATCCGTACACGCACGGTCACTCGCAGCGCGTCGCGGAACTGGCCGAACGGCTCGCGAAGCGCCTCCGGCTCGAGTACACCCAGGTCGAGCTCATCCGTGACGCGGCGCGCGTCCACGACATCGGCAAGATCGGCACGAACGACCTAGTCCTCTTGAAGCCCGGCCCGCTCACCGACGAGGAGCAGAAGGAGATGCGCCGGCACACCGAGATAGGCCACCGCCTGCTCAAGCGGCTGCCCGAGTTCTGGGAGGGCGCCGAGCTGGTCCTCTCGCACCACGAGCGCCACGACGGCAGGGGCTACCCGCGCGGGCTCAAAGGCGACGAGCTGCCGTTCGAGGTCTCGGTCATCTCGGTCGCCGACACCTACGACGCGATGACCACGGATCGCCCGTACCGCAAAGGCTTGGCGTGGGACGCCGTGCGTGCCGAGCTGCTGCGGCAGCGCGGCAAACAGTGGCGCGAGCGAGCGGTCGATGCGTTCATCGACATGATCGACGAGGAGCGTCGGGTCGTCCCGAGCGGGCGGCCTGTCCCTTCACGGGGCTCGGTCTTGCCGGCCGGCCGCGCGGCGAGCGGATCGTGAATCGTTTACCACGCATTGACTCAACATCCCGCGACGCAGACGACATAATCGGCACGCTTCATGCGGCCCTGGCTCCGCCGTCTTCACCTCGGGCCGCGCGAGCAGACGAACGCTCCGCTGGGGGACTGGGCGATGAGTCGGGTCTTGGCGTCCTTGGCTCTCTCGGTCTTTTTGGTCGTATCGATGCTGGCCCTCGGCGTCGACGCGATGGCCGGACCGGAGTGGTGCGAGGACGACCCGGTGTTCCTGGTCAACGGCGCCCTGTTCGAGCTGGAGGTGCCGTCGAACGTCACGGCCGCGTCAGTTGAAGGTCTGCTGGGCCCTGGGGGCTCAAGCGACCTCGACGTCGGTGTCTCGAGTGCCCCGGGGAGGTCGAACGTCAGGACGCAGGTGGGGTACTCGTTCATCGGGCTGTAGCCCGTGTCGCGCCTTCGCTGGCCACTTCGCATTTACATCGTCGCCGTCCTCGCCGCGGCGATCGTCGCGCTGCCCGCCGCGGCGGCGGTCCGCTCCGACCTGCGCCCAGCGGACACCGTCCTGCTGGCGCTCGTGATGGTGATGGCCTCGGCAGCGCAGCTCTGGCCGGTCCACATTTCGCCGAAGGTCAAGCTGACTGTCGACGACACGGCGACGTTCGCGGCGGCACTGCTCCTCGGGCCGTTCTACGCGATGCTCGCGGCGGGCGCGAGCACGCTCATCGCGCAGCACTTCCGCGGCCTGCGTCACCGCTGGTACAACCGTGGCTTCAACGGGGCGACATCGACGCTCGCGACCGGCGCGGCCGGCGCCACGTATCTCGCGCTCGCCGGGCCGAACGCGACCGTCGTCAACGCGCTATGGGCGGTCTTCATCGCCGCGGTCGCGAAGTACCTCATCCACGTCACCCTCGTCGATCTCGCGGTGGCGCTGCAGGTCCGCCGCAATCCGCTCACCGGCTGGTGGCGTCTGCACCGTCGCCTCCTCCCGTACGAGGCGGCGCTCCTCGCGCTCGGCGCGCTCGCGTCGATCGCCACACAGACGCAGCCCTGGACGCTCGCGCTCTTCGCGGTGCCCATGGCCGTCGTTCTGTTCACTCTTCGCGACAGCGCGCGCGCGCGCGAGCAGACGAGGTCCGCCGTATTCGAGATGGCTGGCCACATCGATGCCGGCGATCCCTATATGCACGGACGATCGAAGCGCGTGGCGGATACGGCCGAGCGCCTGGCGCGACGCCTCAAGCTCGACTTCGCGGAGATCGAGCTCATCCGGAGCGCCGCCCGTGTCCACGACATCGGCAAGATCGGCGCGAGCGAGGCGATCGTTCAGGGGCCCGGGCCGCTGATCGAGGACGGGCATCGCGACATACGGCGCCACCCCGAGGTCGGACACCGGCTGCTCAAGCACCTCGGACTCCGGGAGGAGGCAGAGCTCATCCTCGTGCACCACGAGCGACACGACGGCGGCGGCTATCCGCGCGGGCTCGCCGGCAACAAAGTCCCGCTCGAGGTCGCGGTGTTGTCCATCGCAGACGCCTACGACGCGATGACCACGGACCGCTCGTATCGAAAAGGTCTCTCGTGGGATGTGGTCCGTGCGGAGCTCGTTCGGCAGCGTGGAAAACAATGGCGCGATACCGTCGTTGACTCTTTCATCGATATGCTCGAAGAGGATCGCGGCGCGGCGCGTATCGAGCCGGCATCGAACCCGGCGAGCGCAGTCATGGCATCCCGCCGAGCGCTACCGTAACGAGCGCGGTGGCGGAGCGGCTCGAGCGAACGTTCAACTGGGCGCGTCTGGGCGGCGCGGCCCTCATCTTTTTTCTGGGGCCGAGCTTCCCCAACATCGGCCCGGTGTACCTCTACGGGTTAGGTGCGTTCGTGCTCGCCTATGCCGCGATCGTGTACTGGCTGTTGCACAGCGAGCGCGCACTCGCGAGATTCGACCGGCTGACCCGAGCCATGTTCGTCATCGACATCGCGGTAGTCGCGCTCGGCATGCTCGTCTTTGCCGCCGATCCGAACTGGACCACCTTCGTGGTCGCGACCCTGATGATAATCGGGGGTGGCTTCCGTTTTGGGACGGCGGGGGCGTTCACCGCGGCCGGCGCGCTCGCGCTTGCGTACGTCGCCATTGCCGCTTATCGGGCGGACACCTACGGCCTCGTCGTCGAGCCGCCACGCCTCGCTTTCCACGTCAGCGTTATGGTTCTGGCCGCGTACATGATGTCCGGCCTCCTGCGCGAGCTCGAGCACCTGCGGGCGCAGCGCGAGAAGTTCGTGCGGCAAGCCGCCGAGGCGATGGCGCTGCGGCAGGCCGATCGCATCAAGAGCGAGTTCCTTGCCGCGATGTCGCACGACTTCCGCAGCCCTTTGACCGTCGTACGTGGCGCGGTGGAGCTGCTGCTGGGCGAGCGCCCAGGCGCCCTCACGGCGGCGCAGCGCGAGCTTGCCGAGAGCGCCGAGCGCAACGTGCGACGCCTGGAGGACTTCACTTCCCAGCTCCTCGAGATCGCGCGTCTTGAGGAAGGACAGATCGCGCTCGAGAAAGAGGAGATCGACTCGGTCGCGCTCGTCCGCGACGTCGTGGCGGACCACGCCGTCCTGGCGAAAGAGAAGCGTCAGTGGATCTCGCTCGACGTGGACCCCGACCCGCCGATCGTTGTTGCCGACCGGAGCCGCATGTCGCAAGCGCTCGCGAACCTCATCGTGAACGCGATCCGGTACGCGCCCCAGGGGACGCCGATCCTCGTCGCGGCGCACCGGCGGGGCGACGCGCTCCGCATCGAGGTCCGGGACCACGGACCTGGGATCGCGAACGAGGATCGGCCGCGCATCTTTGAGAAGTTCTTCCGCGGGAAGAGCGCCGACGGAACGCCTGGCTCGGGACTAGGGCTCGCGATCGCGCGATCCCTGGTCACTCTTCACGGCGGCACGCTCGAGTACGAGGAGAATCCCGGCGGCGGGGCCGCGTTCGTCGCATCGCTCCCGCTCGCTACCTCATGAAGGTCCTCATCGTCGACGACGAGCCGGACGTCCGTGCCCTTGTCCGGAGCTCGCTCTCCTTCGCGCACCAGGACCTGACGCCGCTCGAGGCGGCGGACGGAGACGAGGCCCTCGCGATGATCTACTCGGAGCGCCCCGACCTCGTCGTGCTGGACTTGGCTTTGCCGCGCCGCGACGGCTTCGCGCTGCTCGAGCAGGTGCGGCAGAAAACCGACCTCCCGATCATCGTGCTCACCGCGCGCGGTCTTGAAGAGGACAAGATCAAAGGGCTGCGTCTCGGCGCCGACGACTATCTCACGAAGCCCTTCTCGCCTCGCGAGCTCGTCGCGCGCATCGAGAGCGTGCTGCGCCGGTCGGCTCCGCGCGCCCCGCGCACCGGCCTCATCGAGAGCCACGATCTGGTGATCGATCTCACCGCGCGCCGCGTGCTTCGTGCGGGAAAGGACGTCCACTTCACGCCGACGGAGTTCAACCTCTTGACAGAGCTCGCGACCCACCCCGGGGAAGCGCTGCCGCACGACGTGTTGCTCACGCGCGTCTGGGGACCCGAGTACCGCTATGAGACGCAGTACCTCAAGGTCTACGTCGGTCGGCTCCGCGACAAGATCGAGCCCGATCCCGACGAGCCCAAGCTCATCCAGACGGTTCGCGGCGTCGGATACCGGTTCGCCCGCGCGGACGAATGACGTAACCGGTCATTTGATCCAGACCAGGTCGCCGAAGAAGAAGTCCTGACCCTGCGCGATCGTGCGGACGTTCCCCGTCGCGAGGGTCAAGATGAAGAACGCCCCCGTCCCGACGTACGCGACGCGCGTGGCGTCAGGCGACCACGCCGGCACGACGTCGTCCCCCGTCTGGCCGATCGTCCTGACGCTCGTGCCATCACAGGGCGCGACGTACAGCTCGGACGGGATGTTGAGATGCAACAAACCTTGGGAGAGCCTTGCCCCCCCAACACTCCGCCCATTGGCTTGCGCCACTGGGGGTCGGGGGGCGTAGCCCCCCGCTAGCGTGTGTCCAGCCGCTGAGAAGACGATCTCGCAGCCGTTCGGCGAGAAGCGCGGCGCCTGGAGATACCACCAGGTGTCCTTCGTCTTGAAGAAGGGCCGGGCGTTGGAGCCATCGATGCTCGCGGTCCAGAGTCCATCGGGTTGTCCCTGCGTGAGATGGACGTAGACGATGAGCTTGCCATCGGGCGAGAGCGCCGGATCGGCGCCGTTCATCAGGATGCGCTTGCGCTCGCCCGTCCGCAGGTCGAGCCGCTCGATCGAGTCCTCGTTCCCGAGGAACGATCCCGCCTGGATGATCGCGGCCCGGCGGTGGAAGTAGAGGACGTTCCCTGTGCTGTCGAACCGCGGCGACGCGTAGAAGACGTTGTCGCCCTCGTGTTGCACGACCGGCCGGAAGGCGGTGCCGTCGAGGTTCACCGAGTAGAGGTCGGACCCGAAACCCGTCTTCTTGTCCGGCTGCTGGGTCAGCGCGAACACGACCGCCTTGCCCGTAGGGTGCAGGACCGGCGTCGCCGGGGCGCTCTGCGGCGGCAGGTCCACGATGCGACCGAGCGCTCGCCCAGCGTCGTCGAGCGCGAGCAGTCCTGCCGGGTTCGCGAGGACGAACGTCGCCTTGAGGCCGACACCCTGCGTCGCCGGCGGTGGGGGCGGCGCGCTCGTGCAGACGGCGAGCGCGACAGCGGCGACGATAAGGATCAGGGCCCGGGACGCCTTCATACGATCACCTCACCCGCGGTCCGCACCTTTTCGCGCAACCGGTCTTTCGTCGCCGCCGATCGCCTTGCGTAATGCTGCACCGCGCTGACAAATGCGGCGTGCGACCAGGTGAGCGGCGACACCGAGAGCGGCTCGCCGGTGTATGGATGGACCTGCTCCGAGAGGATCCCCGAGGGGAGCGCGCACCGCGCGCACCAGTCGAGGTACGCTCGCGGACGCTCGAGGTCCTCGGCGGTCTCGGCGATCGCGATGAGATGCTCAGCGAGCCAGAGCGTCGCCACGAACCAGGGATTGCCTGGCACGTTCGCGATGTCCGGCGAGACCTGAAAGTAATAGTCGTTCTCGTAGCGCGCGATCCCGCCAACCGGGGTCTTGACCGAGAGCCGCTCCTCGATCGCGTGCATCGTCGAGATCACGCGCTCGTCGCTCGCCGGGAGGAGCCCGAAGAGGAAGATCCCGGCGAGCGAGATGTCGATGGTCGCGTCCTTCACGATCGTGCCGTCGGGGAGGACGCTCACGGTCCGAACGAACCTGCCGCGGTCCGCGTCCCAGAGGTGCGTGAGCGCGGCATCGCGGATCTCCTGCGCCGCAACGGCATAGCGCTTCGCCAGCTCGTGCTGGCCGAAGGCGACCGCGAAGTTGCGCGCCGCCGTGAGGCCCGCCCACACCGCGGCCGTGGTGAACGCATGGATGCCGCGCCGCTCCTCCCATAGGTCGAACGAGGGGGCCGGCAGCTTGGTGCGCGGCTCGCGGTACGTGGCCATGAAGTCGGCGCCGGTGCGGACCAGCTTGCGGTAGAGCGGTCGGATGAATTCGATGTCGCGGTCGCGCTCGTAGTGCTGCCAGAGCGCCCATATGGGAAGGCCGGTCTCGTCCTCCTGGATCGGAAGCTCGAGCCGCCCGTCGGCCGTCGACCAGGCATGCCAGGACGAACCGACCGACCCGTCCGGGTTGTACTTGTGCAGCAGGTAGCCCTCGCGCGTGATGAGCTCGGCGCAGAGGAAGAAGAAGCGGCGGGTGACCTCGCCGTACCCCGCGAGGTCGAGCGCGTCGGCCACGAGGGCCCCGTCGCGCGGCCAGAGATAGGAGTACGTGTCACGGTTGAAGCGCAGGACGTCCGAGTCGTTCCCGGCGATGATCGCGCCGCGGTTGTCCACCTGCGTGCGGATCACAAGCGTGGAGCGCTTGTAGAGACCGGAGATCTCGACGGGCAGGTGGTCGGCGATGGATTCGTCCTTGTTCGCCCAGAGGCGCCAGTAGTCCTTCGTCCGAGCGATGAACGCGGCGGGCGTCCGCTCGCGGACGAGCTTATCGAGCTCGCGGACATCCTCGTAGGCCTGGCCCGCGGCGATCCAGAACACCGCTGTCGCGCTGCCCTTTGCTGGGACTGAAACGGCGACCATACCCACGCTATCGATCGATCCTTGAGCGACCGGATTGCGGGAGAGCTCGCCGTCCTCGGCGTCGCGCCAGGTCCCCTCCTTTCCGGGCGCGTCCTTCTGGCCGATCGCGAACGACGAGAGCCCGTACGCGCTCCCCCCGCTCGACCCCGAGATGAGGAAGTAGCGGCGTCGCTTGTAATGGACGACCGCCTGGCAGCGCGGGTCGTAATAGGCGGAGTCGCCGGTGTCGTTCCCCAGAAGGTGCGCGTCGAAATGCTGGAAGAGCCTGACTTCCCGCTCGCGCCCGGTCGTGTCCTCGACGGTCACCTCCTTGAAATACAGATTCCGGTCGAAGTCGACGGCGTCACGGAAGTGCAGGCTCACACCGAGGTTCCCATGGAGCAGCTCGGTGTCGCCGACGAGCGTTTCGTGCTCGTAGTTGATATGACGCTCCCAGCCGTCGTCGCCGGTCCACGCGAACTGCCCATCGATCCAGATGCCGAAGCGGGACGGCTCGCCGACCGTGTGGTTCTCGAGGCCGACGTTCGGATAGAAGATGTCGCGAAGCTGATAGCGCGCATCGAAGGTGACCAGGAAGTCGCCGTTGCCGAGCGGGAGATCGCGCGGCATGGCGGGCTAGTTCGTGGCGGGGCGCCGGGTCGCGGCCAGGTACCGCTCCGCGTTCGCGATCACGCTCGCGACGTCGCCGCGCTCGAGGAGATCCGGGCGGATAAGCGGACCGCCCACGCCGAATCCCACCACGCCGGCGCGGAAGTAATCCGGGATCTCATCGAGCTCGATGTTGCCTGTGGCGACGAGCGGCAGATTGATGAGCGCGCGCCGCACGTTGCTGATGAAGTCAGGTCCGCCGATCGCCGAGACGGGAAAGACCTTGATGAAGTCCGCGCCGAGATCCGCCGCTTTGACCATCTCCGTCGGGGTCATCGTGCCGGGCATGCTCATCGCGTCGCGAGCGCGCGCGGCCTGGATCATCTCGGGGACGAGGACGGCGGAGACCAGGAACCGGGCACCCGCGAGCAGCGCGTCCTCCGCCTGCCTGCCCGAGAGCACGGTCCCGGCGCCGACGATCGATCCGCGCGCGGCGAAGGCCTCATCCGTCGCGAGCTCCTCGATGACTTCGAAGGCGTCCGGAACGGTCAGCGTGATCTCGACCAGCCGGACGCCAGCCTCGCTCATGGCGCGTGCCGCCTCGCGCGCGAGCTCCGGCGTCGACGTCCGGATCACGGCGACGAGACGGTCCTCACCGAAGATCCGGATGAGGTCCCGGCGCAGAACGAGCGGGCGCTGGGTGATCGCCATCTACGCCATGGTACGGGCCGGACCGTCGACCCAGAACACACGCTGCAGCTCATTCACACGAGTTCGGTGAGGGCGCGCCGACCGCCCTGTGACGCGGTACCCCCAGCCCTGGACGATGCTCTCGAGGGTGGGCACCGCATCGCGATCCTCGTTGTACACGCCGATCACGAGACGCCCATCGTCGGCGACAACATCCCGTACCAGATGCGCGACGAAGTCGCCTCTGCGCCGACCGGGTACGTATTCAAGACCCGCGCGCACGAAGTCGAAGCGCGTCGGTCCCACCCAGTTGAGTCCGTTGCCGACGAAGATGCGGTCTGCGTACCGCGGCAGCCGCGCGCGAGCGAGGGCCGCAAGCTCCGGCACGATATCGAGGCCGTACGCCTCGATCGCTATGCCTTTCGCGGCGCACCATCGCACGAGCGTCTCGATCAACAGGCCGTTCGCGCACCCGATATCGAGGAACGTGCCGTCGCGGTCGATCGCGTTGGCGATGATCCCGCGGGCGTGTTCCCACGCCGATGCGTCTCCGGAGAAACCGGATTGCGCCTGCGGTGTGGTCGCTGCCAGGTACGCCGGGCGGATGATCTCGGCGACGCGCGCGTGCCAGCTCGCCTCGTCGATCTCGCCGCGATCGAGCGCCACGTCGATCTCGGCGATGCGATCCGCGGCCCGGTCGAGGAAGCGGTACTCCGCGCCGGGATCGGTCACCGTTCGATCAGGAACACCCGCGCGGGAGCGCCGTCCCCGCCCTGGAGCTTGAGCGGCGCGCAGACGAGCTCGTAATCGCCGGCGGCGACCGCGCGCAGGTCCAGGCCTTCGATGATCACCACGTTCGCGCGCAGGAGCGTGTTGTGCACCGGGTAGCCCTGCTTCTCCGGACCCTGCGGCTCGATCGAGAGGTAGTCGACACCAACGAGCTTGACCCGGCGCTCGACGCACCACCGTGCCGCGCTCGCGTCGATCGCAGTGAAGTCGCGTGTGAACGGCGTGGTCGGATCGGCCCATCGCTCGCTGTTGCGGGTCTTGAAGAGGAGCCGCTCCGTCCCTGCCGGGATGTTCGCGCCGTCGAGCCATCTTTCCGATACGTGACCCGACTCGGGAAACGCGACCACGCGGCACGGGCCCACGAGTGCGTCGATCGGCACCTTGTCGACCGTGTTCGCGCCCTCGATGAAGTGGATCGGCGGATCGACGTGCGTGCCGGTGTGATTCCCGAAGGTGACCAGCGAGACGTTCGCCGTATCGCCCATCGCGATCCGGCGCAGCGGCGCGAATGTGGGCCCGGGCTCGCCCGGCCAGGTGACCATGTCCGGCCGCAGGACGAGCGAAACGTCGTGGACCTTCATGGATGGATCTCCACAACCTGCTTGATCTGTGACGGATCGTGCCGCAGGGCTTCGGCCGCCCGCTCGAGCGGCACGCGGCGCGTGATCAACGAAAGGAGGAAGCCGGGCCAGCGCCGCTCGGCCGCGGCGAGGTCGACGAGGCCCTGGCGGAAGTCGGCCGCGTTGGCATTGACCGTCCCGAGGACCATCGCGTTCCGGAGGACCAGCCGCCTGTTGATGTCATCGGCCCGCACCTCAAGCGATCGGCTGCCGCCGGTCACGCTCGTGAGGATCAACACCCCGTTCGGTCCAATGAGGTCCATCGCCGCGAACGCCACCTGCGAGCTGCCCGTCGCCTCGAGGATGACGTCGGTGCGGCCGTTCGAGCCGACGATGTCGTGCAAGGGTGTGATCGACGTGGCCGCGTACGTCGCGCCGATCTTGGCGAGCAACGCGCGGCGCTCGGGCTTCTCCGTGCGCTCGACGACTGTCACGTCCATTCCCCGCAGCCGCAGCACGACCGCGGCGAGGATCCCCACCGGCCCGGCGCCGGTGACCAGCGCGCGCCTGGGTTCCCACACCGTCATGCGCCGCTGCGCGACCGTGACGTGGCGCCATCCTTTCTCGCTGATGGTCAGAGGCTCCAGGAGCACCGCGACGTCGACGAGCTCCTCGGGCACGGGGAAGAGATACTCGGGCCGCTCGGCGTAGCGCTCCGCGCAAAAGCCGTGCAGTCCGCCGACGCCGCGCTCGGTGTAGTCCCCCCAGAGGCACATGTCCGCCTCGCCGCGCGAGCAGTTCGGACAGCCGTCGGGCCGGCGCACGCTCGCCACCACCGGCACGGAGTCCAGGAGCTCCGTCGCCTTCCCATTCGGACGGCGCGCGGGCCGGCTGACTCGGCCGAAGCTCTCGTGTCCGAGGATCAAGAAGTCGGAGCCGGGCGGAGCGACGCCGTACTCGCCGTGGTCGATCTCCGCGTCGGTGCCGCAGAGCCCGACCCGGATGACGTCGACGACGACCTCGTCGTCGTTCGGCACCGGATCGGGCACCTCGCGCACCTCACTCGTTCCAGGCTTCTTGGGAATCACGGTGAGCGCGCGCATCCGCGCAGAATACGTCGCGATGCCGATCACTCCGGCCGACGTCGAGCGCATCTTCCGCGGGTCGGGCGCCCTGCGTGATGGTCATTTCGTGCTCGCATCGGGACGGCACTCGCCGACGTATCTCGAGAAGTTCCAGGTGCTTCAGCACCCGGTCCAGACCGAGCGCCTGTGCGGCGCGATCGCGGACCGGGCACGACCGCTCGACCTCGCGACCGTCGCTGGTCCGACGATGGGCGGGGTCATCCTCGCGCACGAGGTCGCGCGGCAGCTCGGCCTGCGCGCGGTCTATGCCGAGCGGCCTCAGAACGCGGCTGGTCGCGAGTTCCGCCGTGGCTTCGAGCTCGGTCGCGGAGAGCGCGTGCTCGTGGTCGACGACATCATGACCACCGGAGGGTCCGTTCAGGAGACGATGGACGCGGTGCGGTCCGCGGGCGCGACCGTCGTCGGCGCCGCCGTCCTCGTGGACCGCTCCGGCGGAGCGGCTCGTCTCGATGTGCCGCTTCACGCGCTCTGGACCCTCGAGATTCCGACCTATGCCCCGTCAGAGTGCCCGCTGTGCGCGAAAGGGCTCCCCGCGACGCATCCCGGCACCAGCGGTCTGGGGGACTCCGCTCCCCGAGAACCCCCCGTGGAGGTGGCATGAAAGATCTGTACAAGCTCGCCCGCACGCTGGTGTGGGTCGCGTTCTTCGGCGCGCTCTATCAGGAGCTCCGCAAGCCGGACGCCGAGCGCACCTGGCATGGCAAGGTCGCGGGCGTCATCCCGTACGACTTCCGCCTGCCGACGATCGAACGCCTGCGCAAGGCGTACTGGGATCCCGAGAGCGACGTGATCTTCAGCGACCACGTCTTCGGCGTGGGCTGGGCTGTGAATATCCCGGTGGCCGCGCGAAAGCTGGCGGCGTTGGTGGATCAGTACGCCGACGCGAGCCGTTCGTTGCGCGCGGGCCGCCAGCCGTCGCGCCGATCTTCCGTGCGCGAAAACGAATGAACGCCGGGAGCTGACGCTCCAGATCCTCCTCGGAGCCCGCCGGGCCGCCGTCGTAGCTCGGCGAGTATTCCCAGAGCCCGTCGATGACCAGGCCTGATCTCGCGCACGCGTTTACGAGGTCTCCGATGCGGTGTCCGTATTCGAGCGTCGGCGCGCGGACCCGGACTTTCCCGAATTCCCACGTCGGGTCGGCGATGGGGACCGCCCCGTCGTCGAAGTAGCGCATCTTGAGCCGCCACCCCGTGCCGGTCCAGCTCTCGTACATGCGGAGCGTCACCGGGTGCATCGTCGAGAAGATGTAGAGGCCGCCGATCGACAGCACGCGCGCGACCTCGGAGATCACGCGCGCCGCGTCCGGCACGAAAACGATCGAGTGGTTGTGGTAGACGAGGTCGAACTCGCCGCTGCCGAGCGCGGAGAGGTCGCGCATATCCCCGCGCACGTAGGCGAGCTCGGTCCCACGACGCCGCGCGAGCCCTCGGACGGTCTCGAGCTGGCGCGAGCTGATATCGAAGAGCGTCACGTCGGCGCCGAGCTCGGCGAAGAGGATCGCGTGCCATCCACCCCCACCGGCGAGACAGAGGACGCGCCTGCCCGCCGCCTCGAACGCGCCGAGCGTCCCCTCGGTCAGCTCGTCGAGGAAGCGGCGTTTCCCGGCTTTGCTCCGCGGCGGCGAGCCCTCCGGGCGGGTGTACGGGATGCCTGCTTTCGCGAGGCGCTCCCACATGCGCTCGTTGTGCGCGGCGACCTCGTCGACCGCGACGCGTTTCGGCACGGTCGAATTGTGGCCGCAATATGCTCCTCGGCGCTCGTGAAGATCGTCGTGACACGGCCCGTCGCCGACGAGGCGCTCGCGATGCTGCGGCGGCGCGGCGACGTCGTCGTCGGACCCGACGACCCGCCGATCCCGACGGCCGACGAGGTCGCGCGGATGATCGGCGAAGCGGACGTCGTCTACACGCTCCCCGCGAACCCGGTGAACGGGGAGGCCATCCGCGGGGCGAAGCGCCTGCGGATGATCGCGACGATGGGCACCGGATACGACAACATCGACGTCGCCGCCGCCAAGGAGCGTCGGATCCCGGTCACCTTCGCGCCAGGCATCCTCGATGAGACCACCGCGGACGGCGCGTTTGCGCTGCTGCTGGCGGCCGCGCGACGGTTGGGCGAGGCCGAGCGCTTCCTGCGCGCCGGCAAGTACCGGGGATGGACGCCGTTCATGTTCACCGGGCAGGACGTCAACCATGCGACGCTCGGGGTCGTGGGCATGGGACGCATCGGCAAGGCGCTCTCTCGCCGCGCGACGGGCTTCGCGATGACCATCCTCTACCACGACGCGCGGCGCAACGAGGACGCCGAGCGCGAGGTCGGGGCGACGTTCGTTCCGACCCTCGACGAGCTGCTCGCGCGGAGCGACTTCGTCTCGCTGCACGTGCCCCTCTTGCCGGAGACGCGCCATCTCATGAACGCGGAGCGGCTACGCAAGATGAAGCGCACCGGGATCCTGGTCAACACCTCGCGCGGGCCGGTTGTGGATGAAAAGGCGCTGGCCGACGCGCTGAAGGAGGGCGTGATTGCCGGCGCCGGTCTCGATGTGTACGAGCGTGAGCCCGCGGTCGAGCCGGCGCTGCTCGCGCTCGAGAACGTTGTGCTCCTCCCGCACATCGCCTCGGCATCGGAGCGAACGCGAACCCGGATGGCCGTGCGCGCCGCCGAGAACATCCTTGCGTTCCTCGACGGGAAACCGCTTCTCGATCCGGTGCCCTGACCGATGGCCGCCGCGAGCGCGTTGCCGACGCTCCTCAGCTTCGCGAGCGAACGCGAGACGCTGCAGGCCGAGCTCTACGGCGATGTCCCCGCCGAGCGCGTCGCGATCCTCGTGCACGGAGCGAACTGGGACGCATCCGGTTGGCGCAACGTCGCGCCGCGTTTCGCGGCGCGCGGCGTCGCGGCGCTTGCCGTGAACCTGCGCGGCTACGACGGCTCGAGCGGCAAGACCAACCGGTACCGGCCGCCCACAGCGTGGAGCCCGGTGACCGACCTTCGCGCGGCGAAAGCCGCGCTCCGCGACCGCGGAGCCGGTGAGATCGCACTGGTCGGCGCCTCGATGGGCGGAAGCGTCGTGCTCGCGTCGAGCTTCGAGAACGATGTCGAATGCGTCGTCGCCGTCTCGGCGCCGGTGGCCGTGGTGCCGGAGGAGCTCGCAAAGAAGATCAGCGGTCGGAAGCTCTTTGTCTGCGCGGACCGCGACTCTCTGCGCGCGGCACCGAACGTCCTGCGGTGCTTCACGGAGGCGAACACGCCGAAGACACTCATCTTCTTCGGCGGACGAGAGCACTCTCGCGCGATGTTCACCGCGCCGTACGGCGATGAGGCGGTCAGCGCGATCGTGGAGTTCGTATGCCGGCGCGGGTGAACCCCGACGTTCCGGGAGAGCCGCGTCTGCTGCGGAAGGTCGGAAAGCGCATCCGGACGCTCCGCGAAAAGAAGGGGATGACCATGGCCCAGCTCGGCGCGAGCGCCAAGGGAGTTGTCTACTTCCAGCGGCAGTACGTGTGGAAGATGGAAACCGGCCGCGTCGCTCCCTCGCTCGCCGCTCTGGCCCATTTCGCGCGGCGATTGGACGTCCCGCTCGCTGAGCTGCTGCGGGGCATCTAGTCGCTGGATTACCCGCTCGCTGCTGGCGCTCCACCGAAACGAGTGACACCATGGTTTGGATGAAGCCGCCACTAAAGCGGCGCGTCCTCGTCATCGAGGACGATCCGGACTTACGCAAACTTATTACGGAGTGCTTACGAGCCGCGGGTCTCGATCCCCTGCCGGCCGTCGATGGTGCTCAAGCATTGCGTACGGCACTGGCGCGAAAGCCCGCGGCGGTCGTGCTCGACCTTGGTCTCCCTGATTTCGATGGTGCCCAGTTCATCGCGCGCTGGCGCGAACGACGGCCCGATTCGCGCGACGTCCCGATCGTCGTCGTGAGCGGTCGTCCTGACCGGCGGGAGGTCGGTGGCCTCCTCGGCGCCGCCCGGATCTTCGGAAAACCGTTCGAGGTCGACGAGCTCGTCGGAGCGGTGGACCGCGTCCTGAACTAAGTCGCTCTCGGATAGACAACGAGCACCGCGCCGCGAATGCT
>DASYSC010000028.1:0-4866 GCA_036003765.1 Candidatus Limnocylindria bacterium
ACCGGCGTCTTAGCCCGTCGCTTCGGCGTCGGCGCGGAAGGCTGCAACACCCGCCAACCACGAGGCGACCCAAGCGGGGACAGTTCCCTCGTTTCAGGCGGCCGCGACGAATCGGTAGCCGAGGCCGAGAACCGTCTCGATATAGCGGGGGCGATGAGGATCGTCCCGAAGCTTCCGGCGGAGGCTACTGAGGTGGCGCGCGAGCGTGTTGTTTCGGACATCGGGGTCGGTCCGCCCCAGCGCGTCCGCGATCTCGCGATAACTGACCACGGCGCCGGCCTTCGCGGCGAGGGTGTATAGGAGGATGTGCTCGCCCGGCGAAAGCCGCACCTCGCGCGTCCCCTGACGGATGCGCTGATACAAGGCATCGATCTCAAGATCAGCAACCCTAAGAGGAGCCACTCGGCGATTACGCGGGATTCGATTGCGTGGCAACGCGAGCAGCATCGACCCCATCGGGACAAGTTCGCATGACGAACCGTCATTCCGGGTCTCCGGCGCGTCTCGATCAGAACCTCTCGGCGACTCCTCTTGGTTACTTGGCGGACGTACTAAACCGAGGCGCACAAGACTCAACCCGAGCGCTTTTGGCCCCTCTCGCCTGTATCGGCCGCTCCGCGCCGGCGGCGCCGTCATGCTCCTATGTGCGCGCCATTCCCCGGCCTCGTATGGCCCTTGCGATGAAGATGAGGACGATCGCCCCGATCGTTGCGACGATGATCGATCCCAAGAATCCAGTTGGTTCCGCAGCCGGCGCGACCAGGCCCACGAGCCATCCGCCGACGACCGCGCCGACGAGGCCGAGGACGAGATCACCGATCAGACCGTAGCCGCTTCCTTTCATGATCTGTCCGGCGAGCCAGCCGGCGACGAGCCCGATGATGATCCACACGATGATTCCCAAGCGATGCCTCCATCCGCTGTTTAGGACTGGGACGTAGCGAGGTCACGAAGGATCGCCACGGCCGTGAGGGCCAGACCCGCGAGCGCCGCGGCGATCCCGAACTTCAGGGCTGTAGCACGCTGCGCGCGCACCGTGAGTTCCATGACCTAAGTGTGCGTGTGTTGGGGGCGCGCGCCATGACGGAAGCGTCATGAAATGCTGAGAGCCCGACACTACTGTCGACGCGTACCAGATATCTGGTTCCTGGCCGGAGTCGCGCTGGGCATGATCGTGACGGACTTCTGCGCGATCGGCTCGATTGAGCGCGGCTCCGACAGCATTCCTAACTAGGGCACCAGACCCCCGTGGGCCGGTCGCTCAGGTCGACGCGCCAGGTTGCATGCTTCCACAGAGCGTACGCCGGTACTCGCGAAAGATTGTCGGGCTGCGCAAGCCAGCGGACACGAAGAGATGATGGTCACCCCTGTGCCGCAGCTTGCGAAAGAGCCAGTGCAGGCAACCCGGATGAAGAAACACGTGCGGGTCCGACGATGGTTCTTGCGCTTCCGACGAGTGTGAGGATTGCTGGCGGTCGCGCCTGCGGTCGAAGCCGTTCTCGTCGAGATCGGGATCGCGTTCGTAGTGTGGGGCGGCTCGGGGTCTCGTAGGCTGCGAGCGCGCGGCGCGGGATCGTCTCGTGCCGACGGGACCACAGGGGAAAGCGAGGGCCGATCGAGATGTCCTTTGAACGCGTCGGCGCCGGGACCGGACTGGGCGCAGAGCCCGCACCGAGCCCGAGCCAAGGACCGTCGCCTTCGCTTCGGCTGCAGATCCTGTCAACGGAGCACTGGAGCTTGCTGGCGTCGCGCGCGCTCGCCTGGAATGAGGCATTCAGCCGCGCGGGGATGTTCCTCTCGACATTGACTGGGGCGATCGTGGCCCTGGCGCTCGTGGCCCAGGCGTCGGCGTTCGGCGAAGGGTTCACGCTTTTCGCTCTGGTCATCCTGCCGATCATCTTGTTCATCGGCGTGGCGACGTACATCCGCCTCGGCGCGTCCAACTACCACGAAGCTCAGTGCGTCATCGGCATGAACCGCATCCGGGCCGCCTATTTGGAGCTGGCACCCGACCTCGAGCGGTACTTCGTGATGAGCGCCCACGACGATCTACGCGGCATCGGCATCACCATGGGCGTGCAGCCCGGCGGGGGCAGGCTGTTTTGGTTGGTCCAGATGATCGCCGGTACGCCGACGGTGGTCACGATCCTGAACTCGGTGCTCGCGGGAGTCATTGCGGCAATCGCGGCGCTACGTGTTGGAGTTGGCACGCCTCTTGGCATCGGCGTGCTGGGGTTTGTCGTTGCGATGGTGCTGCAGCAGTGGTACGCCCAAAGGACCATCGCGAAGGCGCAGGCAGGATTCCACCCACTCTTCCCGACTCCGGAGGGCTGAAGCAAGGAGGCGTTCATGAGGGTCCATGACTGCAACTGGAAGATGCTCGAGGAATATCTCGGCCACGACGACCGCATCGTGCTGCCGATCGGATCCACGGAACAGCACGGCTACCTCTCAGTCGGGACCGACGCGATCCTCGCCGAACGCGTGGCCGTGGAGGCGGCCGAACCGCTCGGCGTTCCGGTTCTGCCAGCCCTCCCATTCGGCATCACGCCGTACTTCGCCGCGTTCCCCGGTAGCCCATCCCTGCGCACCAGCACATACATAGCCGTCATCCGCGACCTACTCGATTCACTCTTCGGTCAGGGCTTCCGACGGATCGCCGTGATCAACGGGCACGGCGGCAACACGCCCGCCTCGGGCGTGCTGCGCGAATGGCTAACGGAACCTCGAAAGGCGCGGGTCCAGTTGCTCTTCCACGACTGGTGGAACGCTCCGCGTGTCTGGGCGGTCGTGCAACGCTACGAGAAAGAGTCCTCACATGGCTCCTGGATGGAGAACTTCCCATGGACGCGCATCCCCGGTGTCGTGATGCCCAGCGGCGTCAAGCCGCCCATCCCCCAAAGTCGCATCCGGCAGGCTGCCCCCGACGAGCTGCGCCGCTTGACCGTCGACGGCGTCTTCGGCGGGTCGTATCAGCGACCGGAGGAGGAAATCCTCGAGGTCTGGCGGACCGGCGTGGCCGAGGTTCGCGACCTGATCCAGAACGGCTGGTCCAGTGGTGCCTGAACTCATCGGCAAGGTGGCGCTCGTCACCGGAACGGCGCACGGGATCGGCGCCGCGATCGCGGCGGGACTCGAGGATGACGGCGCCACCGTCCATCGCGTCGACCGCGACACCGCCGACCTCGCGGACCCGCGCCAGGTCGCGCAGCTGATCGAACGCATCGGCTCCATCGACGTGCTCGTCAACAATGCGGGCGGCGTCGCCGGACAGGTCGGGCGACCGCTTGACGAGATCAGCGACGACGATTGGCGAGCCATCGTGGACGCGAATCTCACGAGCACATTCCTCTGCACGCGCGCCGTCATCCCCGCGATGAAGGCGGCCCGCGCCGGGAGAATCGTGAATATCTCGTCCGGCGCGGGACGCAGCGTGAGCCTGACCGGGATCCAGGCGTATGCCAGCGCCAAGGCCGGACAGATCGGCTTCACTCGGCAAATGGCCCACGAGCTCGGACCCTTCGGCATCACCGTGAACTGCATCGCCCCTGGTTTCGTGCGCTCGAATCCGACGACCGAGCGGCAGTGGCAAAGCTACGGCGAGGAAGGCCAGCGGCGCCTCATCGAGGGGATCGCGCTGCGGCGCCTCGGACGTCCTGAAGACATCGCGAACGGCGTGCGGTTCTTCGTTTCCTCGAGGGCCTCGTGGATCACCGGACAGGTGCTCTCGATCGACGGCGGGCGCTCATTGTTCTGATCGTCAGCGGTAGGTCTCCCAGAATCGCGTCCACGCCTCAAGACCATCGTGGAGGCGATGCACGCGGAAGAATTCGTTCGGCGAGTGGAAGTCCTCGTCCGTGGTCGAGAACGAGAAGAACACGGTGTCGATCCCGAGCAGTCGTCTGAAGAGCGCGCTCACGGGCAGCGTCGACCCCATGCGCACGGTCACCGGCGCTTTGCCATAGACCTTCTCCAGCACCTGCCGCGCGGTCTCTAGGCCAGGATGTTCGGCTGGGATGCGGTACGGCAGCGCCTCATGCCGCTCCCCGCTGATGGAGAGGGTGACGCCCGCCGGTACGTGTGTTTCGAGGTGCCGCACCACGAGTGCACGGATCCTGTCGGGATGCTGGTCGGGCACCAGACGGCAGCTGATCTTGGCGTGCGCTTCGCTCGGCGTGATGGTCTGGGAGCCCGCCCCTTGGTATCCGCCCCACATGCCGTTCAGTTCGAGCGTCGGACGTATCCATTGACGCTCGAGCGTGCTGTAGCCCGGTTCGCCGACCGCCGCGGGCACGCCCACCTCGGCCAGAAAGCGCGCTTCGTCGAAGGGCAGCGCCGCGATCTCGCGCCGTTCCGCTTCCGGCAGCGGAGCGACGTCGTCGTAGAAGCCGTCGATCGCGACACCGCCGTCCGGCGTGTGCAGGCCGGCAACGACCTCGGCCAGCGCGTGCAGCGCGTTCGGGACCGAGCCGCCGTACCGCCCTGAGTGCAGGTTCTTGCTCGCGCCCCGGATGCTGAATTCCAGCGCGCATACGCCGCGGCTGCCGACGGTGATCGAGGGCTCGTCGCTGCGCCACATCGCGCCGTCGGCCGAAAGCACGAGGTTCGCCCGCAGCAGGCGCGCGTTCGCGGCGATGACCGGCTCGAGGTTCCGACTGCCGATCTCCTCTTCGCCTTCGAAGATGAACTTCACGTTGAGCGGGAGCGCGCCGCGCGAAGCGAAGAAGGCCTGGGCGACCTTGATCGGGATCAGCATCGGTCCCTTGTTGTCGGACACCCCGCGCGCGTACAGGCGGCCCTCGCGCACCTCTGGCTCAAAGGGCTCGCTCTGCCATCTGTCGAGCGGATCGGGCGGCTGCACGTCGT
>DASYSC010000029.1:0-8874 GCA_036003765.1 Candidatus Limnocylindria bacterium
GTCTCCTTTGCCTTGAGGACATCACTCACGGTCAGAACGGTTCGATCCCCGAGGACCACATCACGGACCTTGACCACGGGGAGGCCATCCGTGCCAACCGTCCAGTACGCGAGCATCGCGCCGTCGGGACGCCAGGCCATCAGACCGACCGAGTTGAACCTGGTAAGCGCGAACGGGGCCGTTCCCGTGCGCCAGCTCCAGAGGGTCGCGTCCGCGACGGGAATCTGTCGCGAGGCCGCGGTCAGGAAGGAGAGCTCGTTGGCGTTCCGCCAGCGCATGTCGATGACATGGCCTCCCGGAGCGAAGAGCGATGCCTCGTGATCCGTCCCGGCCAGATAGATCTCCTCGGCCAGCTCGGGGTTCGGGACCACGCCGACCCAGCGCGCGTCAGCTGACCAGCTCACCCACGCGGCACCCGCCGAGAAGGGCACGTCAATGGAGCGCGCGGTCCCGGTGGAGCTCCAGAGGATCGATCGATTGGGTTCCGCCTCGTTCAGCAGTGCGGACACCCGAGTCCCGTCGCTGGACAGGACGGCGTGCCAGAGGCTGATCGGCTTTGGCAGCTTCAGCTCACGGAGCTGTCCTCCCGAATAGAGCTGGAGGGTGGTCGAGTCCTTTGCGAATAGGTACGTACCCGGCGGTGCCGGCGAGGGCATCGACCTGGCGAGCGGCGCGGGGACGGGCGTCGCGGCGCTGGTGAGGAGCGCGGGCACCGACGCGCAAGCGACCGGCGCCGGGGTCGTCGGCGGAGGCAACGTCATCGTGGCGGCGGCCATCGCCGGCGTCGGCGAGGGAGAGACCGTCTCCGGTGCGCACGCGATCGCCGCGACGGCGAGAAGGATCGCCGGTCGTCTCATCGCACCTGATTACCACAGCGGCCGCAGCTGGTTCGCCACGGCCGTATCGGCTGGCCCGCAATTTGCGTTCAGGCCCTTGCATGCTTGTACGGAAGGAAAGCAACGTCGGCTAAAGTGAGCAGGCAAGTGACGAAGCGTCTTCTGACCGTTCTCTTGACCGTCGTCACCTGCGTCCTCTGGCTCATACCCACGGCGGACCCCCGAGGACACACCGCGAGCGCGCAGACGCTCGCCAACGGGTTAGTGGTCTCGGGCGACTTCAAGGGCGCGGGCTACACCCAGATCGCCTCGCTCTTCGACGCCAACGACACCCTCGGCATGCGCATCTCGGTCCTCGACCGCACCGGGACCGACGACAAGTTCACCGCGTCACCCTGGTACCAGAGCCCCGATTTCGCCTTCGACCTGGGGCGAATGAAGGTCGCGGCCACCGACGTGAACTCCGACGGGAAGACGGACATTGTCGCCCTCTACGACGACGGCGGGACCTCGGTGCGCATCCTGGTGTGGACGTCGAACGGTACGAGCTTCCAGTTCCAGGGCGACCAGGGCTGGTGGCGAAGCGACTCGTACGCGTGGAGCCGCACGAAGGCGGTCGTCGCCGGTAAGTTCTCCACGACCGGCCGAAGCGGCCTGCTCCTCATCTACCAGTACGACAACTTCGATATGCGCATCCACTACTTCGAGTCGGATGGCAAGCAGTTCGTCTACGGCGGGAACCAGGGCGTGTACGACTCCGGAGTCGGCCAGTACGACACGTCGCGGGCGCGGTTCGCGGTCGGGCACTTCACGCGCCCTGACGGCCCCGACCAGATCGCCTCGGTCTACCAGTACCCCAACCTCAAGATCCGGGTCCACGTGTTCAACCCCACCCCGAGCGGACTGCAGCCGGTGAACGGCTGGGCGGGCATGTGGGAGTCGTCGGAAGGGGCCTATGACCTTTCGCGCGCGAAGATCGTCGCGGCCGACTACGACGGCGATCACCTGACCGACCTGCTCTCGTTCTACTGGTACAACGATGGCTCGGTCCGCGTGCACGTATTCAACGCGGCAAGGAGCCTGGCCTTCACCGACCCGGGCGGCATCGCCTCCTTCACGCCGTTCTCGATGCCCTGGCTGCAGACACAGTTAGTCGCCGGCGATTGGAACAAGGACGGCTTTGGCGACCTCGCGACGCTCAGCTCGCTCGACGACGGATCGACACACGTCGGCGTCCTTCGTTCGAACGCGGCGGTCGTGGGTGGCCCGCGCACGCTCGCGTGGAGCTTCGACCAGTGGGTCACGCCCGCGACCGACCTCTCGAACCCGGCGTGCACGGAGTGCTGGCCGCTGACCGGCGTCGCGACCACGAGCGGCAGCCCGGTCACGCGCCGTCCGCTCGCGGTGAAGATCGACAACGCCCCGGCCGGCCGTCCGCATCACGGCATCAGCCAGGCGGACATGATGGTGGAGCTGCTCGTCGAGGGGAACATCACGCGGCTCGCCGCCTACTTCCACTCGCAGGATGCCGCGGAGGTCGGCGCGGTGCGCAGCGTGCGATTCTCCGACCGCTACACGACGCCCATGGTGCGCGGGGTACTCGTCTTCTCGGGCGGATCGCAGCTGATGATGGATCTCGTCTACGCCGACATGGCGAACGGCAACTACGTGGGCGTGTCTCCGCAGCTCGGTCAGGGCAACTTCTTCTACCGCTCCGGCGTCGACGGCAAGGTCGTACCCCACAACCTGTTCACCTCGACCGCATCCTTGCGCGCGGCCGCGAACGGCGTCGGTGGCGGCGCGCCGGTGAACGTGCCAAGGTGGGGGTTCCTGCGGTCTGTCGATCACGCGCCCTGGGCGGGCGGATTCCTCGGCGCGCGCACCGCGATCACGCTCGGCATTCCCTACCGCGTGGACGCCGCGGTCCGCTACGACTACGACGCAAGCACCAAGACCTACGCGCGGTACCAGTCGAACGGCACCGTCTACCAGCGCGAGGTCGACGGCGCGAACGGCGTCGCCATCGCGGCGCGCAACATCGTGGTCATCAACACGGACGTCTGGGCGACTGAAGTCCGCGACGACGCGGGCGGCGCCCAAAGCCTCGACATGAGGCTCGTCGGCACGGGCCACGCCTCGATCTTCCGGGACGGTCGCCGTCAGGAAGCGACGTGGTACCGCTCGAGCTGGTTCGACCCGTTCGCTTTCTACACGGATCAGGGCGAGAAGGTGCTGCTCTCACCGGGTCAGACGTGGATGCACATCCTTCCCGCCGACTGGGCGGTGCCCTCCAACTAGCTAGGCACCCGCTGCTTGTCGTGTTGAGGATCGGCTTCCGCCGCGAGGCCGCATTCGTCGGACACGCGGCAGCGATCACTCGGAGAGTGACCAGCGCGCGATCTCGCTGCGTCCAGCCGTGAGCCAGGTGCCATTCGCCGCACCAACAAGGTAGCCGTCCCCCGGGACGAAGCCCGGCCCGGTGTCGAAGGTCATGATCGTTCCCTGCGAATCCACCACCACGAGCCGGTCCTCGCCGTCGCCGAGCAGCTGCCCCACGATGTGCTCGCCGACGAAGCACGCGGTCTCGCTCCAGAAACATCCGTCGGTTGTTGCTTCCAGGAGTCGCAGCGGGCTCAGGTCGGGGAAGGCGCGGACACGGAGTGGGCCCCTCCCGCTGTGTGGCGTCGTAAGAATGCGCGCTCCGATGGGATCGCAGTCGGTCAGGATCTCGTCGTGCCAGCCGGCATCGCGCACGTCGAGCCGACCGTTCGCTGCCAGCCGTATCCACCAGGCGCGTGCGGCGTCCTGACCCTCACCCTCGGACAGACCGACCCAGCCACGCTGTGGCAGCGGTGTGATGCCCGCGGGTTCGCCGGCGATGCGCTGCTGCGCGAGCACGCTACCGCTGTGCGCGTCGAGGTGCACGACCAGGCAGAACTCGCTCTGTGCGTCGGGGATGACAGCAAACGCGCTGCCCGCCTCATCGAACCACGTGCAGCCAGATTCACGCGCGTCCGACCAGGGCGTGTGCCTCGTGACCCAGCGGGGCGTTCCGTCAGGCTCGAGCATGCTCACCGTGTCCGGACCGCTCAGTAGCGCAACCGGGCCCGCGGGCGATGCGGCACTCCACCCTCGGAGCGTCGTCGGGAGTCGCCAGCTGTGCGCAATCTCAAGCGTGTCGCCACGCAGCAGGTGCAGTCGTTCACCTGCCGACGCGACGAAGAACGACCGTGCCGGATCAACCGCGCTCAGGATGCCGAGGCGAGCGCGCAGCGCCAGAGACGCGAGTCGGCGTAGCCGCACGCCCATAGCGTCGCACGCAAACGCTTCGCGGCACCCGGTCGGCTCATCACAAGAGCAGTACGCGCTGACCGACGCAATCCTTGGGACAGTGGGCAGTCCGCTTGTCCGAGTCGAGACGGGCGCCAGCTACTCGGCGCTGCAAATACCCAACACAAGAAGCAGCGGGGGCCTAGCTAGCGCGAGCGCAGTCCCCGCGCGATGAGCGCGATCTCCTGCGGAGAAACGCCCAGCCGATGCAGCGCGTAGCCGGTCATCTCGATCGCGAGCTCTTCTTCGCCGAGCACAACCTCGTTCGCGCCGGCTTTGCGCAAGTAATCCGCGGCATCCTTGCTATGCGCGCGGGCGACGATGCCGATGCGCTCGTTGGCGCGGCGCGCCACTTCGATCACGCGCCGGGAGGTCTGTGGATCGGGAAGCGCGATCACGAGCAGGATGGCGCGCTCGAGGTGGGCACGCTCGAGCACGAGCTCGTGACCCGCATCGCCGTAGAGCGCCAGCGTTCCCGAAGCCCGGAGATCTTCGACGATCCGGCGATCCTGCTCGATGACCAGGCACTCCATGTTCCGGCGCTGGAGCGCTCGCGTGACTAGCGCCCCGACCTGACCGTGCCCACAGACCACGGCGTGACGCCGAAGCCCCTCCTCGGGCTCGCGCTCGAGACGGGCGAGCGCGCCGGCGCGCCGTTCCTCCAACCGGCGCATCAGTGGAAGGCGGCGCGCGCGTTCGGCGAGTGGATCGACCGAACGGAAGAGCAGCGGGTTCAGCGTGATGCTGATCAGCGCCGCCGCGATGATCAGGTCGTGCGCCTCCGCCGGGAGCACGCCGAGGCTGCGGTCGAGGTTCGAGAGAACGAACGAGAACTCACCGATCTGCGCGAGGCCGGTGCCCACGATGAAGGCCGTGCGGAGGGGGTAGCCCAGCGCCAGCACGATCGCGGACGAGACAAGCCATTTGCGCAGCACGACGAGCGCCACGACCGCCGCGACCAAAAGTGGCTCGCGGACGACGAACGTCGGGTCGAACAGCATGCCGACCGACACGAAGAACAGCACGGCGAAGGCGTCGCGGAGCGGGAGCGCCTCCGCCGCTGCCTGGTGGCTCAGGTCCGATTCGCTGATCGCGACGCCCGCGAGGAATGCGCCGAGAGCGAGAGACACCTCGAACGCCAGCGCGGCGATGACGGCGACGCCGATCGCGACGACGAGAACGCAGAGGGTGAAGAGCTCGCGGTGGCCGGTGCGAGCGACCTCCGCCAGAAGCCAGGGAATGATCCGCGTTCCTACGACCACCATGAGGACGCCGAACAGTGCGACCTTCGCGAGCGTGATCGCGAGAGCGCCGACGAGGTTCTCTCCACCACCGCCTCCCGAGCCCCCGAGCAACGGCGCGAGCGGCGGCAGAAGGACGAGCACGACGACGATCGCGAGATCCTCCACCACGACCCAGCCCACCGCGATGCGTCCGTGCGCCGAGTCGAGCAAGCCCACCTCGGTGAGCGTGCGGATCAGGACGACCGTGCTCGAGATCGAGATCGAGAGCCCGAAGACGATGCCTTGCGCGTACGTCCAGCCCCAGAGCGGGACGACGAGGGCGGTCACTGCGGTCGCGACGACGATCTGTCCCACCGCCCCCGGGATCGCGACCCAGCGGACGGACCAGAGATCTGGCAGCGAGAAGTGGATGCCGACGCCGAACATCAGCAGGATCACGCCGATCTCGGCGAGCTCTGGCGCGATCTGCGGGTCCGCGCTGAGCCCCGGCGTGAACGGACCCACCGCGATGCCGGCGGCGAGATAGCCGACGATCGGCGGGAGACGGAGCTTGCTCGCGAGGAAGCCGCCGAGAAAAGCGACGCCGAGGGCGATCGTGATCGTTGCGATCAGGCCGTGCGGCGCCATCGACCCGGCCTCCCCGTCGGTCTCGGTCGCGCGGAATGTCAGGTTAGGGCGGCCGGACCTGTCGCGCTGCGCGCCAGAGCGCATCCCAGAGTCGCCTGCGCTCGTCGTCCTGGAGGGGACGCCCCAGCTGATCCCGTAAGGCGGTGACGCCGTGCCCGGCGAGCGCGCCCCATGCTTTCGGCCGGCCGGTGCGCGTGCCCTCCGCGAGGTCGGGCCACGCCCGTACGGTCTCGCGGGCGATCTTCTCGACGACGTCGTCCATCCGCCTAACCTAGCGACGATGCGGGTGGTCTCGCTCGTTCCGGCCGCGACGGAGATGGTCTACGCGCTGGGCGCTGCGGACCAGCTTGTCGCGGTCACCCACGACGACGACTTCCCACCCGTGGTCGACTCACTTCCACGCGTGACCCGCTCGACGATCCCGGCACATGCGACGGCTCGCGAGATCGACACCCTCGTGCGCGACGCCGGCGCTCGCGGCGAGAGCACATTCCACCTCGACGAACGCGCGCTTCGCGAAGCGCGACCCGACCTGATCCTCGGACAGACGCTCTGCGCGGTGTGCGCCGTGACGCTCGACCAGATCCCGGCGGCTCTCGAGCGCGCACCCGAGGTCGTCCCGCTCGACGCCACGAGCCTCGCGGGCATGCTCGAGGATCTCCGCCGCGTCGGCGCCGCGCTTCTCCGGGAGCGCGAGGCGGAGCGCCTCATCAATGAGCTGCGCCGCCGCATGCAAGGGGTTGCCGACCGGGTCACGGGCTTGCGTCGGCCGCGCGTCGCGTGCCTAGAGTGGCTGGATCCACCCTTCAACGCCGGCCATTGGGTCCCGGAACAAGTACGCATCGCCGGCGGTGAGGACGTGCTGGGCGAGCCGGGCGAGCGCTCACGCGAGATCGGATGGCCGGAAGTCCACGCCGCGCACCCGGAGATCGTGATCGCCATGCCGTGCGGATGGGACGCGCGGCGGGCCGCCCGCGAGGCCGAAGCTATGGCCTCAGTCGGCGACGCCCGCGTGATCGGAGTCGACGGCGCCGCTTACTTCAGCCGCCCGGGTCCCCGCCTCATCGACGGAGTCGAGCTTCTCGGGTCGATCCTGCATCCCGGTCTCATCGCGCCGCCCGAGGGGGCTCTCGCCATCGCCGTGCTTGCCTAGGACGGAGCCCGCGAGCGGCAGCTCGATCGCGAAAACGCTTCCGGCGGCGGAGGTCTCTTCGAGAAACAGGCGCCCGCCCATCCGCGCCGCGAGCTCGCTGCTAACGAAGAGGCCGAGACCGCTCCCGCGCACGCCGTCGCCCGTCGATCCGCGGGTGAAGCGCTCGAAGATCCGTTCGCGGTCCGGAGCGGCGATCCCCGGCCCGTGATCCCGCACGCGAACGACGCCGCGGCCGAGATCACGATTTTCACTCACCGAGATTTCGATCAGCGTTCCGCGCGGGCTGTAGGTGATCGCGTTCTTCAAGACGTTGTCGAGGATCTGATCGAGCCGCGCGGGGTCCGCCTGCACGAGAAGCCGCAAGGACGAGAGAGGGATCCGAATTTGACGGGAGGGGTCGAGGACTTCCGCCCGCAGCGCGGCTGCCTGCGCCGCGCCCGCGAGATCGAAGACCGACGACTCGACGTTGAAGGTATCGATGGACCTCGAGAGCACCAGAAGGTCGTCCGCCAGGCGAACCAGGCGCGTGATCTGATGCTGGGCCTGCTCGAGGGCCGCTGGGACACGGCCCTGCCGGTCCTCGCGCGCCGCATAGCGCGCCGCGAGCTGCAG
Organism: Candidatus Limnocylindria bacterium; assembly: GCA_036003765.1. Classification (GTDB taxonomy): domain Bacteria; phylum Chloroflexota; class Limnocylindria; order P2-11E; family P2-11E; genus 3-1-20CM-2-70-9. The sequence continues at coordinate 7,803 of DASYSC010000029.1, forward strand.
GTGGCCGGAGAGCGAGGCGAGTGGAGTGCGCAGCTCGTGGTTCACCGTCTCGATCAGCGCGCTCCGCTCTCGTTCGAGCTCTTCGCTGCGGCGCAGGCTGGCGAACGTGCGCCGGAACGCGGCGCGCATCGAAGCACCGAGACCCGCGATCACGAGACCCTCGAAAAAGAAGCCCACGACGTCGAGGCCGTTCGCGTTCCAGGGGATCGCCAAACCCGCGGGCGGGGCGAAATAGGCGGCCAGGATCGTTGCGCCGAGCGTCGCGACGAGGGCCGGCCCGAACCCGCCGAAGACCGCGCTTACCGCGACGGGGATCGTCAGGAAGAGGTCAGGACCCTGCGCGCCGAACTCTGGAACAGCGAATTTCAGCGCACCGACCAGCAGCGTGAAGACGAGCGCGATCCCGTACCGCACCGGCCAGCCCCATGTCGGCTGAAGCATGCGGAGTGAAAGATCAAGCAGCGGTTCCCGAGCGCCCTCCACGGCCGACCGTCGCCTCCCGCGTGTGTACGTCCCGCCCATTAGACACCTGACCAGCTCGCCTGTGCCCCGCGGGAGACGACGCTGCCTTACACGGTCGGAGGGCTCACTTCGACATGGTGCCGACGAAACCGATGATCGCCCCCATCACGACGGCTTGAAACACCTGATAGCCGGCGTTGATGGCGTAGAGCCGTGCTGGGCGGCCGGCGAAGAGGACTTCGGAGAACATCGCCGTCGCCGTGAAGCCGAGCCCCGCGTAGAGACCGATCAGTGCACCGCCCGAACCGGTCCTCCAGCCTGTCTGGCTGATGAACCACGAGAGCGCGATGGCTTCGACGAGTGCCGCGAGCGCGGTGAGCGCGTAGAGCGGTCCGGGCTGCTGGCCCTCGCCCATGCCCCGTCCAGCGAGCGCCATCCAGCTCTTACCGAAGGCCCAGGTGCCGTACCAGAGGAAACCGATGACCATTGCGGCGATCGTTGCGACGATGATCGCGACCCAGTCCACGTATCCCTCCTCGGTCGGGAGCTTCGGCCCCCGGCCCCCGCAGAGGCTAGAGCAGGGGCACAAGCACCAGCTCGGGTCCTCTGC
>DASYSC010000030.1:0-10778 GCA_036003765.1 Candidatus Limnocylindria bacterium
CCGTGCCGCCTAGCCTTCGCGTCAGCTCGGCGCATTCGGGCGCGGTCGTCGTGTCGTTCCAGAGCTTCGCCGCCCGAACCGGCCGATCGCGATCGTCCAGGCACACGAGCCCGTGCTGCTGACCGGATACGCCGATGCCGCCGATGTCGAACCGCTCCCCGCGCAGGGCATCGCGCACCGCAGTGCGGAGCGCGTCGATCCACCATGACGGGTCCTGCTCACGTGTGCCGTCGTCGCGTTCGATCAGCTGATGTGGCGCGCGACCGATGGCGACGACCGCACCGCTCGCCGGATCGCGGAGCACGACCTTCGTGGATTGCGTCCCGCAATCCACGCCGAGAAAGACTCGTCGCATCAGCTCCCAGCGAGCCCGGCGTAGTAACGCTGCGCGAGAGCCCACGCATCCTTGCCGCAGGTCGAGCCGACGACCCGGCCGGTGAAGTCGTCCGCCTCCACATGAATGCCGCCGTACAGGCGCGACTGACCCGCCTGGTCCGCGGCGTCGTAGTACGTCGCCCACCCCAGGACGACGTCGGCGCTCGGGCCTGGCTCGAACTTGAACGAGCCCTGTTTGACCGTCCACTCGGACAGACCGCCGGGAAAGTACTCGCTGCCGGTGAACGCCGCGAGGACCTCCGCGGCGGCGCGGCTGAAGGTGCTGTGACCGGAGATGTAACCCTGGAACGACGGCGTCACGAACGTCGGCAGCTGATAGGGCACCCACGCCGTGCCAAGGATCCACGTCACCCGAGACGCCTCTGTCCACGGAGCTGCCGGACTGCCGGGCCACGCACGGACTGCGATCTCCCCTTCGTGTCCGGCGAGCGCGGCCATGGGCCCGCCAGCAGCGGTCTTCTCCTTCGTGATGAGCTCGATGAGCCCGGGGACGAGCGGCAGCCCCTCCTTGTTGAATGCCGCACCCGATGGATCGCTTGACTGCCCGAGGCTCGCCATGTAGCGGATCATCGAGATCGGTCGGATCCCGTCGTAACGACCCTTGAGGCCCCACGCCGCGATCGCCGCGTCGTGCACGGCGCCATTGAGGGCGAGGTAGAGCTTCACGTCCCACTGCAGGCGATCGACGACCGGCCCGCGACCGCCGACGCGCAGGCTCGGGGCCAGCTGGTCGGAGACGGCGTTGGCGAGGACGTTCCAGTGACCGGGTGGCGTCTCGGAGCTCGGGCCATCCGCCCAGAACTCGGCGATCGCGCGATAGAAGTCGCCCCGCAGGGCCATCCTCGAGGTGTAGGGCTTGCCCGTTGCCGGATTGAGCGAATGGCCGTGCCCGTCGTTCGACCCGAGGCGGTTGGCGCCCAGCGCCCGCGGCGAGATGTCGAGGGCGTCGCTCGACGGATCCAGAAGGCTACTGTCGTGGAGCACCTCGACGGCTTGAGCGCGATACGCCGCGTCCCCGAAGCGCGGCGGCGGCCCGGGATCGAGCGGCACGCCGGACCCACCGCCGGCGGGAATGGCGAACGGCGTGACGTGGCCCCAGTGAGGACCGACGGCCTGCTGAACGCCGTTGGTCACCAGGATCCCGTTCTGGCTGACCATGCGCTCGATCTGAAGCGGCTGCCACCGGTTCGGGTCGACGAGCGTGATCCCGGGCCTGGCCACGACGAGTGGGGGGTTGACAGGCGCGTAGCCGGGATCCGCGTACCCATTCAGCTCGTTCGCTCCGTCCACCTTCGCGTGGTCGAGTAGCGCCTTCGCGATCCGGTTGCCTACCGCCGCTGGTGCGTCCCCGTCCGTGGCGGTGATCGACGTTGGAAAGCAGAGCGCGTCCATGACGTCGTCGAACTCCGAAAGTGACTTGTCGGCGCCGACGGCCTTGATGAAGCGCGCCGAGAGTACGCGGTACGCCGCGTAGCTGATCGCTTCGTTCCGGGCGCCGGTTGTGTCCGCGGCGCTCAGCTTCTGTTTGAAGACGTAGCCCGACGCAGTCGGGTCGTAGGCGGCCCATGCATCCCACATCGCAACTGAGAAGTGGAACAGGTTGCGTGCGTGTACCGGAGGATTCGGCAGGGCGCGGCGGATCGCATCGAGGAGGGCCTCATCCCAGCGGCGCGCGACCGACCACGTGGGATGGTCCGCCATCGGGGGGCACGCCGGCGCCCGCTCCCATGGACGCGTCGTGGCGAGTACCGCACCGACCACCACAAGAACGGCGACGAGCGCCGCCCCAAGGACGCGGATCCGTGTAGCCGTTGGCATCTGTCGGTGAGGCTAGCGCGCCGCCGCTGACGATCGCGGTCAGCTTCCGCCCGGTGACCAAGGACGAGCCTCGTCGACGCCGCGCGTCAAGACCACGAATTCATTCGCTCTCGCACGCAGCCACGGCCCGGTCTCTCCGCCCGGCCACGAAACGCGGACGTCGGCGCCGGTGGCATCACCGAGCCCAAAGTGGGTCCAGCCCAGCTGGCCGCCCGCGTGACCGCCACCCACCGTGAGCTCGCGTCGAACGATCCGCCCGCCAACGCGCGCCTCGATCCACGCGCCGATCGCATCCACGTTCGGTCGGGATTGCGTAATCCGCAGCGCCAGCCAGCTACCCATCGCGCGCGGATGGGACGTGTCGCCCGTCCCGACGTTTCGCCACATCCGGACCGGGGCGCCGTAGTTGACCTCGATGAGATCGAGCATCCCATCGAGGTTGAAGTCGGCCAACGCCGCGCCACGCCCTCTGTCGAAGCTCAGGATCCCGGCCACATCGGCGGCCTCGCGGAATGTCCCATCCGGTTGTCCGAGCAGAAGGTCACTCGGGTCCTTCTGCGCGTAGTCGGGTAGGTTGGTGACGTTGCCTTTCGAGATGAAGAGGTCGACGAGGCCGTCGTTGTTGACGTCCTCGAACTGCGGGTGCCAGGCGGTGGATGGCCGCGTGTCGCCCCCGGTGAACGGCTGGGCCGCGTTCACGCCGCGCTTTTGTCCGATGTCGCGGTACGTCGGACGCGACGGACCGGCGGCGAGGGCTTGCAGTCGATTGTCGGCCTGACTTGTCAGGAATACGTCCGGGAAGCCATCGCCGGTGAGGTCGTAGCTCGCTATGCCCATCCCCTGGACCTGCACGGGCACCCACCCATCGTCGACGGTGTACAGCGACGGCAGCCCGCCGGGCGCGACCCGCCAGAGCTGCTCCTGGCCCTCGGTCGGCAGGTAGTAATGCGCGTCGTTGCTGATGCGAAGGTCCATCCGCCCGGAGCGGTTCCAATCGCTGAAGAGCATCGAGAGTGCACACCAGCCCGGAGCGAGCGGGATCGGTCGCTCGTAGTGCGTCCCGGTCGCCGCCGGGCGAAGGAGCTCGTTGTCGAAGCAGAGATGATGCGGGTCGCTGCTCGCCGGATTCACGTAGTGCCCCAGGGCAAGCGTGGGTAGCGACGCTCCGGCCTCCCAGCTCGCGCTGAAGGCGGTCGTCGCGGAGGCGCCGGCGCTGTATCCCCATCTCTCGTTCGCGCGCTCGAAGCGGCAGCCACCTAAGCCGCGGAGCAGGATGTTCTCACCGCTCCCGAGCACGACGAGGTCCGTGACGCCGTCCCCGTCGATGTCGATGGGGTAGGCGCCGTTGACGCCCGTGAGGTCGGTAGATCGATCGTGGAGAGCGGTGAACCGAAGCGCCCCGCCGATCGGACTGTCGTTCCGATAGAGCGCCGCCGAGTTGCTTCCGCCGGAGATGTAGAGGTCAGGCTTCCCGTCGCCGTTGCAATCGAGGACCGCGACCCCACCGCCGACCGCGTACTCGAACGCGCCGTCGTAGACGTGCGCGACGCCCGCGCTCGCGGTCTCTTCCACAAAGCGCGGCGCGCCAAGGGCGACGCTCGGTGTCCGCCTCCCAAGCGTGTCATTAGCCGCGATGCCCGCCGCGATCAGGACACACAGCCCCGCGACGGTGATTCCGGCGAAGAGCGGCCGGCGGCCCGGGACTGTCCGCTTGTGATGGATCGTCGCCGCACCCCCGATGGCCGAACTCTGGCCTCAGTCTGACTGCCCGAGTAGGCGACTGACTTGCCGTGGCGCCGGTGCTCGGCGCAGTGGGCGTCGCGTCCGCTCGAATCTTGGAGAAGAGGGTGCTAGCGTGACAGCCCGATCCGCTCAGCGGAGGCGCCCTCAAAGGGGGAGGAAGGAATTTGTCCATGCTTAGACGCTTAGCTGTGCTCGCGGCAGCCGCGACGTTCGTCGTCTCGGCGTGCGGCGGAGGTGGTGGCGGCACCGGCGGCACCACCGCGGCGTGCACCGTCGGAGTCTCTTGGAACAACTACCAGGAGGAACGTTGGGCCAAGTGGGATGAGCCGGCGATGAAGAAAGCGATCGAGGCGGGTAGCGGGAAATACGTCTCGAACGACGCCAAGTCGTCGGCGGAGACTCAGGCCAGCAACGTCGACAACCTGATCTCGCAAGGCGCGAAGGTCGTGGTCATCCTTGCCCAGGACGGCACCGCGATCAAACCGGCGGTCGCGAAGTCGATCCAGAACGGCGTCCCGGTCATCGCGTACGACCGGCTCATCGAGGATCCGAAGGCTCTCTACATCACCTTCGACAACGTTCTCGTAGGGAAGCTCGAGGCGCAGGCCGTCTTCAAGGCCAAGCCGGAAGGCAACTACGCGATCATCAAGGGCAACAAAGCCGATGCGAACGCGGACTTCCTGCGTAGCGGTATGGAGCAGGTCATCGGCGACGCGGTCAAGTCAGGCAAGATCAAGATCGTCGGCGAGACGTACACCGACAACTGGGACCCGTCGAAGGCGCAGACCAACATGGAGCAGATCCTGACGCAGAACCAGAACAAGGTCGATGCAGTGCTCTCCGAGAACGACGGCATGGCCGGTGGCGTGATCGCCGCACTCACGGCGCAGGGCCTGGCGGGTAAGGTGCCGGTCTCTGGTCAGGACGGCGACAAAGCCGCCCTCAACCGCGTCGCGCTCGGTACGCAAACGGTCGACGTGTGGAAGGACGCGCGCCTGCTCGGCAAGACCGCCGGCGAAGCCGCGGTCCAGCTGTGCAAGAACTCCGACCCCAGCAAGGTCAGTGGGACGGCCATTTTCAAAACGCCCGGTGGGAACAGCCTGAGCTCGATCCTTCTGACGCCGAACCCGATCACCAAGGACAACCTCAAGGACGTCCTCGACGCGGGCTGGATCACGAAGGCCGACCTGTGCCAGGGCGTGCCGGCCGGAAGGGCCAACGCCTGCGGTTGATGCGTTCGTAGCTCGTTTCTGATGAAGCGCCCTGCCTCGCTCGTGCGGGGCAGGGCGCGTCTTTACTGGGTGACATGACGGAGGTCGAGGCAGCGAGCTGATGGGAGCCACCGTTCCGGGCCAGGTGACCACCGAGGGCCAACCCGCCCCGCCGATACGTTCCGGCGTCGATACCCTGCGTTCCGCTCTTGCGCCCGTAACCGGCGTGCTGCGCTCGCTCGAGGTCGACACTCGCTTGTTTGGGATGGTCGCGGCGCTCGCCCTCATCTGGATCGGCTTCAACATCCTGTCCGGCGGAACGTTTCTTACCTCGCGCAACCTCTGGAACCTGTCGGTCCAGAGCGCATCGATCGCGATCATGGCCACGGGGATGGTCCTGGTCATCGTTTCGCGCAACATCGATCTTTCCGTCGGGTCGATGCTCGGTTTCCTCGGCTACACGATGGCGATGGTCCAGGGGGTCTGGATCCCGCAGACTCTCGGGCTCGGGCTCGAGCAGCCGTACACCTGGATCCTCACGCTGCTCGTCGGGATTGTGCTCGGGGCGGCGATCGGCGGACTGCAGGGCTTCGTCGTCGCGTACGGGGGCGTGCCATCGTTCATCGTGACTCTCGGTGGCCTCCTGATATGGCGCGGTCTCATCTTTCGGTACGCGCAGGGCCAGACGATCGCGCCGCTCGACACGACCTTCCAGATGCTGGGCGGCGGCACCGTCGGGACGCGCGTCGGCGCGTTGGGAGAGTGGCCGAGCTGGACCCTCGGTCTCGTCTTGTGCATCGCGATCGTCTATGCGCAGATCACCTCGCGGCGCCGCAAGGGGCGATACGGGTTCCCGGTCCGTCCGATGTGGGCCGAGGTGCTCGTCGGGGCGGCGGCGTGCGGGGCCGTTCTGGGCACCATCTGGGTCGCGAACAGCTACCCGCTACCGCCTAACGTCGCCGCGCAGTACGCGCAGGAGCACGGGATCCCGGTGCCACCGGGCGGCCTCTTCATCCCGACCGGCGTGGCGTTCCCGGTCGTGATCATGCTGATCGTGACCCTCGTCGTGACGTTCCTCGCTACCCGGCGCCGCTTCGGCCGTTATGTCTACGCGATCGGCGGCAATCCCGATGCGGCGGCGCTCGCCGGGATCAACGTGCGGCGGACGATCATGCTGACGTTCGCTCTGATCGGAAGCCTTGCCGCCGTGAGCGCCGCGGTGCAGACGGCGCGTCTCAACGCCGCGGTCACGAGCCTCGGTGTCCAGAACGAGCTTGATGTGATCTCCGCGGCGGTGATCGGCGGGACTTCCTTTGCGGGCGGCATAGGGACCGTGCCCGGCGCGATCCTTGGTGCCGTGGTCATGCAGTCGCTACGCTCAGGCATGGTGCTTCTGCTCGTCGACTCACCGACTCAGGACATCGTGGTCGGCCTCGTGCTCGTCGCCGCCGTCGGCCTCGACGCGGTCGTGCGCCGGAGGGTGAGTTGACCCGACGATGATCACCCAGGCGACGGCCACGCCGGGCGCTGCGCCTCAGCGCGTCCCGCTGGTGGAGCTCCGGAACATCCAGGTCGCATTCGGCGGTGTCCGAGCCGTCGCCGGCGTGACCATCGACCTCTACGCGGGCGAGGTCGTCGGCGTTGTCGGCGGCAACGGCGCCGGGAAAACGACGCTCATGCGGACGTTGTCCGGCGCACGACCGCCGGATTCGGGACAGATCCTGGTCAATGGCCAGCCGGTCACGATCGGCAATCCGCGCGACGCCAAGGCTCTCGGGATCGAAACGATCTACCAGACGCTCGCGCTCGCGGACAACCTCGATGCACCGGCGAACGTGTTCCTCGGCCGCGAGCTCGAGGCGGCGACCACGCTCGATGACGCCGCGATGGAGTCGGCCACGCGGAAGGTCATCGGCCGGCTCAACCCGAACTTCAAGAACTTCAAGACACCGGTGCTCCGGCTCTCCGGCGGACAGCGGCAGGCGGTCGCGATCGCGCGGGCGATCCACTTCAACGCACGCGTGCTGATCATGGACGAGCCCACGGCCGCGCTCGGGCCCGCCGAGACCGCGCAGGTGCACAGCCTGATCCGCCAGCTCAAGAGCGAGGGCATCGGGATCTTCCTCGTCAGCCACGACATCCACGACGTGTTCGATCTCTCCGAGCGGATCAGCGTCATGTATCACGGCAGGCTGGTCGAAACCGTGAACAAGAACGACGTCACGACCGACGAAGTCCTCGGAATGATCATCCTGGGCAAGCCGCCGACGAAGCTCACGCGCCAGGAGCTGGCCGAGCTACACGGTTAGGGGCGGCGGTCGACAGCCCAGATTCGGCGGTTGACCTTGCCTTCGAGAAGCTCCTGCTGCCCGGATCTCGGTCGCGGATCGATCTCGCCCGCCGCGACCCGGCGCTCGAGGTCGGCGAGCGTCATAGAGCCCGACAGGATCGCGGCCCCGAGCTCGCTCGACCAACCCGCGTAGCGTTCCTTGCGCGGAGTCGCGAGCGTGTGGTGCTCGACCATGTCGGCCGCAGCGAGCAGCGCTCGCGCGAGCGTGTCGATGCCGCCGATGTGGGCGTGGAAGAGGTCGGTACGGCTCACGCTCTGTCGCCGGAGCTTCGCGTCGAAGTTGAAGCCGCCCGTCGTGAGTCCTCCGGCGGCAAGGATCTCGAGGAGGGACAGCGAGAGCTCGTCGACCGAGTTTGGGAACTGATCCGTATCCCAACCGTTCTGGTAGTCGCCGCGGTTGACGTCGATGCTGCCGAAGACCCCCAGCGCGATCGCGCTGGCGACCTCGTGATGGAAGCTGTGGCCCGCGAGCGTCGCGTGGTTGGCCTCGAGGTTCAGGCGGTACTCATCAGCGAGATCATGGCGCTGAAGGAACCCGACGACCGTCGCGGCGTCGTAGTCGTACTGGTGCTTCGTCGGCTCCTGTGGCTTTGGCTCGATGAGCAGCGTGCCCTTGAAGCCGATCCGGTGCTTGTGCTCCGCGACCAGTGCCAGGAACCGCGCGAACTGGACCTCTTCTTTGGCGAGATCGGTATTGAGCAGCGTCTCGTAGCCCTCGCGCCCGCCCCACAGCACGTAGTTCGCGCCGCCGAGGCGGTGGGTGACCTCCAGCATCGTCTTCACCTGGGCGGCGGCGTAGGCAAACACTTCGGGATCGGGATTTGTCGCCGCGCCCGCGGCGTAGCGCGGGTGACTGAAGAGGTTCGCGGTGCCCCAGAGGAGGCGCGCTCCGGTGCGGGCCATGTGCCGTTCGATCCGGTCAACGCTCGCATCGAGGTTCGCGCGCGTCTCGGCGTACGTTCGACCCTCGGGCGCGACATCCCGATCGTGAAACGCGAAGAACGGGACGCCGAGCTTTTCGATGAACTCGAATGCCGCGTCGACCTTCGCCTGCGAGGCGGTCGCCGGATCAACCCCGGCGGCGAGCCAGGGGCGATCGAAGGTGCCAACACCGAAGACGTCCGAGCCCGGCCAGTTGAACGAGTGCCAGAGGCAGACCGCGATCCGGAGCTGGTCCGCCATGCGCTTGCCGAGCACGACGCGATCGGGCTGGTAGACGGCGTAGGAAAGTGGATCGGACGAGTCGGGCCCTCCGTATCCGATGCGTCCCGGCACCTCATTGAAGAAGGCGTCGCCCATGCCGATCCTCCGACCGCGCAGCGCGGCCGTGTGAGGTTATCGCACGTCGCGCGGTCGCCAGCTCCATAGATGGCTCGCGCGCAGGCGTTCGCCCGGCGCGAGCGTCCGCAGTCCCGTACCCGTGATGCCTTGGGCCGCGAGCAGCGGCGCGTTCGGCCACATCGTCTGCGGCTCCACACAGAACCCCGCGGCCGGCGTGTGCACGACGACCGTGGCGAGACTGTCGTCGTATTCGATGCGCAGCTCCAGATCGGGCCACCGCACGACGGCCGGACCCCGGGTGTTCACATACACGTGATCGAGACGGCGATCCGCGAGCGGCGGTCCGGTCCGGAGGTCCTCGTCCGCCGTCACCGCGCGCACCTCGCCGGTCGGGACGAGGTCCGGGTCGAGGACGAGCACCTCGCGCGCGTCGAGGCGTACCTCGACGTCACCGGTCGTCGGTCGCGTGAACCACGGATGCCAGCCGATTCCCGCGGGACCCGCGCGCGTGTAGTCGCCGACCTCCAGCTCGAGCTCGAGTCGCGTAGGGTCGACGCGCAGCGTCTGGCGGGCCTCGCCGCCGAACGGCCAGCCGAGCCCGCGCAGCTCGCAGGCCATCGTCACCGCGGCGTCGCTCCGCATGAGGACCCGCCACGGCTTGTCGAAGACCAGCCCATGGATCGCCGATGGCGGACGGTTCTGCTGGAGTCGGACCTCGCCCTCGTCGGTCGGGATCCGGCCTCCCGACAGGCGGCCCGCCCACGGGACCATCGGGTAACAGCCCCAACCCGTCGAGAGCGCGCTCGCGCGGGCACGTGCCTTCGGCAAGATCCGCTCTACGCCACCAACGATCAGCGAGACGATCCTGCCGCCTTCCATTGGCATGACACGGACGACGACATCGCCGGAGCTCAGCTCGACCACGCCAGCGCCGAGTTCATGACGGAATTCTCTGCATACTGACCGTGACGTGAAGAGCGCAGCGCACAAGCACGGATTCGAAACGCTCGCCATACATGCCGGTCAAGACCCCGAGCAGGCGACCGGGGCGGTGGTCGTCCCGATCTTCCAGACCTCGACCTTCGCGCAGGAAGCAGTCGGCAAGAACAAGGGCTACGAGTACGCGCGCACCGGCAATCCGACCCGCACCGCGCTCGAGACCTGTCTCGCCTCGCTCGAGGGCGCGCGCTGGGGCCTTGCGTTCGCTTCCGGCATGGCCGCGAGCGATGCGGTCGCGCACCTCCTTTCGAAGGGCGACCACGTGGTGATGGGGGACGACGTCTACGGCGGAACGTACCGGCTCTTCGCGCGGGTGTTCGACCGCGCCGGCATCACGCTCACGGCCGTCGACATGCGCAAGCCCGACGCGGTCCGGCGCGCGATGCGTTCGTCGACGAGGCTCGTGTGGATCGAGACGCCCTCGAATCCGCTGCTCAAAGTGCTCGACATCGCCGCGATCGCCGAGATCGCGCACGAGGGGAAGGCGCTCGTTGTCGCTGACAACACCTTCGCGAGCCCGTACCTCCAGCAGCCGCTCAAGCTGGGCGCTGACGTGGTGATGCACTCGACGACGAAGTATCTCGGCGGGCACTCCGACGTCGTCGGCGGCGCGCTCGCCGGGAACCACCCGGAGCTTCGCGAGCGGATCGCCTTTCTCCAGAACGCGGCCGGCGGTGTCCCCGGCCCGTTCGACGCGTGGCTCGTGCTCCGCGGCGCGAAGACGCTGGCCGTGCGCATGGAGCGCCACTCCGCCAACGCGCAGGCCATCGCGGAGTGGCTCGTCGAGCACCCGAAGGTCGCGTCCGTGAACTACCCGGGGCTCGCCACACATCCCCAGCACGCTCTCGCGCGTCGACAGATGCGCGCGTTCGGCGGCATGCTCTCGTTCGAGCTCCGCGGCGGCGAGCCCGCGGCGAAGCGCGCCGTGGCGCGGACGCGCATCTTCGCGCTCGCCGAGTCGCTGGGCGGCGTGGAGTCGC
>DASYSC010000031.1:0-16578 GCA_036003765.1 Candidatus Limnocylindria bacterium
AACGTTGGCGCGCGCGACACGCGCGGGTTCGGTATGCGGCTCGCGAGGGCGGACACTCGCGGAGACTCCTGACGCAGACCGTTGAGCGCCATGGCCCGCCTATTCTGGCTTTGTGACATTGCAGACCGGTAGCGAGCGGGATGTGCTCGTACTGGCGAAGACGATCGGGGCGAACGAGTTTCCCGTCGAGCGTCCCGCGATAGTCGGGGTCGATCGGCAGACCGGCGCGCTTGTTCGGCTAGCGCCGTTTCCCTGGAAAGGCGCCGATACGGATCCGCCGATACCGCGCTGGACGTGGATCCAGGTGAACACGTCCCGCGACGAGCGCGACGTGCGTCCGGAGACCTGGAACGTGGAAGGTGAAATCCTGACGGCCGGTTACGTCGATGCGAAGGACGGCTGGCGGCTGCGCTGGCCGTTCGTGCGACCACATCTGCGCGGCTCGGTTGAGTCGCTCACCGAGCTCGCGCGCGGGCGCTCCGCAACGGCCGGGTTCGTTCGGCCCGAGTCAGACATCGACGTCGTGCAGCTGCCGCTACGCATTCGGTTCCGTTGCGCGAGCGAGGACTGCGCAGCGATGCACGAGCTACCGGTGCTGGACTGGGAGCTCCATTCGCTCGCGCATGCGACGCGAGCGCGTTATGGCCCCGAGTGGGCCACCAAGTTCCGTGCGACGTGGGGTGCCGGGCTTGCCGAGCGTTACGACGTTCATCTCCTTCTGTCCGCGTACGCCCAAGCGCCGACGAAGCTCTACGTGGCGGGCCTCTTCTATCCGCCAAAGGTCGCCGAGGACGCGCACGAGCACGTGCATCACGTGGAGCACCGCCGCCATGCGAGCTAGTCAGACCTTCCCCGCGAGCTCCCTCGGCACGTCCTTGCGTTCGAGCCCCATCTCGCCGGGCTTTCCTCTGTATCCGTGCGGGAAGATCCGAAGGAGGAGATAGGTCCCGGTCGTCGGATCGTCTGATCGGTCGACGACGAGCGATGGTCCCCACGGCGAATCGAACGTTTCGCCGACATCGGGCTTGCGCTTCGCGAGGTCGAAGCCCTGCTTGTCCCACTGCAAGACGGCGTAACCGCGCACCACACGCTCCTCGTCGCCGCCCTCGTCCGGTCGCCACTGGTGCGCGCCTTCATGCTCGCGCTGACAAACGGCGGGGGAGCCGGAGTAAAGAGCGACCCATTTGTACACGTCGGCGTCCTTCGATTGCGCGCCCTGGGGATACGCTTCTTTGTGCAGCTTCTCGCCGACGGTGCAGAGGTAGTAGAAGAGCATCGGAGCAGGATAACCAGAGATGGAGTCGCGCACGATAACGGTTGAAGGGCTGCGCACGCGCGTTCTCGAAGAGAACGCCAACGGTGCGTCTGGCGATCCGATCCTGCTCGTTCACGGCGTCGGCGGATGGGCCGAGAACTGGCGCGCGGTCATGCGTCCGCTCGCGGCTTCGGGACGTCGTGTCATTGCGCTCGATCTGCCCGGGTTCGGAGAGAGCGAGCGGCCCGGTCGCGTGCGGTACTTCGCATCCGGCGACGCGTTCTACCCACGCTTCGTTTTGGGGGCGATGGACGCGCTAGGGATCGATCGGGCGCACTTGGGCGGCCAATCCATGGGTGGGTCGATCGTCCTCATGACGGCGATCACCGCGCCGGAGCGCACCCGCTCGATGGTCCTCGTCGCCCCCGGGGGCTTCGGGCGCGAGGTCGCCCTCTATCTGCGGCTCTGTTCGCTCCCCGGGATGGGCTTCCTGGCGCGGCTCCCGAGGCCGCGCACCGCAGCCCACGAGGGGCTCCGCAGTTGCTACTACGACGTTTCGCTGATCACGCCCGAGCTCTACTTGGAGTCCGAGCGCTACGGCAATCCGTCGTTCCCCGAGTTCGTCCGCACGATGGCGCAGGGACTCGACCTCGGCGGCGTCCGTCCCGCTCTCCGTGACGAGTGGATCGTGCGGGCGTCGAGCTATCGCGGTCCAGCGCTCGTTCTCTGGGGGCGCGATGATCGCGTGATCCCGATCAGCCATCTCGACGGTGTGAAAGCGCTGCTGCCGGACGCGGAGGTCGGCGTCCTCGAGCGCTGCGGGCATCTCGCGATGGCCGAGCGCCCCGCGGAGTTCCTTGCGGCGACGCTGCCGTTCCTCGATCGCTCAGAAGCGATCCCGCGCGCGGGTGCGGCTGAGACCACCGAGCCGCGGCCTGTGCCGGCGGGATCGGCGTGGCGCGGAACTGGCACCATTGAAGGTGGATGAAGACGGGCACCAGCCCCGAGATCGCGGTCACCACCCCCAACGCGAGGCTCCGGATCAGCGTCGAAGAGATCATCGCCGACTACCGCCTCGCCGTGCGCAGCCGCGCGGCGAGCGAGCTCTCCCGGCGCGAGGTGCTGGTCGGTAACGCGCCGTTCGGCATCTCCGGCGAGGGCAAGGAGATCGCGCAGCTCGCCATGGCGAAAGCCTTCCGCGCCGGCGACTGGCGCTCGGGGTACTACCGTGACCAGACGTTCATGTTCGCGGTCGGGCTCGCCGACCTCTCGCAGTACTTCGCGCAGCTCTACGCGGATCCCGACGTCGTCCGCGATCCGAACTCCGCGGGCCGGCAGATGCTGAGCCACTTCGCGACGCGCACCCTCGACGAACGCGGGCGCTGGAAGGATCTGCTCGCGACCGGACAGTCGGCCTCCGATCTCTCGCCCGTCGGCTCACAGATGCCGCGGGCGATCGGTCTCGCGTGGGCCTCAAGGCTCTATCGCGAATCGCCCGCCGCGCGTGCGGTCTCGCGCGGCTTCTCGCGCAACGGCGAGGAGGTCTGCTTCGCGACGATCGGCAACGCCGGGACCACCGAGGGCGTGTTCTGGGAGAGTCTGAACGCCGGAGGCGTCCTGCAAATACCGCTCGTCATCTCCGTCTGGGACGACGGTTACGGCATCTCCGTCCCGAACGAGCTGCAGACCACCAAGGGCTCGATCTCGGCGCTCCTTCAAGGATTCCAGCGCTCCGATGGCGGCAGTGGCTACGACCTCCACGCCGTGAAGGGCCACGACTACCTCGCGTGCTGCGACGTGTATCAGCTCGCGGTCGAGCGCGCCCGGCGCGAGCACGTGCCCTCCGTCGTCCACGTGACCGAGATGACGCAGCCGCAGGGCCACTCGACGAGCGGCTCGCACGAGCGCTACAAGTCAAAGGACCGCCTACGGTTCGAGATCGAGTTCGACCCGATACGGCGCATGCGCGAGTGGATCCTCCGCGAAGAGCTCGTCGATGCGGCGACCCTAGACGGGATCGAGCGAACCGAGCGCGCCGACGTCGAACGCGTCCGCGAGGAGGCGTGGGAGGCGTACCAGGCCCCGATCCGTGACGACCGGGAGCGCGCCCTCTCCGCGACCCTGGAAGCGGCGCGCGAGGCGGACGCCGACCTCTCTCCGATCGTCGACGAGCTGCGCTCGGCCGAGGCGCCGAGCCGCCGTCTCGTCGCCGCGGCCGCTCGCCGCGCGCTGGTCGAGCTTCGCGGCCACCAGGGTCCCGCTCGCGCGGAGCTCGCCGCATTCGCGGAGTCGTACGCGAAGCAGAACGACGAGCGCTTCAACTCGCATCTCTATAGCCGCTCGGCCGAGTCGCCGCTGCGCATCGGTGCGGTGGCGCCGACGTACGTCGAGGGGGCGGAGAGCGTTGATGGCCGGCTCGTTCTGGTTCGCTGCTTCGATCAGAACCTCGCCCGCGACCCGCGCATCGTCATCCTCGGCGAGGATGTCGGGAAGCTCGGGGACGTGAACCTCGTGTTCGAAGGCCTTCAGGCGAAACACGGCGAGCAGCGCGTGGTCGACACCGGCATCCGCGAAGCGACCATCCTGGGGCAGGGGATCGGCGCGGCGCTCCGCGGCCTCCGCCCCATCGTCGACATCCAGTATGTGGATTACCTGCTGTATGCGCTCGAGCTCGCGTCCGACGACCTCGCGACGCTGCATTGGCGCACCGGCGGAGGACAGAAGGCACCCGTCCTCATCCGGACGAAAGGCCACCGCCTGCAAGGGATCTGGCACACCGGATCGCCGATGGCGACGATCGTGTCTTCGCTCCGCGGCCTGCACGTCGCCGTGCCGCGCGACATGACGCGCGCCGCGGGCCTCTACAACACGCTGCTCCGCGGCGACGACCCGGCCGTGGTCATCGAGGTCCTCTCGGGGTACCGGCTCAAAGAGCGCATCCCCGAGAACGTGGGTGAGTTCACCATTCCGCTGGGTGTGCCCGAGCCGATCCGCGAGGGCACTGACGTCACGCTCGTGACGTATGGCGCGCTCTGCCGGATCGCGCTCCAGGCCGCTGAGGATCTCGCCAGGATCGGGATCGAAGCGGAGATCGTGGACGTCCAGACGCTGCTCCCGTTCGACATAGACCACGCCATCGCGGAGTCGGTGGCGAAGACGCGCGCCCTCCTGGTCGTCGACGAGGACGTCCCGGGCGGCGCGTCGGCGTACATCGTCCGCGAGGTCGTCGAGGTGCAGGGGGCGATCGATCATCTCGACGTCGGGCCGCGGACGCTCACCGCCACCGCGAACCGCGTCGCGGTGGGGAACGATGGCGACTACTTCTCCAAGCCGAACCGCGAGGACATCGTCGCCGCGGTCTACGCCATCATGCGCGAGCGGCGTCCTGACGACTTCCCGCCGATCGTGCCGGAGCGCAGCAGACCGTGACCGTGAAGACGAACGTCCAGGCCGTCCACGACACGCTCCTCGAGGAATTCCGGCGCGACGAGCGCCTGATCCTCCTGGGCGAGGACGTCGGGGTGCGCGGCGGCGTGTTCCGCGTCTCCGATGGGTTCATCGACGAGTTCGGGGCGGACCGCATCATCGACACGCCTGTCGCGGAGTCGAGCATCGTGGGCGTCGCCATCGGCGCCGCTATCGGCGGTCTGCGACCGATCGCCGAGATGCAGTTCGCCGACTTCCACGCCCCCGCCTTCGAGCAGATCGTCAACGAGGCAGCCCGCATGCGGTACCGGTCCAACGGAGCGTACGGCGTGCCGATGGTGATCCGCATGCCGTGGGGCGGTCCGGTGCACGGCGCTCTCTATCACTCGCAGTCGGTCGAGGCGTTCTACGCGCACGTGCCCGGACTGAAGGTCGTCGTTCCGTCGACGCCGTACGACATCACCGGCATGCTGCGGAGCGCAATCCGCGACCCCGACCCGGTGATCTTCCTCGAGCACAAGGCGACCTACCGCGCCGTGAAGGGCGAGGTCCCCGATGGCGACTACACGATCCCGCTGGGACCCGCCGACGTGAAGCGTGAAGGTACCGACATCACCGTGTTCGCGTACGGCCTGATGCTCCATCACTCGCTCGCGGCCGCGGAGGCGCTGGCGGCGGAGGGCGTGTCGGTGAACGTCGTCGACATGCGCAGCCTGCGTCCGCTCGACGTCGAGACGGTGCTCCGGGAAGCGCGGAAGACTGGAAAGTGTTTGATCGTGTATGAGGACAACCGTATGTTCGGAGCCGGGGCCGAGATCGCGGCGCTGATCGCGGAGGAGGCCTTTAACGATCTGGACGCCCCGGTCATGCGCATCGGCGGGCCGGAGGTGCCGGCGATGCCGTACAACAAGCCTCAGGAAGACTGGTTCATGCCTGACCCAGTGAAGATCGCGGCGAAGATGCGCGACCTCGCCGCGTATTAGATAGGAGCGAGATGCCGGGGTTCGAGCTCAAAATGCCCAAGCTCGGCGAATCGGTCACCGAAGGCACGATCGGAAAGTGGCTGAAGCAACCGGGCGAGAAGGTCAACAAGTACGACCTCCTCGTGGAGGTCCAGACGGACAAGGTCAACACAGAGATTCCCTCGCCCGTCTCGGGCACGCTCACGGAGGTCAAGGTCCAGGAGGGCCAAACCGTCCCGATCGGGACGCTCCTCGCCGTCTTCGACACCGCCGACGGCGAAGCCGCCGGGCCTCAGCCATCCGCATCCCAGCCGTCGGCGGCGGTGCCGACACCCTCTCAACGCGCCGCCCCCCAGCCCTCAGCCGGGCCGGGGGCCCCCGGCGCGCGGGGTCCCTCGGCACCGCCGCCTCCGGCAGCCCAGCGTCTTGCTCCCACTCCACCTCAAGGGTCGTCTCCTCCGTCCGCGCCAACAGCCACCGAGGAGCGTCCCGATCTCTCTGATGTGAGAGCGACGCCTGCGGTCCGCAAGCTGGCCAGTGAGCACGACATCGACATCTCGGAGATCGAAGGCACCGGTCTCGGCGGACGGGTGTCGCGCAAGGACGTCGAGGACTACATCGCGCAGCGGCAGTCGCAGCAGCAGGCCGCTGGACGGGTCGTTCCCGCGCAGCCGCAGGGTCCGGCGCAAGCCGTCCCCGCTCGGCCTGCCCCGGCGCCGTCGCTCACGGGGGACGAGCTCGTTCCGCTCACGCAGATGCGGCGCGCGATCGCGAACAACATGGTCCAGGCGTGGAGCGCGCCGCACGCGCACGCGGTCATGGAAGTCGACATGACCGGCCTCATGCGTTACCGGGAGAAGGTCCGCAACGAATTCATGGAGCGCGAGGGCTTCGATCTCTCGCCAGCCGCCTTCATCGCGAAGGCGGTCGTCGAGGCGCTGCGGACCGTGCCACAGGTGAACTCGAGCTGGACCGACCAGGGCCTGGTCCGTCATCGCGAGATCAACCTCGGGTACGCCGTCGCGCTCGGCGAGGACGGCCTCATCGTCCCGGTCGTCAAGGACGCCGACGGGAAGAGCCTCGCCGGCCTCATGCGCTCGATCCGCGATGTCGTGGATCGAGCCAAGGCCCGGCGGCTCACGCTCGACGATCTCTCCGGCGGGACGTTCACGCTGAACAACACCGGCCCGCTCGGCACGATCGTCTCGAGCCCGATCGTGCCGCCGGGCCAGGCCGCGATCCTCTCTTCCGAGTCGATCGGCAAGAGGCTCGTCGTGACGGGCGACGACTCGATCGCGATCCGTCAGATGATGAACATCGTCATCGGCTTCGATCATCGCGTCGTCGATGGATCGACCGCCGCGCGATTCCTCGCCGCGGTGCGCGACTGGCTTCAGACCGCGGGCACGTCGGTCCCGGTGTATTGAGATGAACCGAGCGACGAGCGGCTCCGCCGCGAGGAGCGAGACAATCAGCCTTGAGCGTGTCTCCCCGGCGAAGCCGGGAGATTGAGCTAGTGGCAGAGCTCGCGCCGATCCGCTTCGAGGTCCCGGGCGAAGTCGAGCGGCCGCGCTCGCGCGGACGCGGCGAGGCGAACACGGTCGTGCCTATCGATCGGGCGCGCCCCGAATGGCTCAAGGTCCGGCTGCCGATGGGTCCGGAGTACGAGAACTTGCGCAAGCTCATGCGCGCGAAGTCGCTCCACACCGTCTGCGAGGAGGCGCATTGCCCGAACATGGCCGAGTGCTGGGGCGCGGGAACGGCGACGTTCATGATCCTCGGCGACACGTGCACGCGTTCATGCGGTTTCTGCGCCGTGAAGACCGGCCGGCCCGGCGTCGTCGATCTCGATGAGCCAGCCCGCGTCGGAGCCGCGGTCGCGCAGATGGCGCTCGGTCACGCCGTCGTGACCAGCGTTAACCGCGATGAGCTTTCTGACGGCGGCGCGTCGCTCTTCGCCGCGACGATCCGCGAGATCCGCAAGCAATCGCCCGGCACGACCGTCGAGGTGTTGATCCCCGATTTCACCGGCGATCCCGCGGCCCTCGATGTCGTACTCGCCGAGCGGCCCGAGATCCTGAACCACAACGTCGAGACGGTCGAGCGTCTGTATCCGCGCGTGCGGCCGCAGGCGCGTTACCCGCGGTCGCTCGAGGTGCTGCGTCGCGCGAAAGAGCGCGCACCGGATCGCGTATGCAAGAGCGGGATCATGGTGGGGCTCGGCGAGACTCACGATGAGGTTCGTACGACGATGCGCGACATCGCCGCGCAGGGCACCGACGTGCTGACGGTCGGCCAGTACCTGCGGCCGTCGCTGGTGCATCTGCCGATCGAGCGCTACTGGACCCCGGCCGAGTTCGCGGAGCTGCGCGACGAAGGCGTAGCCATGGGCTTCCGCCACGTCGAGTCAGGGCCGCTCGTGCGCTCGTCGTATCACGCCGAGCGGCATGTCGGTGCCCATGTCTAGCGGGCTCCACGCGACATGGCTCGGACGTGTCGCGTACGTCGACGCGTGGCGGCTGCAGGAAGCGGTCGCGGCCCGGCTGCGGGCCGGAGGAGCGGAGCGGCTCCTGCTGCTCGAGCACGACCCGGTCTACACGATCGGCCGTCGCGGAACGACGGACCATCTCCTCGTGAGTCCCGACGTACTCCGCGCGGCTGGCGCGGCGGTCTACCGCGTCGATCGCGGCGGTGACATCACCTATCACGGCCCCGGACAGCTCGTTGGCTATCCGATCATCGCCTTCGCCGACGGCCGGGATCTCGTGGGCTACGTGCGCGCGATCGAGGAAGCGGTGCGCGACGCGCTAGCGGGCTACGGCATCGCTTCCCGCACAGAGCGGGGGAAGACCGGCGTGTGGGTCGATCTCCCGGACGGTCGTCCCGCGAAGATCGCCGCGATCGGTGTGCGGATCTCGCGTGGCGTCACGACCCACGGCTTCGCGCTGAACGTCTCGACCGACCTCGCAGCATTCGACCGCGTGCTGCCGTGCGGGTTCCAGCACGAGGTCGGGTCGCTCGCGCGACTCGGTGTCGAGGCGAATGTCGCGGAGGTCGCGCAGCGCTGCGCGGCGGCGCTCGCGGCACGGCTGGGTCGGCACCTTGTCGTCGAAACGCACATCGAGCCGGCGACGGACGACGAGATCCCCGCCGACGCGTCGGTACGCGCCGCGATCGACCTGCTGGCGGAGGCTGTTCCGGCCTAGCGCGCGCCGATTGCGGAGAGCCTCTCCGTCATTTGCAGTAGTCGCATCCCGTACCGCTTGACGGTCATGGGCCGGGCGTCCCCCGCTTGGGTGACCGAACGCGCTATGGAGACACGAAATCGAGGGACGTAACGTTCTTCGCGGTGGTGGGCAACTTGTTCGGCAAGGTAGAGATGACGCGGACCCTCGCAGGTGAGGAGCCGATGATCACGCTCGACGCCGCGGCGATCACCGAACGGATCGGTAGGATCTCGCACCCGGAGCCGACGAAGCCCCCGATCTATCGCGCGATGACGAACCCGATGCAGACGAGCGAAGCCAAGTGGCGGAGGGCGCTCAGGCCCCGACCGGTCAGCTGACCTGCGCGCCGTGGCGATAGACCCGCCACACACGCCACAGCGCGGCGGGATCGGACAGCGGATCGCCATGCACGAGCACCACGTTCGCAGGGCCCCCTGCGACGATCGTCCCCGCATCCTTGAGCCCAAGGAGCTCGCCGCCGACCCACGTCGCTGACGCGAGCGCCTCATGCGGCTCGAGCCCGGCGCGGATGAGCATCTCGACCTCCCACGCCAGGTGTCCGGGTCGCACCGAGCCGCCGCCGAAGTCGCTTCCCGTCGCGATGTGGACGCCGGCGCTCCTCGCGGCGCGGACGGCGCCGAATGCCTGCTCCAAGAGCGCGGCGGTCGCGCCCTTCGCCTCCGCGAACCGGCCGCCGGCGGTCGCGGCGAAACCGATGAAGCTCTCGAGCACGCTCAACGTCGGCACGAGCGCGGTACGTCCCGACATCGTTCGCGCGGTGGCAGCGTCGACGCCGAAGCCATGCTCGATCGAGTCGACGCGCGCTGCGGCGGCGACTGCCGCGCCCTTGCCTTGCGCGTGCGCCGCGATGCGCTTGCCGCGGCCGTGCACCGCCGTGACCGTCGGCGTGAGCTCATCGATCGTGAACGTGACGTCGTCCCCGGTGCGCCCGGTGTCGACCGCGATCTTCACGAGGTCCGCGCCGGCCTCAATCTCGGCGATCGCCGCCTCGCGCAGCTCCTCACCGGAGTCGACGAAGACCGCGAAGGGCGGGAACTTGTCGCGGCGCGCGAGCCAGGTGCCGGCCGCGAGCACCTCGGGCGCGTTGGGGCGGCCGCGCAAGGTATCACGGATGCGAAGGTTGAGGCGGCGCGGCGCGCCGACATCGCGCGCGGTGAGCACGCCCATGCGCGCGAGGTCGCGGGCGGCGTCGTCGCCGCGGGCGAGGAGCTCCGCCTCCGGGTCGCCGAACCGCGCGATCCAGTTCGCTCCGCCGAGCCCGGTGAAGTGCGCGTGGCAATCGACGAGGCCGGGGATGATCGTCGCGCCGGACGCGTCGACAGTCTCGGCGCCCCTCGAGTCGGGCGCGCCATCGTCCGGTCCGATGTACGCGATGCGACCGTCCCGCATGAGCAGTGAGATGCCGCGACGAAGCGATGCCGAGTGGCCATCGGCGAGCGCCGCGCCGCGGAGCAGGATGGCGGCGGAGGCTATCGGGCTTTCCTGCCGATGCTGCGGATGAAGATCTCGATCGGGATGGCCGTGAGCGTTTCGATCTGCACGGTGCCGCGTGCGCCGAGGCCGACCGAGACGCGGGCGATGGTCTCGTTGTCCTTCGCCTCGACGATGTTCACGAAGTCATACCGCCCGAGCGTCGCGTACTGCGCGACGACGCGCGCGCCGAGCGCCTCGATCTCCTTGTTGACCTCTTTGATGCGACGCGGGTTGGACTGCAGGGTCTTGACGCCCGCCGCGGTCACTTTCGTGAGGAGGACATACGTCGCCACGGTTCTCCCTCCGGCCCCATACTCGGGCGAGAGCATATGCCGACGTTCACGCGCTCCCAGGCCGAGGCGACTCTTCCGAAAGTTCGTCCGCTGCTCGAAGATCTGCAGCGCCGAAAGGCATCGTACGACCGCCGGCCCACCGATCCGGTCGCGCAGGAGATCAACGCGCTGCTTCTCGAGATCGCGCGACTCGGCGCCGAGGTCAAGGATCCGGACAAGGGTCTCATCGACTTCCGAACGACGCGCCGCGGCCGTGAGGTTTATCTCTGCTGGCAGCTCGGCGACGGTGACCGCATCAGCTACTGGCATGACCTCGAAGCAGGCTTCGCCGGAAGAAAGCTCATCGAGGACTAGTGGCGCCGTAACGGCGCCTGCCGACCTTCACCGTGTCGGGGCGGTCGAGCGCCGACCGTACAGAGATGGAGCCCCGGATGTATCGGCGGAAGCGCGGAGCGGCCGCGGCGGTGCGTTTAACGGACGGTGCGCGAAAGGTCCGGGCGAGCTTGATCGATAGTCCCAAGGTGCGACCACCACCTGGCCCGTTGTACCGGGAAAGCCGAGAAAACCGTTCCGGAAGGGAGGCCGGGAAGCAAGGCGGGCTAGTCGGCTCTCAGTGGGAGAGGGGAGAAAGGACTAGCGCGATGAAACGGATCTTGCTCCTAGTCGTGGCCTTCGCGATCGCTGCCGTACCCGGATTCGCTGCCGGCGCGGTCATCGTCGCACCGGCCACGACGACCACCGCGAGCGTGAACACGACCAGCACGAAGACCACGACGACTACAGCGACCACATCGACTGTCACGACCGCTTCCGTCGCGACGACAGGCAACGGTGCGCCCAGTGGCACGCACTTTAATCTCAACATCATCGGCGTACCGAAGGACAAGACGGCCGACATGAACAACAACAACGGCCGTCGGATCTTCGTCCAGCTCGTCGGAGGCAACAAGGCTGGTGACATCAACGGCACGGACTTCAGCGTGCTCAGCAAAGTCAACAAGATCTTCCTCACCCCCGCTCCCCTGAACGAGAGCTTCCAGGTGCTGGACGCGAACGCGACCGACCAGAACGGCGCGCTCTTCCAGCTTCCTGCCGACGTCTCGACCACGTGGACCGTCTGGGCCCGGGCCCTCGGCAAGCCGCGCGGGAACGCCGACATGACGACCTGCGCCACGACGGACGTGACCGTGACCGATCCCATCACCCTCGTGACTACTACTACTACGGAGGTCCTCTGCTCCCTCACCACCACACTCCATCTCGAACGAACAAAGAACGCCAAGTTCCAGAACGTTACGTCCAACCTGCTCTTCATCACGCTCAGCCCCGCGGATCAGTTGCTGACGACATGCACCACGGCAACCGTCGGCCTCTTCGCCTCGTGCCTCCAGAACTTCTTCTGGAATTTCGACAACAACGGCCTCAAGCTGTTGCAGCTGCGGTTCTACCCGACGGCTAGCGCTCCTCTTCCATAAGTTCCTAGTCTGCGAGGCCGGGCGATCGTCGCCCGGCCTCGCATGACGCCAGCCGCACATTTGTGCGGGCCTTGTCGTCATTTTTTTCGGCTCGTGTCGTCATTTTTGACGACGTCGTCGCACGTTTGGAGGACAGACACGACGCGCGGGTTCTGTCTAACTCTCGTGGTTGGACAGCCACGACCTCGCCTGGGCCGCCGGGTTCTTTGATGGCGAAGGCTGGGCGAACCGGACCGAACGCGGAGTCCAGTCACGGATCAACCAGGCCGGTCTGGACGGAATGCCAGAGGTCCTTCTCAAGTTCCAGCGGATCGTCGGCGTCGGACGGTTGAAGGGGCCGGTCCTCGAGGAGGGGAAGCAGCCTCTCTACTACTGGGAAGCGACCTCGCGTCTGGACATCACGAGGGTCGCCGAGTTGATCGGTCCGTGGCTCTGTCCAGTCAAGCGCGCGGAGCTCGAGCGGACACTGGGAGCTCTGTTATCAGCGGCCGTCTGGCCCGGCTCGATGAGCGAAGAGCTCGCCTGGGCGGGCGGCTTCTTTGACGGCGAGGGCTCCACCTGTCTGGACAAGCATCGGACGCACGCGAACTACTTCGTACCCGTCTTATACGTTCCTCAGTCCGCGGAGACCGGTACCGCCCCCGAGCTTCTCCGCCTGAGGGCCGCGATCGGGCTCGGCACGATCTCGGGGGTTCGACGGCCCAAACCGCCGCACCGGCCCTACCGACGCTGGCGTGTGTTCACACCCGCGAAGGTTCAGCTTGCGTTGCATCTGCTATGGCCATTTATCGGTGCGGTCAAACGTGCACAAGCGCGGAAGGTGATGCAGGTGATTCATTCGCAGTCTGATCTTCCCCGAGGTAACCCTGCGTTCGGCATCGCGGGCGCCCGCTATTGCCTGCGCGGACATGACAAGTGGAATGCGCGTGTTCGTCCCTTCAAAGGGCACGGGAAGAATGAAGAGGATCCTGGCAACCATCTGAGACAGTGCTTGACCTGCTTACGCGAGAACGCGCGCGCCCGCAGAAAACGAAATCGGCGGCCCTGAGGCCGCCGATTCGTGCTGTGTCCTAGCAGGTTACTTGTTGAAATAGATCTTGTTGATCTCGATGTAGTTCTTCCACTTATCGGGCACGGCGTCCTCGGGAAAGATCGCACTCACCGGGCAGACCGATTCGCAAGCACCGCAATCGATGCACTCATCAGGGTGAATGAAATACATCTTGTCTGCATCGGTTGTATAAATGCAGTCAACGGGACAGACATCGACGCACGATGCGTCCTTCACATCGATGCACGGTTCCGTGATCACGTAGGCCATCTGCGACTCGTTCTCCCGTCACTCTCTAGTGGAGGAAATCGCGCGCTGAATTTCCAGCCTATCATCGCGCGAGTGGCAAGCGAAATCGCAGAATTCCCACTGCCGGCGGACGCGACGCAGGAAGAACGCGCGACGGCCAAACGTGAGATCGGCAAGTACGCAAAGATCGTGAGCCAAGACCCGCGCGCCATCAGGTTCGAGGGCCGCAAGATCGGACAGACCGGTCCCGTCTGGCATCTCCAGTACACGCGCCTGTACGCGCTGCCCAAGGGATACCTGGTCGCGGCGCACGACCTCCACGAAGGCATCAAGGTCGCGTACGCCGACTCACCTGAACGTCTCCCCGAGGCCTTCGAGAACGAGACGGTCCGCGAATTCATCGAGGACGAGCTCCGCTTCCGCAAGATCATCGGACCCGAGCACGCCCGAACCCAGTAGCCGAGCGCGCAAGTCCGCGCGCCCGCCCAAGCGCCCGCCTGCCGGAGCGCCCGACGAGCCCGCCCGCGCCCGCTGCGACGACCCGCCACCGCCCGAGCTCCTGAAGGGCATCGAACAGTTCAACGCCGGCCAGTTCTTCGAGCAGCACGAGACGCTCGAGCTCCTCTGGCGCGCGACGAACGCTCCCGTGCGCGATCTTTCTCACGGCATCCTCCAGATCGGCGTCGGCTTTCATCACTGGCGCCGCGGCAACTTCCATGGCGCGTCGGTCCTGCTCGAGGAAGGCATCGATCGCCTCCGCCCGTTCGCGCCCAGCTGTCAGGGCGTGGACGTCGCGCGGCTCATCGCGGACGCAAAGGCCGCGCGCGAGCGACTCGTGTCCTTAGGACCCCACCGCATGACCGAGTTCGATCTTGCGGACGCGCCGCGCGTACGCTTCACACGATGAGCGCGACCGCCGGCGTCGCCGCCACTGGGCACGAGAAAGCCCGCGAGTGGGCACAGCGACTGGACACCGTCGGCGTATGGAGCTTCGACCTCGATCGGATGACCGCGACCGCGGCGCGCGAGTTCGCCCGTGCCGTCGAGTCGCTCGGTTTCCGCGCGATCTGGCTCCCGGAGGGCCTCGGAAGCAAGGAGATCTTCGCGCACGCGGGGATGTTGCTCGCCGCGACGAATCAGCTCGTGATCGCGTCGGGGATCGCGAACATGTGGGCTCGCGACGCGGTCGCGATGGCGAACGGTGCTCGCGCGCTCGTTGACGCGTACCCCGACCGCTTTCTCCTCGGAATCGGTGTGAGCCACGCGCCGACCGTGAAGATCCGCGGCGAGACGTACAGGAGGCCGTTCGAGCACATGCGCGAGTACCTCGACGCGATGGACGCCGCCCCGTACGCGGGACCGAAGGTCGAGGCACCCCGCGTCCTCGCCGCGCTCGGCCCGCGGATGCTCCGGCTCTCCGCGGAGCGCGCGCTCGGCGCGCATCCGTACTTCGTTCCCGTGGAGCACACCACGCAGGCGCGGAAGGCGCTCGGCGACGGGCCGCTTCTCGCGGTCGAGCAGGCGGCGGTGCTGAGCGGTGACGCGGGGACGGCCCGCACGGCAGCGCGACGGCACATGAAACGCTATCTCGATCTCGACAACTACACGAACAACCTGCGCCGACTTGGCTGGACCGACGCCGATCTTGCGAACGGCGGCAGCGACAAGCTCGTCGACGCGATCGTCGCGTGGGGCGAGGCCGGCGCGGTCCAGGAACGCATCGCCGACCATCGCAAGCGCGGCGCGGATCACGTCTGCGTGCAGGTGCTGCGTACCGACCTCACCGCGCCGGCGACGCGGGAGCTCGAAGCGATAGCGAAGGTCGCGCTCTAAGCGCCGTCCGGGTTCGGCAGCTCCACGGGCTTGAAATCCGGCTGGTCCCAGCCGAGCACGGTATATGGCGGCAGGTTCACCGCCTCGACGCCGCGAAGATCGGGAATGTCGTCGAGCAGCGCGCGCTCGACGCCACTCTTGAGCTGCAACGACGCGACGAGCCGGTTCGTGCGCGGGCGTGTGAGCGCAACGCGGATGCGTGCGATCCCATCTTCCACATCGACGAGCTCGAGCTGTCCGCCGCTCCGCTCGAGATAAGGGCGCATCTCCGCGATCTTTGCCGCGACCCGCTCCTTGAGATCAGCCATCCCGAACGAGCATACGGAAACCACCCACGCTGCCGATCGCGCCGGTCCAGACGCGGGCCACCGTTTCCGGCGAGTAGCCGCCACCGCCGAGCAAGACGAGCGCGCCGCCGCAGACCTCGTGGGCGAGCGCGTGGGCTCGTTCGGCCGCGCTGACGTACGCGGCGTCGCTCAACCGGAGATGGCTGAACGGATCGTCGACATGGCCGTCGGTACCGAATTGCACGAGCAGGACCTCGGGCCGATGGCCGCGGACCCGCTCGAGCGCGACGTCGACCGCCGCGAGAAAGACCGCGTCGCCGTCACCACGACGGAGCGGTAGGTTCATCGTGTAACCCTCGCCAACCCCAGCGCCGGTCTCATCCGCCGTTCCGGTACCTGGAAAGAATCGACCGCCGTGCTCGTGGACGGAAACGACGAGCACATCCTCGTTCCAGAAGATCGCCTGCGTCCCATCGCCGTGATGCGCGTCGATGTCAACGACGGCGATCCGGCGCACGCCCTCCCGCTGCAACGCCCGAACCGCGACCGCGATGTCGTTCAACAGGCAGAAGCCCGATGCGCGATCAGGATGCGCGTGATGCAGGCCGCCCGCCGGATTGAAGGCGTGCGCCACGCGCCCCGCGGTGACCAGCCGCGTGGCGAGCACGGTCCCGCCGACGGCGACCGAAGCGCGGAACAGCATGCCCGTGTACGCCGGCGTCTGGCGGCCGTCGACGAGCCCTTCGCCGCGCGCATCCAGGTCGCGCAGGAAGGCGAGGTACGACGGCGCGTGGACGGTCGCGAGCTCGTCTTCGCTCGCCTGCGGCGCGACGAACGGCGCGAGTCCCTGACGAAAGAAGCCCGCGTCGTCGAATGACTTGAGGGCGAGGGCGTAGCGCGACCACGACGCGCGACGGGGAACGAACCCGCGACCGAGATAACGGTCGTGCCACGCGAGCCCGACGGGACCGCTCACCATTTGGCAGGATACCGAGCGAACGTTCGCAGGAGGTCCGCCATGTGCTA
>DASYSC010000032.1:0-1662 GCA_036003765.1 Candidatus Limnocylindria bacterium
ACCGCGAGAAGGCGCTCGACGCCGGCTGCGACGACTTCGATACCAAGCCCATCGACTTCATCCGGCTGCGCGGCAAGATCGACGCGCTGGCGCCCCGCCGTGAGGCGTGACCGCGTGGCCCTCTCTGCCAACATGAGTGAGCCAGTGACCCCGTGGGAGTTTAGAGTCGAGGGCGAGCAAGGACCGGAGGCAGATGGAGCGGGCCCCTCCGTGGGCCGGAGATCGAGGTGCGCGGCCCGAGGCTCTGGTTGGAGTCCAAAAAAAGTGGCGGCGTTGCTGGGGACGCCGCTGGACGGCGAGCGACCCTGATGGCCGCGGTGACCGAGGTCGGGCCCCCGGCTCGGTATCGCGCCGACGTGCGCGGCGCTTCGCCTAGCCTGTCGTCGATCGCGGTGCGGAGGGAGGCGTGGAGGGACTGATGGGCCGGCGGGCCAGACCCACGAAGGGAAAGAAAAAAGACAGGCGTCTGCTTGTCGGGAGGGTTCGGAAGAAAGAAGGCGCCAGGGTAAGCGATCTCGACGCGCGCCTGGCCGGCGCCTTGAAGCGCGAGGCCCAGGTGCTGGCGCAACAGACCGCGACGAGCGAGATCCTGCGCGTGATATCGAGCTCGCCGACCGACGTGCAGCCCGTCTTCGACACGATCGTCCGGAGCGCGGTCCACCTCTGTGGTGCGATCGACGGCTGCGTCGTTCGCGTCGAAGCCGATCAGATCCAGCTGATTGCCGAGTGCAACTTCACCCATGAACAACGCGACCTCGCGCGCTACGCGTATCCCGTGCCGCTCGCTGCCGCTTCCCCTGGGGCGACCAGCATCCGGACGGGAGTGGTCTATCGCGCGGCCGACGTCGAAACGGAACCGGAGTGGCAGATGAGAAGCGAAGCGATGCGCACGGCACTGCGAAGTCGTGGGGTCCGAAGCGACCTCGTCGTTCCGATGACGAGGCGCGGCGAAGTGATGGGAGCCATTATCCTGACCCATCGCGATGTCGGCGCCTTCACCGACGCGCACGTCGCGCTCATTCAGACGTTCGCCGATCAGGCCGTCATTGCGATCGAGAACGTGCGGCTGTTCACCGAGTTGCGAGCGCGCACGGAGCAATTGAGTCGCTCGGTCAATCAGCTCACCGCCCTCGGTGAGATCGGCCAGACGGTGAGCTCTTCGCTCGATCTGGAGACAGTGCTGAGCACGATCGTCGCCCGCGCCACGCAGCTCTCGGGCACCGACGCAGGCGTGATCTACGAGTACGACGACCAGCGCGAGGTCTTTCTGCCGCGCGCCACCGAGCATCTGGAGGCCGAGATCATCGAGACGCTGCTGGCCACGCCGGTTCGCAAGGGCGAAGGAGCCACCGGGCGGCTCGCAGAGGTACACGAGCCGGTCCAATTGCCGGACATCCTGATCGCGCCCTCCGAAAGTCGAGTGCGTGGCGCGCTCGTGCGGACCGGCTACCGCGCCCTGCTCGCGGTGCCGCTCGTCCGCGAGGAGCACCTGCTCGGCGCCCTCACCGTCTTTCGGAAGGCCAGCGGGGAGTTCGCGCCGGAGGTCATTGAGCTGTTGCGGACCTTCGCGACACAGTCCGCGCTCGCCATCCAGAACGCGCGCCTCTTCCGCGAGATCGAGATCAAGGGCCGGCAGCTCGAGGCCGCGAGCCAGCACAAGTC
>DASYSC010000033.1:0-20260 GCA_036003765.1 Candidatus Limnocylindria bacterium
GTCGCGTTCGATCCTGTCGAGGACGAGGCAGTCCGTGCCAGAGAGGCTTCCGCCCTCAGCGGCGAGCATCGAGCCGTCGCGGCTTGCGAACAGCACGGTGTTCCTCGAGTTCCAGACGAAGGAAAACTCGATGACCCCGACGATCAAAAGCAGCAGCAGAGGAAGCAGCAGCGCGAACTCCACGAGCGCCTGCCCGCGCTCCTCCCTGCGGAACAGCATGGGCGGGACGCTAGTTAGGCAGGCTGAATCCGGTCTGAACGGAGGCGGGACCTTCGAAGGAGGACGTTCGGCCTAGGAGCGAATGTAACGATGACGCGCTCGTGCGCGCTCACGCGCTCGCCTCCGTCGCATCGCCAGTCGCGAACCGATACCCGGTCCTGCGCACTGTCCGTATCTCCACACCGCCTCCGGCGGCGGCGAGCTTGTGGCGGAGTCTTGCCACGAGCACCTCTGTCACATTCGAAGACACGTCATCGGCCGGGCGCCAAGGAAGACGGTCCAGTGCGGCGCGCTGCGCAACTGAGGGATACGCGCGCGCGAGAGTAGAGAGAATCGCGCGCTCGCCCGCCGTGAGATCGAGGGCCCGCGTTCCGATCCACGCATCCCCGTTGGCCAGCTGGACACGGAGCGGCCCGATGCGGCGGACGAGCCGGTCATTCCGATGGCGGCGGAGCAGTGCGTGGACGCGCGCGATCAGCTCGTCCGGCTCGCACGGCCTGACGAGGCAGTCGTCGCAGCCGAGCTCGAAGAGCCTGACCTTCGTGGCCACGTCGTGGCTTCCGGTGAGAGCGAGAATCGGGATGTCTCCCGTGACCGGAAGCTCGCGCAGCCGCCTGCACACGCTCGTGCCCGGTCCATCCTCGAGAAGCAGATCGAGGATCACCACGTCCGGCGATGTTTCGGACACTCGACGTACGGCATCGTCCTCGCCGCGCGCTTCGTGCACGACGAACCCGGCGGCACGCGTGAGATGGCGCGCGACATCGTTGCTCGCGGAGGGGTCGTCCGCGACGACGAGTGCGGATATGGTCGTGATCGTTGCCAACTCCACCTCCCGGCGGTCCTCCGTGGCACGAGCGACGACTGAACTGAATGTGAATGGAAGGGTAGGCTCGCCTCGCCGGTCGGAAGTTGCAGGCGCGGATCATGGCGCGTCCGGACGATCTAGCCCGTGCCGCGCCGCTCCGCGAGCACCTTTGTGGCTCGCAGCCGCTTGCCTGCTTCTTCGAGTACGTCTTCGGTCTTGCAGAACGTGAAGCGGATGAGGTGCTGCCCGAGCTCCTTGCGCGAGAAGAAGGACGAGCCTGGCACGCCGGCGACGCCGACCTCAGACACGAGCCAGCGCGCGAACAGGGAATCGTCGTCGAATCCGAACGGGCGGATGTCGCAGAGCACGTAGTACGCGCCCTCCGGAGTGTTCGGGGCGAAGCCTGCTGATTCGAGAGCGCGCACCAGCACGTCGCGGCGCGCGCGGTATTCGATCGCGAGTCGCTGATAGTACGGGCGGCCCAGGGCGAGCGCGGCCGCGACCGCTTCCTGCAGCGGCGCGGGCGCGCCTACGGTCACGAAGTCGTGCACCTTACGAATGCCGGCGGTGAGCTCCGGCGGCGCGACGATCCAGCCGACGCGCCAGCCCGTCACCGAGAAGGTCTTGCTCGCGCCCGAGATCGTGACGGTCCGTTCTGCCATGCCCTCGAGGGTCGCGATCGGGATGTGCGCGCTCGAATACTTGATGTGCTCGTAGATCTCGTCGGTGACCGCGATGGCGTCATGCTCGCGGCAGAGCGAGGCGATGGTCTCGAGCTCCTCCCGCGAGAACACCCGCCCGGTCGGGTTGTTGGGCGAGTTCACGATGATCGCCTTCGTTCGAGAGGTGAAGGCGCGGCGGAGCTCATCGGGATCGAACGTGAAGTTCGGCGGTCGCAGCGGGACGAAGACCGGCGTCGCCCCGCAGATCGCGGCGTCCGGACCGTAGTTCTCATAGAAGGGCTCGAGCACGACGACCTCGTCCCCGGGATCGACGATCGCGAGGAGCGTTGAGACCATCGCTTCGGTCGACCCGCACGTGACGGTGAGCATCGTCTCGGGATCGACGCGCATCCGGTAGAGCTCGGCATATGTGCGCGAAAGCGCGTCACGCAGAGACTTCGCGCCCCAGGTGATGGCGTACTGGTTGATGTCCGCATCGATGGCGCGCTTGGCGGCCTCCTTCACTTCCGCCGGCGCGGGAAAGTTCGGGAAGCCCTGCGCCAGGTTGATGCCGCCGTGGACGGCGTTGAGGCGCGTCATCTCACGGATCACCGACTCGGTGAAGCCGACGGTCCGTTCCGCGAGTCGCGTCCGCGCGACGCGCATCAATACCCGGCCTCGAAGTCGACGCGGTTGAGGAGCGGCTCGCCCGCTTTGTAGCGGCGCAGGTTCTCTGCGAACAGGGCGAGCGTTCGCTCGCCGACGCGGGGCGAGGAACCTGAATGGTGCGGCGTGATGATCACGTCCTCGAAGCCCCACAGGGGACTGTCTGGGGGCAGCGGCTCCGTCGTGAAGACATCCAGAGCGGCTCCACCGATCCGCTTGTTGCGCAGCGCTTCGATCATCGCCGGCTCGTCGACGATCGCACCGCGCGCGATGTTGACGATCCACGCGGTCGGCTTCATACGTGCGAGGACCTCGCCCGACACCGCGCCCCGTGTCGCGGGTGTCAGCGGCGCGGTGATCGCAAGGTAGTCGGCCTCGCCGACGACCTCGGCGAGCCGATCCGCCGCGACGACCCGGCTGATCCCCGGACCCGGCGGCGACTCGCTGCGGCGCACGCCGATGACGCGCATGCCGACGGCGCTCGCGAGCCGCGCCACCTCGCCGCCGATGCTGCCCATTCCGTACACGACCATGGTCGCCTCGCGCAGCTCCTGATGCCTCTCGTCCTTCCACTCGCGGTCTCGTTGATGGTCGCGGTAGCGGTGCAGCTGCCGGGACGCCGCGAACACGAACGCCATGAGGTGCTCGGCGATCTGGATGTCGTACGACCCGCTGTTGTTCGTCAGAAGGATGCCGCGCTTGGCAATCTCCTCCAGCGGCATGTTCTCGACGCCCGCAGACACCGTGTGGTACCAGCGAAGCTTCGGGGTCGCGTCGAGCAGCTGCCGGACTCGGCGCGGGTTGTTCCCGCTGAAGGCGACCTCGGCGTCGGCGGCCACGCCCAGGCCTTTCTCGTCCGCGATGGCGATGATCTGGTCATCGGGGAACTGCGCTACGACCGTCTCGGGTGAGGTCGTGAAAGCCGACCACACGACGATGCTCGTCACCGCCGGACGGATGCCTTTGGATCGGTGTGACGCATCGCGTCCGCATACTACGGACCTCTCGTGTTCGCTCTCTCGGGGACGTTGCTCAACGCCGCGACTGTGCTCGTCGGCGGCGTGATCGGGACGGTCCTCGGCGATCGGCTACCCGAGCGCCTGCGGGAGAACGTCGTGCGCGGCGTCGGGCTATTCGTGCTCGCGATGGGCGCGAAGTTCGCGATCGACACGAGCAGTCTGCTCTACATGCTCGGCAGCATGCTGGTCGGCGGCATCGTGGGATCGCTGTGGGGCGTAGATCGCCGCCTGGGCGCTCTCGGCGACGCACTGCAAAGGCGCTTCGCCCGCGGCGGATCGAGCACCGTCTCGGAGGCGTTCGTGACGGCGTCGATCGTCTTCTGCGTCGGGCCGCTCACGTTCCTGGGCTCGATCCAGAACGGACTGACCGGCGACGCGAGCCTGCTCTCCGTGAAGAGCGTGCTCGACGCCTTCACCGCGGTCGCGCTCTCGGCGACGCTCGGCTGGGGCGTGCTCCTCACCATCCCGGTCATCCTCGTGTACCAAGGCGGGCTGGCCCTCGGCGCCTCGCTGTTCAGTGGGCTGCTCTCAGATCTTCAGCTCCGGGAGATGAGCGCCGTCGGCGGGTTGCTCATCATCGGCGTGGGTCTCAAACTCCTCGCTATCCGCGACGTCAAGGTCGCGGACTTCCTACCGGCGATCATCGTCTCCCCGCTCCTCGTTGCGGGGGTCGCTAGAGCGAAGGAGGCCTTCGGGTTTTGAGCACGCGAAAGACACCGATCGAGCTTCGGAGCGACACCTTCACGCTCCCGACGCCCGCGATGCGGCGCGCCATGGCCGAGGCCGAGGTCGGCGACGATCAGTACGGCGAGGATCCGACCGTCAACAAGCTCGAGAAACGCGCGGCCGACGCGGTCGGCAAGGAGGCGGCTCTCTACGTCGCGAGCGGCATGCTCGGGAACCTCTGTGGCGTCCTGTCGCAGACCGAGCGCGGCGACGAGGTGATCCTCGGCGATCTCGCGCACATCTACCAGAACGAGATGGGCGCGTCGTTCGTCCTCGGGTCGCTGCAGCCGCGCCTCGTCCCGAACCGCGACGGCCTGCCCGCACTCGAGGACATCGAGGCGGCCATCCGTCCGCAGGGCATGTTCCCGCGTACGTCGCTCGTCTGCCTGGAGAACTCGCACAACAACTGCGGCGGTTCGGTCATCACGGCGGCCCAGACCGAGGCCGTCGCCGAGCTCGCGCATCGGCGAGGAATGCGCGTCCATCTCGACGGCGCGCGTATCTTCAACGCCGCCGCGGCGCTGGGCGTCGACGCCCGCGAGCTCTGCGCGCCGGCGGACACCGTGCAGTTCTGCTTCTCCAAGGGTTTGAGCGCGCCGGTCGGCTCGATCCTCTGCGGGACGGCGGAGACGGTCGCGAGAGCGCGCCGCGTGCGCAAGCTTCTCGGCGGAGCGATGCGGCAGGCCGGAGTCATCGCCGCCGCGGCACTCGTCGCCCTCGAAGAGATGCGCGACCGGCTCGTCGAGGACCATCGCAACGCGAAGGCCCTCGCGCAGGGTCTCTCGCGCATCCGCGGCGTGCGGATCGACGCGGACCGCGTGGTGACCAACATCGTGTCGTTCGAGATCGAGCCCGAGTGGATGGATGCGGCTCTGTTCGCGAAGTCGTGCGCCGAACGTGGCCTGCGGATCTCGCGTTATCTAGGAAACTCGCCGCGGCTGCGTGCGGTCACGCATTACGGGATCGAGCGATCGGACATCGACGATGCTCTCGCGATGATCGACGAGGTGATGTCGAAAGCGCGCACACCGGTAGCCGCCGCGGACTAGCCCCTCGGACTACATCATTCGGCGCAGTACCCGTGGCCGTATCGGGGTGGTACCAACGGGTGAGTTTTAGGGTGAATTCCTAGCTCGCCCGCTCGTTAAACTGCCGAATCCAGTGGGTAGGTTCTTCCGTCTGCGCGCCCTGCGCGAGGAACTCGGGCAATCGCTCGTGGAGCTCGCGCTGCTGCTGCCGATCCTCGTCTTCGGGCTGATCGGCGGAGCTGACCTGGCGCGGGCCTTCGCTCTCCAGCTCGCCGTCCAGAACGGCGCGAGGGCCGGAGCGGAGGCGTATGCCATCAACCAGTCGCCCAGCGCGCAGCTGGCGAAAAATCGCACGTTAGACGAGATGGGCCGGACTCCGGGCTTCACGATCAATCCCGTGACCGGGAGGGTTGATGCGACAGTCACGGTGATAATCGCTGAGGCCGACGGGGCCACCGCTTGCATCTCGCCACCCACCGTCGCCGAGCCATGCTTTGTGACCGTCCTGGTCCAGTACCAGTTCAAGACGATCATCCCGTGGCCGCTCATCCCGAACGTTGCCAACTTCAACCGGCAGACGACGATGAGGACCTTCTATTGAGCCGCCTTGTCCGCTTCGTTCGCGGGATCGAGGGCGAGCGCGGCCAGTCGCTCGTGGAGTTCGCGCTCCTCCTGCCGGTCATGCTGCTGATCATCACGGGCCTCTTCGACCTCGCCCGCGCGGTGTGGCAGGAGAACACGCTCGCCTACGCCGCGCGCGAAGGCACGCGCTACGCGATCGTCCACGGCTCCTCTGGCAACCCGGCGGCGGGTCCGGAAAACCCCAACTGCGGAGGCGTGACGCCGCCCCCGGACCAGGTGATCTGCACGGAGATCCCGCGGGTCGTTCGGGAGGCCGCGATCGGCGTTGCGAACATCACAGTCAACATCACGTATCCGGACAATCTCGGTCCGACACCCTGCGCCGACCGCAACTGCCGAGTCATCGTCGACGCTTCGGCGCCCTTCGTTCCACTCCCGTCCGCGTACCTGCTGGGCGGGGCGTTCCAAATAACCCTCAAAGGAGGGTCTCAGTTGGTGATCCAGCGATGAACATGCAGATTCGCCGATTCTTCTCGGGCCGCGAGCACGAAGAGGGCCAGGCACTGATCCTCTTCGCGATCCTCATGCTCGCGCTCCTCTTCGCGGTCGGTCTCGCGATCGACGCGGGGCAGCTCTACTCCGCCAAGCGCACCGAGCAGGAGGCGGCCGACGCGGCCGCGTTCGCCGGCGCCGTCGTCCTGTACCAGGGCGGCACCGGAGCGCAGGCGGTCCAGGCAGCGATCGACGATGCCACGACCAACGGCTATGTGCATGGTGTCAACCTGACGACCGTCGTCGTCAACTGGCCGCCCCAATCGGGCTCGTACCAGAACCTCCAGCACGTCGAAGTCATCATCACCCGCCAGGTGAAGACGTCGCTCGTCCCCGCGGAGGCGGTGTTCAACCCGGTGCGCGCCCGCGGAGTCGCGGGGGCCGAGAAGCTCAACAACGGCTACGCCGTCATGGCCCTCGATCGGGGTAGCACCTGCGACGCGTTCTGGGCTCAATCAAACGCCAATATGCACCTGAACGGTGGCGGCATCCTGGTGAACTCCACCAGCGGCTGCGCGGCGCAAAACGATCAGAACGACTCGAGCAAATTCACCGTCCAGTCGCCCTACGCCCTCGACGTGGCCGGACAGGCGACCGGACACTGGACGGACCTCACCCCGCCCATCCCGGTGAACTCCGGACACGCCCAGGTCGGGGACCCCTTCGGGGGCTTCCCCAAGCCGAGCACGGTGGGCCCCGACGGTCTTGCGGGCACGGCCGACGACCTCCCCATCTGCAACTCTCTGGCGGCCTGCCAGGACGGATCGGGGAACCAGATCCCGGGCGTGTACAACGTGACGATCGGCGGCAACACCGACCTGACGCTGAACACGGGCGTGTACATCCTCAGGGCTGGGATGGATACCGCCGGCAACGGCAACGTCACGGGCACGGGGGTCTTCCTCTACAACACGTACTCGACGTATCCGGCGGCGCCGGGCGTGAGCCCGAGCTGCACGTCGGTCAACCTGCAAGGAAACGCGACGTTCACGCTGACCGCTCAGACGACGCTCCCGTATTCGAACCTGCTCTTCTACCAGGACCCAGCGTGCACGGTGGAGCTGAAGATCGGCGGCAACGGCACCTGGACGAGCACGGGCTCGGTCTACATCCCGAACGGGCCCTTCGTGTTCGACGGCAACAACGCGACGCTCACCGGTAGCCAGCTCATCGCGCAGACCGTGAACATCCAGAACGGCAACCTCACCATCAACTACGACCCGAACACCACCGCGCAGCCGATCCTCCCGCGGCTCGCGGAATAACCTCGGAGTCGGATAGCGAGAGGGGCCGCCGCAAGGCGGCCCCTCTTCATTTCACAGCCCGAGCTCGGTCGCCAGAAGCTTCGGCGGCAGCGACCCCGCGGCGAGCAGCCGGTCGTGGAACACGCGCATTCCCCAGCCCGCGGCGCGCGCGTTGTCGCGAAGCGCGAGGATGGCCGCGCGCCCGAGCGCGTAGCTCGAAGGTTGCATGGGAGTCAAGGTGTAGCGGCGCACCTCGGCGAGCGCGTTGGGCCTTTCGAGCTTCGCGCGCTCGACCATGAAGATCACCGCGTCCTCAAAGCTCATCTCGCCGGTGGAGAGCCCGACGTCGACGATGACGCGGGCAGCGCGCCAGAGGAGGTCCTTGAGCCGCAGGAGCCGCGTCGCCGGCGTATCCAGGTAGCCGATCTCGGTCATGAGCTCTTCGACGTAAAGGCCCCACCCCTCGACCATCAGATTCGAGCGCAGCGACTTTCGCGCGAGCGACGGGTTGTCCGCGGCGACGGTGAGCTGCAGGTGATGGCCGGGATAACCCTCGTGGCAGGCGATGATCGCGATGCCCGCGCGGGGATGCCCCTCGAGCCTCTCGCGGCGAGTCTGCTCGTCGTCGTCCGCCGTGGGCAGCGTCACCCAGAACCGTCCCTTGCGCGCCGATTCGAACGGCGCCGCGCCGACGTACGCCGCGTACGGATACGTCGGCCGCTGGAACTCGGGCATGGGCTCGACCACGAGGTCCTCTCCGTACGGAACGGTCGCGATCGCGGCGGTCGCGACCGCCGCACGCGAGCGCTCCATCTCCTGGCGGTACGTATCGACGAGCTCGTCCTCCGCGGGGTGGTCTTCACGCATTCCGGCGATCGCCGTGCGCCAGTCCTGAAAGCCGAGCTCGAGCGAGGTCTTGGCGAGCGCGCTCTCGGTCTCGCGGTAGAGCTCCTCGCCCCAGGCACCGAGCGACGACGCGTCGTGATCGAGGAGCTCTTTCTCGCGAAGCCACGCGTCCGTGGCGTCGCGCCCGATGGCGAAGCTCCCCCGCGCTTTCGGCCAGAGCTCGTGCTTGAGCCATGAGGCGTAGGCGGTGAGAGCCGCCGCCGCGGCGTCGGCGGCGGGCCGGAAGGCGCGCTCCGCGGCGCGCTCGAGCGCCGTTCCCTTAGGGAGCATCGCCTGCGCATCCACCCGAAGGAACGACACTCCCGCTGGGACCGAGCGAAGCGCGATGTCGATCCACTCCCGGGGTACGAGCGTCGGATCGAGGTTCGCCTCGGCGGCTTCGATGATCGCCGGCGCCTCCGCGAGACGCTCGGCGAGCGTCGCGACGCGTTCGGTGAGCGGCGCGTGCTCGCGCAGGAACGCGTAATAGGCGCCACGCGTGATCGCGTCCGAGTAGAGCGTGGGCTGGCGACGCCACCGTGCGAACGGGCGGATTGCGCGCTCGCCGCGAAGCTCCGCGAGGATCAGCTCGCGGTCGACTCGCTCGAAAGGCGAGAGGTCGTTCTCCTCGGGGGCCTCGAAGCGCGCGAGCCATTCGTCGTTGAAGCGATCGCGCTCCGCGAAGCCATCCGCGGTGTAATCACCGAGGCGATGGTCGTGCTCGTGGATCCCCGCGATCGTCGCCGCGACCGGTTCCAGGGCATACCGCCCGTGGACGAAGTCGTAGGCGAGCTGGCCGAACCTCGTGAGCTAGAGCGCTTGGCCGCAGTTCGAGCAGAACTTGGAGTCGGTCGCGTTGGGCCGCCCGCAGTTGCGGCAGTAGATCGTCGTCCCCGGCGCGGCCGACGCGGCCGACGTGGTCCCCGCGGTCGCCTGCGCGGGCTTCTCGTTCTGGGCTTCATCGCGGAAGCTCCGCACACCCTTGCCGAGCTGGCCGAGCACGTCGGGGAGCTTCCCGGCGCCGAAGACGATCAGCACGACCGCCAAGATGAGGAGCAGCTCCGGACCGCCGATATTGGGCATCGTTCACTCCCTCGCGCGCCGTTCGGCGCCTCGATTCGGCTCCAGTTTACGCATGACTAGGCGAAAAGCCCGTTCAGGAGTCCGATGAACAGCGGGATGACGACGAGGAGCATGAGCGCGGGCAGGTAACAGAGCACCAGCACGAGCATCAGCCGGCCTTCCACCCGGCCGGCGGCATCAAGGCTCCGCGCGCGCTCGGACGCGCGCAGGCGTTCCTGCTCGTCGCTTAGTACGGTGAGCGCTCCGCGCCCCAGGTCGCGTGCGCGCTCCAGCTCGAGGGCGATGGTCGCGAGCGACGCGAGCCCCGCCGCTTGAGC
Source organism: Candidatus Limnocylindria bacterium (assembly GCA_036003765.1). Classification (GTDB taxonomy): domain Bacteria; phylum Chloroflexota; class Limnocylindria; order P2-11E; family P2-11E; genus 3-1-20CM-2-70-9. The sequence continues at coordinate 9,792 of DASYSC010000033.1, forward strand.
CTCGTGCGCGAGCGCCCGAAAGAGCGGCGCCCCCAGCGCGTACGAACGGGAAGCGGCCCCGATCGTGGCGTCCACCAGGACCGAGCCGACGCCGCGCTCTGCCACCGCGACGAGCGCCGTCTCGACCGGCCGTCCGCTCGCCACGAGCGCCTCGGTCCACTCGACAAGTGTGACGAGCGCACGCTCCGCATCGGCTCGGCAGCGCGAGGCCGCGCGCTCGACGTACAGCGTCGGGGCAACGAATCCCGCGTAGGCTGCCGCGGCCACGAACGCCGGTCCGATCGGGATCGCAAGGCCAACCCCGGCGACGACCGCCGCCGCGGCCAGTGCCAGGACGACCTTCGCTCGAAGCAGGTCCGTCTCGCTCCAGCGGAGGCCGCTCTGCGCGAGCTCTCGCGTGATCACCCACGAGCGGATCCCCGACAGCGGGGCGGGTCGCGGGGCGAGCAGCGCCAGGCGTCGCCGGACCGTGGAGGATGGCCGGCTCGCGAGGACCGTCGCCAGCAGCGCGAACGCGGCGAGTGTGGCGCCGATGATCGTCACCGCGTAGCTCCGTCGACCGCACGACGGCTCAGGACGATGCCAATGACCTCGAGCGCCGTCGCGGCCGGCATGAGGATGGTGCGGCCAAGCGGCTCCGACAGGGTCAGGCCAAGCGTGGGCACTGTGAGCGCCAGATAAGCGGCGATGCCCGGAACGAGCGCGGCGAGGAGCAGCACCTGAGAGCGAAGACCGCTCGTGCGCGCGCGCACCTCTTCGTCCAGACGCTCCTCGAACGCGAGCCGGTCCGTGACGGCCGCAACGAGGACCCCGGCACGATCGCCGGGCAGCCGCAGGGTTACACCGATGGCCAGTGTGTCGAACGCCATCCGCAGTCGGCGGTCCGGCGTGCCCGACGCGGCCGAGCGGAGTGCCTCGTCGAGCGGGGCCCCGAGATCGAACGCGCGCAGGGCGTCGGCAAACGGCCGGCGCGCGACCTGATCGTCGCTCGCCTCGACCGCCCGGCGGAGCGCCTCGGGCAGGGCGCCGCCGGAACGCAGGACGGCCTCGGTCCCGCGGAGCAGGCGCGTCGTCGCGACGCGTCCGCGTTTGGTCGCGGCGTCCGCGCGCAGGCGGATCATGACCGAGGGCGCGATGAGACCGGCGGATAACGCGGCGATCGCGGGCAGGCCGAGCACCGACGCGAGCAGCAGCGCGACGAGTGCGCAGGCCGCCCGGGCGCCCTCCCATTGCCAGAGCGGCCGCCGCCAACCCGCGTCCGCGAGGGCGCGCGCATCGGGATGTCCCGAGCGAGGCACGGCGAAGCTGGCGATCGGCGCGAGCAGCGCCGCCGTCACCGCGAGCGCCACGGCCAGCGCGCCGGCGGTGGCAAGACTCATCGCAGACGGTTCGCCAGGCGCACCGGCATCCGCACCTCGTCGCCGCCCGCGCGCCACAGCCACGCGATCCCGCTCTCCTCGACCGCGGCGATCTCGCGGATCGAACGGGCGCCGGAAGGGTCGCGCGCCACATGCACGACGATGTCGATCGCTTGGGCGACGTGGCGTTCGATCGCCGCGTCACCCAGTTCCCCGGCGCGCGCGAGGAGAAGGGCGAGTCGCGCGAGCGCGCCGGCGGCGGAACCGGCGTGGAGCGTCGTGAGCGAGCCCTCATGACCGGTGCTGAGCGCTTCGAGAAGCGCCGAGGCCTCGCGGGGCGTGCGCACTTCGCCGACGAGGATCCGATCGGGGCGCATCCGGAGCGCGTTCGCGACCAGGTCCGCGATCCCGATCGCGACGCCGTCCCGGCCGGGCACGCACTCCAGATGAACCACATGAGGGTGCGGGAGCACGAGCTCGTTCGTGTCCTCGATGACCACGAGGCGCTCATCGTTCGGGATCGCCGCGGCGAGCGATCGCAGAAGGGTGCTCTTTCCCGATCCGGTCGCCCCGCTGACCAGGATGCTGGCCCGTGCGCGCACGCATTCGTCGAGCAAGTCCGCGGCGTTCTCGTGGAGGCCCTCCGCGATCCACGACGGCCGTGGCCCACGCAGCGGCACCGAGACGCTGCCGAACTTCCGGATCGAGAGAGTCGGCCCGCCGATCGGCGCGATGACCGCATTGGCGCGGCTGCCGTCGCGCATCCGCGCGTCGACGAATGGCCGCTCGAGGGTGAGCTCTCTGCCGACGCTCGCCGCGATGCGATGCGCCAGCTCTGCCACATCGTCGGGATCGCCGAAGGCCACTTCTGCGCGGATGAGACGGCCGCCACGCTCCACAAAGACATCGCGAGAACCATTCACCAGCACATCGGTGACGTCCGGATCATCCAGGAGCGGCTGCAGCGGACCGAAACCGAAGAGCTCGGCGCACATCGCGTCGAGCTCGTCGTCCGCGACCGGGGTCCGGGCGGCGGCTCTGACGCGTTCGCGCAAGAGCGCGCGCCGCGCCGGGTCCGCATAGAGCGCGAGCAGGCCCGCGGGCTCGATGCCGGTGGCGACCTCCTCGCGCACCCGCGCGATCAGGGCGGGGTCGGTCATGTCAGGGCGCGGAGGAGTGTGTCGATTGCGCGGAGCGTTCCCGCCCGTGCGGCGAACGAGTCATCCGCGAGGTACGGGTCGTGCGGGACCGCCGCCAGAAGCGGGAAGCCGACGCGTTCGGCGATGCGCGCCGCGTCCGCGTCGGCGGCCGCGACGACCACGAGGCCGATCGCGCAGGGCGCGCGCTGCAGGAGTGGCCCCGCACAGAACGCGGCCTGCAGCTGCGCGGATCGCGCTCCAGTCACGAGACATAGCCGATCGAGAGAGGAAAGGACCGCGGGATCGAGAGCGTCGGCGCCCGCCCCGAGGTCGAGGATCGCGGCGCGTCCCGCCGAACAGGCCTGCACGAGATCGAGGACGCGCACTGCGTCGAAGATCGCGTGGAGCGACGGCGCGCCCGGAAGGAAGGGGACCGCCGACCAGCGTGAGACGAGCTCCTTCTCGCGACCGGGCTGGAGAAGGGCATCGGTGATGCTCGCCGCGGTCAGCCCGGCGCGGAGCGCGAGGGCCGGTGCCCAGCGGTCCAGATCGACCAGGAGCGGCGCTTCGCCACCGGCCGCCGAGCGGTGGGCCGCGAGTGCAGCGACCGTGGTCGCGCCCGCGCCGGCCGCGAGCGACCAGAAGCCGACGCGCTTGCCGCTGCGGAGCGCCGCCGGTCGCGCGGGGACGAGCGGCGCGAGCGGCTCCGCCCGTCCGGTCGCTTCACGCATCAGGGCGAGCGCGACCGCCGCCACCGGCGAGGCGTCGAGAATCGAACGGACGCGGCTCAACCGAAGAGCCAGCGCGCGAGCGCGCCGTCCTTCGCGAAGACGCGGTGCTCGGGCGGCGCGACGATCGCTCCAACGTCGAAGACGACCGCGCGCAGGGCGCGCCGCGCCTCGGCCGACCGCAGCACGTCACGCGTGGTCCACGCTCGACGCCGCCAGCCGATGGCCATCTCATCGCCACGTAGGAGAGCACGTACGAGGGCGCGGTCGGTCGCGCGCGCTCGTCGTCCCCATCGCGAACGGAGGAGCCGCTGGGTCTCGATCCCGGGTGCGAGCGCGCGAACGTGGACGAGATCGAGCGCGACGGAGCCAAGCGGCAGCGGCGTAAGGTCGCGACCGACGGCCGCTCGGGTGCCGGGACGCGGCGCGAGCGTCTGCAGTCCGGCGGTCGCCCGGACTCCGGCGAAGGCCAGGAGACGCTGGGCGCGCGCGCTCTGTGGATCCTCGACTTCGACGAAGGCGCCATCGGGCATCCGTGCGAGCGTGGCCGTCCCGATGCTCGCGATCGCGCGATCGACGTCGCCGTCGGCGATGCGCTCGCAGCGCAGCACGGCCATTCAGCGCGAGCCGACGAAGGCCAGCACGAACGTGCTCGTCGCGATGCGGTCGGCGAACCGGACCTCGTCCGCCGGGTCGATGGCGATCACGACGCTGCCGATCCGCTCCGTCACGTAGGCGGTCGGGCTCTTTGTGATCGAGGCGCCGTACGGCGCGCCGGTGTCCGCTCGTACGTCGAGCACCATCGCGGCTTGCGCCAGGAGCTCGGTGGTGCGACCTGCGGGCGCACGACCACCGACCGGCACCGCGAGGACGTCGACCCGCGCGCCGGGTGCGAGGGCGCCACCCACGGCCTGTGCCGCGCCGACCGGGAGCGCGACTGCGCGCATCCCCTTCGGAAGCGTGAGGCCGGTGTGGAACGCGGCCGCGTCCTCGGCGAGCGCCGCTCGGAGAACGACCTGCCCACGCCAGAGCGGCGCGCGCGGGATCTTGCCGAGCGCGGCGACGATGTCGACGACGGCGCCGGCGGGCACGGCGTCCGGAGGGAGCGAGGCGGTCGCGAGGTCATCCGCGGCGAGCGGATGCGTCGCGTCCAGATCGTGTGCCGCGACGACCACCGAGGCGCGTTGAGCGCCCGCGTAATAGAGGACGCCCGCGAGCAGGCCGGACGCGACCGCGACGGCGATGAGCGCGCGCTGGCCGATCAATCCTGCAGCGCCGGGGAGCGGACACTCACCGCGAGACCTGCGTCCACGAAGCGGTGACCGGTCGCCGCTGTATCGACCTCCAGACGGAAAACGAGCTCGAACGCCGACCCTGGCGGAGCGAGACGCGCCCAGGATGTTCGGAACGGCGTCGCTCCGTCACCTGTGATGTTGCGTGCATCGCCCGCGTTGCCTGAGACGAGCGACCAGGCTCGGACGGGTATTTCGCGATCGCCGGCAAAGGCGCGGAGCCAGATGGACACGACCCGTCCGCGAAGGACCTCGACCCGGGTGACGGGAGCGCTCGCGGGGACGAGCGACACGCCGGGTCGGACGGGTAGCGGTGGCTCGGTGTCGCGCGTCTCGCGTTCGGTGACGATGATCGGCCCGACGCCCGAGCAGCACGCGGCGATCGGGATGGGCGCGCTCGCGCCGGGCGGCGCTACTGGCGCGGAGCCGGACGCGCTCCATCCCGGCTGCGTCGCGGTCCCGCGCTGCGGGGCGAGCTCCGAATCATCCTGGAAGAACACGACACTCACCGGAACGAATCCGTCGCCGGTGAGCACGTAGTTCTCGTAATACGTGCCGGCGACCGCTCGGCCGTCGGTGAGCGTGGCCCGGCCATTGAACGCCGTTCCATCGAAGCTGCTCCCCGCACCGGTCCCGACGCTATCAAGCACGCGCGCGTAGCTGCCGGTGGATTCGTGGACGGTGGTCGTGGTGTATGTCGTGAGCGGTCCGCTCACCGTCACGACGTCCGCGACGTATGTGTCGGTGACGTAGTAGAGGCCGGGCGGCGGTGCGATGAAAGGCGCTGGGTCGGCCGGCGGCTCCGTGGTGGGCGGCTCCGGCGATCCATCCGTATCGGCGAAGGGGTCCCACGCGGCCGCGGCTCTGGATCCTGCGGCGAGGAGCACGAACACGATCAAGAACACGCGCCCGGTCATCGCGGCGAGCTCACCGCGAGGACGCCGACGGTCGTCACGTCGCGAAAGAGGAGCGCCCCGAAGACTGGGGTACGCAGCGGGACGTCGGCCGCGAGTCGCACCGCAGGCCGGTCGTACCGAGCACCGGTGCGCGCATCGACGGCCGGGGCCGACGGGTATGCCGCGATGTCCGCCGCGGCGGCGATCTCCGACGGCGAGGCCGCAAGCAGCGGGGCGGAGAGTTCGAGCTCGCGGGCGAAGTACTCGCGCGCGACGTCCGCGGCGTCCCCGGCGAGCCGAAGCGCCCCGGTACGTGCGAGCTCGGCATCGTCCTGATCGTTGACGGCGACGAGCGTCGCGAGGTCACCCGCCGCGCGGACGCGCGCCGCGGCCGCGCGGAGCGCGCCGAGCTGCAGCACGCCGGCCAGGACCACCAGCAGAAGCGGCAGCAGGATCACGGTCGTGACCGCGGCGCTCGCGCGGTCGTCCCGCAGCGCGCTCACCGGTTGACCTCCCCGCGCGAGATCGCGGCCGAGCGCAGTGGAAGGGTCGTCGTAAACAGGAAGGGGATCGCGACGCGGTACTCCGATGCGACCGAAACGCGGACGGGCTCACGCCAGCCGACGCGTGACGGAACGATCTCGACGTTGACAGTTGCAGGGTCGATGCCCGACGAGCGAAGCTGATCGGCGAGGAGGCTGCGCACTTCCGCGCCATCCCCTCCGATCTCACCGGCGTAGCGCGCGGCCTGCACCGTCGCGGCGTCCTGCGCGAGCCAGCGCTCCAAGGCCGAGCCGAATTCGAGGATGGAGAAAAGCAGCGGCACGAGCATCGCGATGGCGAGCGTCATCTCCAGCGTCGCGAGGCCGAGCTCGTCGCGTGCGGCGCGCGTCAGCGCACCGCCTGCATCTGGCTGACGAGCGCTTGGAGACGCGCGACCAAGCCGTTGTTCCAGGCGGACACGCCGATGGCGAGCGTGCCGAGCACGATCGCGGCGCCGATCACGTACTCGATCGTCGCGAGCCCAGCGGTCGCGAGCGCGAAGCGACGTAGCCGCGGCATTCCATGCCTCCCGCAGGTCATGCGGGGAGGCTCGCGTCGCGGCTATTCGCGGGCGATGGTCAGGCCGGTCGGTACCGCGGTACTAAGTCAGCGTCGACCGAGTGCTTTCTTGGCGGCGCGCGCGTCCTTGACGCCGAGCGCGAGGGTCGTGCTCTTCTTCGACTGGCCGAGCATGTACGCAGACTCGATGTTCACTCTGCCTTTGCCCAAGCGAGTCGCGGCGCGCGCGAGCGTACCGGGTCGGTTCGCGAGGCGCACCTCGACCACCTTCCGATCGCTCGAGATCCGGTACTTCTTCGCCTTGATCGCGCGGCGCGCCTTGGCCGCGTCCTTGTCGTCCACGACGATGTGGACGATTCCCGATCCGCCACCGGTGGTCGCCGCGATGCTCCGCATGCTCACACCGGCATCGCCGAGCGCCCTTGCGAGGCCTCCTAGCTGGCCCGCGCGGTTGGGCAGCTTGACCGTGAGCTCTACCGCCATGACGTTCCCTCCCCGTTGCGTTTTGCGGAAGGAAGTCTAGGCGCCGAGGGTCAGAGCGCGATGCGACCCCGGCGCGCGATCGGGCGCCGCGGCTCGACGCGGTCGGCCCAGTGCATGGCACCGAAAACGGTGAGGAAGTAGCGCAAGCGCTTGCTGCGCTTGCGCCGCGCCTCGGCCCCGCTGTACGGATAGCCGTGTGGACGGAGCAGATCACGGACTCTTTCCACGCTCGGGTCCTCCTCCCAGGTCATGCCAGGAGGGTGCGACAGGGGGAGGCAACCGACGACAGCGCATGAAACGAATGGACTGTGACGCGCGCGACGTTCAGCGCGCCTTGGCGATGCCGGTCCTTATCTGAGCTTCGCTGAGCGGCCCGCCGAGCTCGAGATGACGGATCACGCCGCTCTTGTCGACGAAGAAGGTACTTGGGAGGCTGAGCACCCCGTAGCGGCGCGTCGTCTCCCCGTTTGTGTCCAGCACCGGCTGAAGGCGGTCCAGGCCGAGCTGCTCGAGGAACGAAGTGACCTTATCCCCTGACTCCTGGAGGTCCACCTCGAGGAACACCACATCCGGCTCGGTGGCCGCGACGCGCTGGAGCGCCGGCATCTCCTGCCGGCAGGGCTGGCACCAGGTCGCCCAGAAGTTGATGACGACGGTCTTGCCACGGTAGTCGGAGAGGCGCACGACCTGCCCACCGGCCCCGTTCCACTCGAAGTTCGGAGCGTTCGCCGAGATCCTGCCGCCCTCGCCCTCGCCCTCGATCTGCGAACGGATGACGCCAACTTCGGCCGTCGGCGGCGACGGCTTCGCGAAGGGGAGCGACGGCCAGACAAGCGCGACGAGCGACGCCAGCGCGATGACGCCGATCAGGATCGCCGCCAGCCAGCGCGGCAGTGCCGTTGGCTCGGTGGGCTCGGACAGGGCGGGGGCCGGGTTCATCCGAACAGCGGTAGGAAGTTGAAGAACTGTGCCAGCTTCGCGAACTGCCCGGACACAAGGAGGAGTCCCATCGCTATGACGAGCGTACCGCCGGCCAGATTCACCACTCGGATGTGCGCCGCGAGCCAGCGCGCGATCCGCCGCGCCCAACCGATACCGCCCGCGATGGCCAGGAATGGCACCCCGAGGCCGAGCGCATAGGCCAGCAGGAGTAGCGCCCCCGACGCGAGATCCTCGTTGAGCAGCAGCGTCAGGATCGCGCCAAGATACGGACCGACGCACGGCGTGAAGCCGATGCCGAACGCGAGACCTATGAGAAAGCTCCGCGTGAGGCCGGTGGTCCCGCCCTCGAGCCGCAGGTCGAGCTCGCGCGCCAGGAAGGGTATGCGGATCAGTCCGAGCATCTGCATCCCAAGGACAATGAGGAGCAGGCCGCCGGCGCGCTGAAGCCAGAACACCATCTCGCCCGACAGCGCACCGACGAGCGCTACGGCGACCCAGAGGGTCGTGAAGAGGGCCGAGAAGCCAAGCACGAAGGCGAAGGCGTGCGCGAGCGTCCGCACGCGCTGTGTGCCGGCGAGGGCCGCCTCGCCCGCCATGTCCACCAGGAAGGCGGGCACGAGCGGCAACACACACGGCGAGAGGAACGACAGCATTCCCGCACCGAACGCGATCGCGATATTCAGGCGATCAGCGTAGGCGCGAGGTCGCGTAGACGACCAGATCAAGCCCGTAGAAGCGGCCGGGCCCCTCGAGGGTCATGGCGCACTTCTCCGCTACGCGGCGCGAGCGCAGGTTGTCCGGGACGATGAGGGCCACGATCCGCGCGAGCCCGATCTCCCCGAACCCGTAGTCGACGAGCGCGCGAGCGGCTTCGGTCGCGTATCCCCTGCCCCAGGCGCGCGGCGCGAGCTCGTACGCCACCTCGACCTCGGGACCCTTCCCCTCGACCGGGAACAGCCCGACCTGGCCGAGAAACTCGTCCGTCCCGCGCAGGTCGAGCGCCCAGAGCCCGAGGCCAGGGGGCTGGCGCGCCGTGAAGGCCATCGTCCGCCCGAGACGCTCCGCGGTCTCGGCGAGATCCTTCGATGGCGCGCTCGGCGTCCACTTCATCACCTCGAGCGACCCGAAGACGTCGTGGAGCGACACCGCGTCGGATTCGCGGTACGGCCGGATGACGAGCCGTTCGGTTTCGAGCGGGATCGGCACGTTAACCGATCGCTTGCGCGAGGTCCGCGATCAGATCGTCGACCGTCTCGATACCCACCGAGAGGCGGACGAGGCCCGCCGGGGGCGCGAGCTTGGTCCCGCGGACCGACCCATGAGTCATCGCAAGCGGGACCTCGACCAGCGACTCGACCCCGCCGAGCGATTCCGCGAGGGCGAAGATCTTCGTGCGCGCGGCGGCGCGCCTGGCGGCCGCCTCGCCACCGCGCAGCTCGAACGAGAGCATCCCGCCGAACGCGCGCATCTGCCGGCGCGCGAGGGCGTGCTGCGGATGAGACGCAAGCCCCGGATAGTTCACGCGCGTGACCTTGGGATGCTCCACGAGCCACTCCGCGATCGCCTGCGCGTTCGCCGAGTGCCGGTCCATGCGCACGGCCAGCGTCTTCGCACCGCGCAGCACGAGCCAGGCGTCGAAGGGACCAGGCACTCCGCCAGCCGCGTTCTGCAGGAAAGCCAGGCGATCGCGCAGCTCCGCGTCGTCGCCGGCGAGGGCGCCGCCGATCACGTCCGAGTGACCGCCGAGGTATTTTGTCGTCGAGTGGAGCGCGACGTCCGCGCCGAGCTTCACCGGCTGCTGCAGGTAGGGACTCGCGAAAGTGTTGTCAACCACCGCGAGCGCGCGCGCTTTGTGCGCGATCTCGGCGAGCGCGGCGATATCGAGCACCTTGAGCAGCGGGTTCGATGGCGTCTCGATCCAGACCAGCTTCGTGCGCGCACGCATCGCACGACGGACCGCGTCCAGCTTGCGCATGTCCACCGCCGTCAGGTCGATGCCCGCGCGGTCGAAGACGCGCGCGAAGAGCCGGTAGGTGCCGCCGTACACGTCGTCGGCCATGACGACGTGGTCGCCCGACGAGAGCAGGTGCGCGACCGCGTCGGTCGCGGCCATGCCCGATGCGAACGCGAGCCCCCACGCGCCCCCCTCGAGCGCCGCGAGGCACGTCTCGAGCGCCGCGCGCGTCGGGTTCCCGGTGCGCCCGTACTCGTAGCCCTTGTGCTTGCCGACCTCTTCCTGCGCGAAGGTCGAGGTCTGGAAGATCGGGACCGTCACCGCGCCGGCGGTCGGATCGGGGTCCTGCCCCGCGTGGATCGCGAGCGTCTCGAATCCGGGCTTGCGCGGCGGGACGACCGCGTCGGTCATGCGGTCAGTATGGCGCGGCAGCGCGTGAGAGCGCCGAGCGCACGCGCGGTCGCAGATCGACGAGAAGCACGCGGCATGTGTGCGTCTGCATCTGGTCGGCCCCGCTGGCTGCGACTAGTGTCGCCAGCGGGTTGGGGGCTAACGCGCATGGAGGAGGAAGGAATGCGCCTTCTATCGCGCCGACCTGTCGTCTGGACGACCACT
>DASYSC010000034.1:0-1951 GCA_036003765.1 Candidatus Limnocylindria bacterium
CCTCGCCTCGATGGCGACGTGGACCTGGATCTTCAACGGAGGCGTTTACGCGCGCATCGTTGGCGCGGGCCTCGGTGCGTGCGCCTGCTGGGCCGCGGCGGTCTGGATCCAGCGGGGCGGTCGCGGCGCGTTCGCAGCGACGGCCGCGCTGCTCGCAGCGGCCATCGCATCTCACCAGTTCGTGGGTGCGGTCTTCGCCGTCGGGATCGGGATCGCAACGCTCGCGTTCAAGAGGCCGTCGCCCATCATCCACGCGTTCTCGCTCGCGGGGCTGACGGCACTCTTGGCGTCGCCGGCGGTCGTGCCGACCTTCCTCCGCTACGGCGGATTCACCGGCGCATTCCTCGGCTTGGACCGGCCGCAGCTGCGCTCTGCGCCGAACGTCCTCGTCGAGCCGCTCCACGTGGGATTTGCGATCCTGCCCATCCTCGTCCTCGCCATCGCGGTCGGGGGTCGGCCGCGCCGCGGGGTTCTCCTGCTCGTCGGCGCGGTGGCGTTATGGCTCCTGTACCTCTTCGCACCGAACCTCGGCATCCCGAGCCGGCTCTACTACGTGAACGGGATCGATCCCTTCTCGACGACCTTCTTCGTGTCGGTCGTGGGAGCTCTCGCTGGCGGGGTCGCGCTCGGCGTCGCGCGAGGACGCCGGCCCCGCCTGCCGATGGAGGCGCTCACGGTCATCGCCCTCTGTCTTCTCGCTGCGAACGCTTGGCTTGGCGTGTCGAGCGTCCTCGCCAGCACGGGCTATCCGCGGGTCGAGGATACGAACGCGCCGACGTCAACCGAGGCGCTGGCGCGGCGCACGCTCCAAGTCGACGGTCGCGACCTCGCGCACCGCTATCTCACCGCCACCGCGTATGAATCCGTTTGGTTCTCATACGTGTACGCGAAGCCCCAGCTCCGCGACTACTACGCGCAGGGCGTTCTCCATCCCGACTGGCTCGCCTGGGCCAACGCCGCTGTGTACACGCCGCCCTTAGTGAGCGACCGCTTCCACGCCGCGCTCGACTGGTTCGCGATCGACGGCTTCACCGTACCGCAGGGCCAGAACTTCACGGGCAACCTCCCCGATCTGGAGCGTGATCGGAGCATCCGCCTGATCGCGACGAGCGCGGCCGGGGACTTTCGCGAGTTCTCCGTGCTTGATGCGACGACGATCTATCGCGCGACCAACGCGCCCCTGCTCGTCGTGGTCGGGGATCGCGAGGAGTACGACACCATTGCGCGCCTCGCCCTCGATCACGGCGCGCGACCCGGCTCGCTCGTCCCGATCTGGTGGTCGGGCACCGCCGACGCGCTCCCCGCTGACCTCCTCGAGCGGGCGCAGGCGGTCGTGGTGCAAGCCGGACGTGTGGGCGACGACGCGCGTGCCGCGCTACTGCTCGAGCCGCAAGCGCGGCGTGGTGCTCGAGTGATCCTCGATGCGGGATCGAGCGCGGACGCGTCCCTTTCGGCGTTCTGGCCGGTCGAAGGCTCCGTCCGCGAGGCGATCGCTGCCTGGCACCTGGCCGCCGACCCTGCTGTGGTGCGCGTTGCGGACTTCGCCGCGGCGAGCTACGAGGGCGGGCCGTGGAGCGCGCCGATCGGGACAGGGCTTCGGCCGGACGCCCGCGCGATCATCACCCAGGAGGGCCGACCGCTCATCGCCGAGCGCGCGATCGGCAAGGGCAGGGTGCTCTGGGTCGGGGGCAACCTCTTCTACCACGCGAAGAGCAAGGCGAGCGCCGCGGAAACAAGGTTTCTCATGGAGATGCTCGGTTCCGCCACCGCCGCCCGGCCTGCGACTTCCGAGATGCACTGGATCGACCCTAAGCGCGTCGACATCCGCAGCGCGGCGGCCTCGGGCGTATTCGTGAGCGAGTCCTTCCACCCGAATTGGACCGCACGCTGGTCCGACGGGTCGCGCCTCGGCGTCTACTACGCCGGACCGGGACTCCTGTATGTCCCTACA
>DASYSC010000035.1:0-2567 GCA_036003765.1 Candidatus Limnocylindria bacterium
CCGTCGGGGAACCAGAGCGCGATCTCGGATGCGGCCGTCTCTGGAGCATCGCTCGCGTGGACAAGATTGCGGAGGCCGACAAGTGCGTAGTCCCCACGGATCGAACCCTCGGCGGCCTCGTGCGGCCGCGTCCCGCCCACCATCGCGCGCACGACAGAGATGGCATTCGGACCTTCGAGCACGGCCGCCACGACCGGAGAGGCGGTGATCACTTTCACGAGGTCGTCGTAAAAGAACTTGCCCTTATGCACGGCGTAGTGCTTCTCGGCCATCGCGCGGTCCACCTTGAGCAGCCGTAGCGCCGCGATGCGCAGCCCGCGTCGCTCAAAGCGCGCGAGCAACTCGGCGGCGATGGCGCGCTGGATCGCGTCGGGCTTGAGAACGATGAGCGTGCGCTCCGCGCTCAGGAGGCGATACCGATGGCGAGCTCTTCGCCCGCGGGGGCCGCGATCGCGGCGAGCGCGGGCCGCGGACCGATGGCCGCGACGTAGGCGAGCTCGGGTCTTAGGTACTCGCGGGCCACGCGCTGGATGTCCCCCGGGCCGATGCCATCGATGATGGCGCCTACTTCTTCCACCGACCGCACGCGCCCGAGGAACAGCTCCTGCCCCGCGAGCCACGCCGAGACACCGCGCGTGTCTTCGAGCCGAAGCTCCATGCGGCCTTTCGCGAAGTCGCGCACGCGCTCGAGCTCGCGCTCGGGCACCGCCTCATCGCGAAGCCGCGCGATCTCACGGATCATCGCGGCCAGCACCTCGCCACCGTTCTGAGGTGCGAACCCCGCGTACACGACGAGATGCCCGGCATCGACGTAGTTCGCGTCGTAGCTGTGGACGTCGTACGCAAGACCCCGCTTCTCACGCAACTCGAGGAAGAGGCGGCTCGACATGCCCTCGCCGAGGACCGCATTCAGCATGTCGACGATGAATTTGTCCGGATGATCTGTGTGGACGGTGCGCCATCCGACACAGAGGTTCGTCTGCTCCGCGCGCTTACCCAGCAGCTTCGCGCGCACCTTCCCCGGGCGAGGCGCGGGGACCGTGCCCGGGGCGTCGCGCGGCGCGAGCGCGCCAAGCGCGCCCTCGACCGCGGCGATCGCCTCGTCCGCCTTGAGCGGCCCGGCGAGCGCGACGACGGTGCGTGAGGGCGCGTACCCGCGCTCGATGAACGCACGAAGCGCGTCGGCGGACATCCCGAGGACGACTTCCTCTCGCCCGGCGACCTCCCAGCCCAGCGGGTGCTTCGGGTAGAGCAGCTCGTCGACGAGCGTGTGCACGCGATCCTGCGGCTGATCGCGATACATGCGCAGCTCTTCGACGATCACCTTGCGCTCGGATTCGACGTCCGTCGGACGCAACATCGGCGCTCGGATCATGTCGGCCACCACATCGAGCGCCACGAGGTAGTGACGCGCGGGCACGCGCGACCAGAAGACCGTGACTTCCTTGTCGGTCGAGGCGTTCACGACGCCGCCGCGGCTCTCTATCTCCTGGCTGATATCCGCGGCGGTCGGGCGCTTCGCCGTCCCCTTGAAGACCATGTGCTCGAGGAAGTGGCTCGTGCCCGCATCGTTCTTCGTCTCAACGCGCGACCCGACGCCCACGTACACGGCCATCGAGACCGAACGGGTCTCAGGCATCTCCGCGACGAGGACGCGTATGCCGTTAGGGAGCGTGACGCGGCGGTGCTGCAACGGGTTGAACGCTAGCAGCAGTCAGGGGGGCTCTGCCCCTTGACTCCCCGATCGATCCGACTACCTGCAGAACACCATCGTCATGTACATCGCGTCGGGACCGATGACCGCGCCGACGCCCACGCGACGAAATGCGGAATCCATGATGTTCGTGCGGTGGTTGATCGGCTCCCACGGCTCGGCCATGAACTCGATGTGAAGCGCGTCGACGTTGCCATTCCAGATCTTGCCGGTGTTCTCGCCGTACCAGCCCGTCCCGCACGCGGGCAGGTCACGCGAGCGAGCGGTGCCGTCCGGCCCGTCGTGGTAGACGTACCGCACCTGCGCCTCGACGCCGCTGTGCGCGCGGGCCGCGGCGGCGACGGCCGCATCCACCGTGAGTGGCGCGAGTCCAGCTCTCGCGCGTGACGCGTTCATCAGCTCGAGCATCCGCGCCTCCCCGGACGCCGTCGTCGCGTCGGTGATCGGTGCCAACCCACGTGGCGCCGGTGGGCGTGGCGGCGGTGGAGGCGGTGTTGGTTCCGGCCTCGGCTCCGGCTCCGCTGCAGGCTCGGATTCGGCGGCCGGCTCGGCGACCGGCTCACCGGTCGCGCCCGCGACCAGGTTGTCCTGATCGTCGCTTGGCCCGAGCGACGGTAGAGCCGCCGCCTGCCCTCGGTCGACGTCACGCGGAGGGCGCGCCGCGCGGCGCGCCGTGAGCTCGGCGCGCGCGGGCTCGGGCGAGGCGCTTGCCACCGGCCCGGTCGGCTTCGAGGCGGTGCCCTCCGGCTTGACCAAAAAGCTCGCCAACACCAGGCCGACGAGCATGGCGTAGAGGCCGAAGCGCGCGGCGAAGTTCAGGGGCGAGCGCTCCTCACGACTCGACGAGGCTGAA
>DASYSC010000036.1:0-2480 GCA_036003765.1 Candidatus Limnocylindria bacterium
CGAGGGCGCGGTGCTCTTTCCCACGAACGACGAGTGGGTGATGGCCGTCGCTCGGTACCGCACCCAGCTGGAGACCTGCTACCGCATCCCGTTCAGCGAGCTCTCCGCGATCGACGCGGTCCTCGACAAACGCCGCTTGTACGCGGACGCGCACCACCTCGGCATTCCGATCCCGAAGACATTCACGCTGAACGATCCGAAGGCGACCTCCCGCGAGATCCGATATCCGGCGATCGTCAAGCCGGCCGAGCAGCGACGCTTCTACGACCGCTTCGGCGTGAAGGTGTTCCGCGCGGAGAACGCCGCCGAGCTCCTGCGTTTCGCGCGCGAGGCCGCGGACCTTGCATGTGTGGCGCAGGAGATCGTTGACGTGCCCGCCGGCGGGTTCTATTCGTTCTGCTCGTTCATCGCTCCGGACGGAGAAGTCCGCGGCGCGTTCGTGGGCCGCAAGCTGGAGCAGTATCCGGAGGGCTTCGGCACCGGGTGCCTGGTCGTTGGCGAGCAGGTGCCGGAGATCGTCGAACGGGGCACCGCGATCCTCAGGGCGTTCGGCTACCACGGCATCTGCGAGGTCGAGTTCATCTGGGATCCCACCCGGAAGGAGCACCTGCTGCTCGACGTGAATCCACGGGTCTGGAAGTGGATCGGTCTTCCGATCGCGAGCGGCGTGGATCTCCCATGGCTGGCGTACAGCGAGGCCATCGGACGGGGCGAGCGCGCCGGCGCGGTGCGCGATGGGCTGCGCTGGATCTACGAGCGCGACTACGCGTTGCTGTCCCGGACCCGGCCGCTCTTTCCGGCGACCGGCGAGATCGTGAACGCGGTGTGGGACCCCGACGATCCGGGTCCCTTCGCGCAGCTGATCCAGAACGAGGGACCGGCCGGAAAGTATTACTGCGCGTGCTAGCGCAAACTCTGCGCATGCCAGGTCGTATCGCGGCCTTTGTTGTGACATTGGCCGTCGCGTGCACGGCGGCGCCGGCCGGTCCGACGCCATCGCCGGCCCGCTCCGAGCCTGCGGCGACCGCGAGCGTCCCTGCGCCGAGCACTCCTGTTGCGGCCTGCCCAACGATCCGTCAGATCTCGCTCGGCGCGATCAGCGGTAAGGTCGGGTATCCCTCGGAGGGCAGCCCGCCGCTCGCCCTGATCGCGATGCGGGCCGATGATCCCACGATCTTTCGGATGCTGCACACGCCGCGGTTCCCGGGAGGGGCGTTGACCCCGTACACGATCGGCGCCATCGAGCCGGGGACGTACGTCGTCCTCGCCTACGTCGAAGGAAGTGGCGACGGCCTCGCCGGCGCGTACACCCCGGCCGTGGCGTGTGGCCTCAACGTAAACTGCACGGACCATTCGTTGATCCGCGTGACGGTCAGCGGCGGCCAGACCGCATCCGGCATCGACGTCCTCGACTGGTACGCACCGGCCGGGACCTTCCCGCGGCGACCGGCGGGCACCGCAGCGCTTCGCGCCGGCGACGGCCTACTTGTCTGCAATCCATACGCGGACTCGGTCAACATGCGCGCGAGCGCCGGCGTCGGTTTCCCCGTGCGTCGGACTCTCGATAACGGGTCACATGTCGTGATACGGGACGGACCACTCGGCGCCGATGGCTACGACTGGTATGAGGTCAACCTCGCCGCCGATCAGCTCGCGAGCGGATGGGTCGTTGGCTACGCGTTGCGCAAATGAACCGGACCGGCGGTTACGCGGCACGACACCCAAGCAATTGACGCGGACGAAATAACTCGATGCGCTTCGGCTTCTGGATGCCGGTCTTCGGCGGATGGCTGCGCAACGTCCAGGACGAGGGGATGCCCGCCACGTTCGCGTATCAGCGCGACCTCGCGCGCCGCGCCGAAGCGACCGGCTGGGACGTCACCCTTATCGCCGAGCTGAACCTGAACGACATCAAGGGGCCCGAAGCGGATTGCCTCGAGGCCTGGACAACGGCCGCGGCGCTCGCGCCACTGACCGAGCGGCTCGAGCTGATGGCCGCGGTGCGTCCGAACTTCCGGCTCCCCGCGCTGGTCGCGAAGGAGACGGCCACGATCGATCACATCTCAGGCGGTCGCTTCACGCTGAACGTCGTGAGCGCGTGGTGGGCCACGGAGAGCGACATGTACGGTGGGGCGTGGGTCCAACACGACGAGCGCTACGCCCGGACCGAGGAGTTCCTCGCCGTACTGAAGGGCATGTGGACCCGTGACGAGTTCACGCTCGAGGGCCGCTATTACACGATCAAGCGCGCGCGTCTTGCACCGAAGCCGGTCCAGAAGCCCTGGCCGATTCTCTATGCCGGCGGCGAGTCGCCGGCGGCGAAGGAGCTGATCGCGCGCGAGTGCGACGCGTATCTGATGCACGGGGATCCGCCCGAGGTCCTCGCTTCGAAGATCGCGGATATGCGAGCGCGGCGCGCGAAGCACCCGGAGCTCCCGCCGCTGCGCTTCGGCGTGGCCGGTTACGCGATCGTCCGTGGC
>DASYSC010000037.1:0-2034 GCA_036003765.1 Candidatus Limnocylindria bacterium
AGCAGGACGCGCGTCGAGAAGTGCTCGATCTCGCGCTCGCGGTCGATCGCCGGATTTGTGACCACCGCGACCGTCTCGTGAAGATGGTCAGCAAGGTTTGCCCGCGGGGCGAGCGCGGCGAGCGGTCCGTCGTAGCCGAGAGAGCCGATCGGCTCATTCCCGGTCTCCGCCATGTACGCGGCCTGCTTCAGATCGTCGGGCTCGAACCCGAGCGCCGCGAACTGCCGTTCGCGGCGGACCGAGACGTCTTCGACCTCGTCCGGCGCGACGCCGATCTCCCAGCGCCTGCCGGCGTGCATCGCATCCGCCGGGCCGCCGCAGGCGATGCGCTCGCGCAGACCGTCGAGCATCACCCCGCGGGCGCGCCGCGCGCCCAGGAAGCGCTCGCGCACCGCGCTTTGATCGAGGAAACGCCAGCCGCCATCGCGCCGGAGCGCGACTCGCTCGCCCGGGCCGAGCGGATACGGATCGGCAATGTAGCGCTCGAGCGGCACGAAGCCGCGCTCGCTCGCGAACACGTGCTCGTCCTCGGTCTCGACGTGCCACAGCGGGCGAAGGCCGAGGGCGTCGACGCCGAAGACGCAGGTGTCACCGACGCGCGCCAGGATCGCCGCGGGCCCCTGCGCGAGCGGCCCGAGCGCGGCGCGCGCCTGCACGTAGACGTCCTGCAGCTCGCGGCTCATCCGCTTCATCTCGTTCACGATCGGTGGGAAGAGGAGCTCGATCGCTTCGATCGGCGTGAGGCGATGCCGTATGACGAGACCGCGGATCACCGCGTCCACGTCCTGCGAGTCGCTGCCGTCGCGCGAGAGGACGAGTCCGAGCCCGCGCGCCTCTTCACGGAGGCGACTGATGGTGTTGATCTCGCCGTTGTGCGCGAAGACCGGGAAGGGCTGCACGCGGGTAAAGCTGGTGGTCGTGTTCGTCGCGTAGCGGTTGTGCCCGAATGCCGCCGAGGTGGCGAACCGCGGATCGCCGAGGTCCGCGAAGTACGAGGTCAACTGATGACCGGAGCCGCGCAGCTTGTACACGGCGGTGTGTCGCGAGAGGGAAACCACGGTGGCCGGGGTGGTCCGCTCGATCTCCAGCGCGGCCTCGTAGAGCGCGCGCGAGCCCGAGTGGCCGCCGCTCCGAGCGAGGAGCGCGAGCTGGAGGAACCGCGGCGCCTCGAGGCGGCCACGGGGGCCGAGCGCGCTCTCATCGGTGGTCTCCTCGCGCGCAAGGAGGACGGCGATCCCGTGAAGCGCGAGCGCATCCGCGATCCCCGCCACGGCGGTGCCTTCGGGAAGGAAGAAGTGGCCGACGGCGAAGCGTCTGCTCTGCGCGAGCGCGCTGTCGACCCCGGCCGAGCGAAGCTCGCCGGCCCAGAGGTCGCGAGGGATATCGGTGAGCACGCCGGCGCCGTCGCCTTCCCCATCGACGAGGCCCGAACGATGCGCCAGGCACGCCATGCCGTGGAGGACAAGCTCCAGCACGGCGCGGGTGGGCCGCGCGTCCTTGCGCGCCACAGCCACAAGCGCACAGGCGTCGTGCTCGCTCGCCACGTTGCCTCCCATTAACAACAAAGCCCCCCGCTTCCGGGAGGCTTTCGTCGCATCGGCGCGTGAGTGGACGCGACTAGGCCTCGTCCTCCGACGCTGCTGCGGACGAGGTCGTGGTCCGATCGCTCACGTGCGGGTCAGGCTAGTGGAGGCGAAGGTTGCGAAACAGCGCCGGAAAGGTCGTGCTTCGGTGGCGAAGCCCTAGGCGCGGACGAGGACGGTGACCGGATCGCCGATGCGGATCGGGCCGTCCGCCACGAGGACGGTGCACAAGGCACCGCGCCTTCCGACGAGCGAGACGCGGAACGCTTCGAGGTCCGTCTGCCCGTTCATCTCGCCGATGTGCGTGCAGGGCTCGCACTCGCCGTTCACGCGCAAGGTCACCCCGCCGATGCGTAGCTCGGTCCCCTCGGCGAGGCGGGTGACGTCCGGAAGTCCATCAATGGTGATCTGCTCGCGCAGATCGCCCGGCCGGAGGCCGAGCGCGTCGTGG
>DASYSC010000038.1:0-24399 GCA_036003765.1 Candidatus Limnocylindria bacterium
TCGGGGGCCGGGGGGCGGAGCCCCCCGAGTTCTTGGTCATCTGCTCCTCACGCGACGAGCGGGCCGCCCGGAGGCCGGCCCGCTCGATATCGGTCAATGGCGTGGTGGGTTACGGGACGGGCTTCAGCTTTCCGGATTTCATGTCGGCGAGTGCCTGCTTGAGCTTGTCCTCGAGCCCGGCGGGGACCGGATTCAGATTCCGGATCGGCGAGTAGCCGATTCCGTCGTTCGTGGCGTCGTTGATGAAGTTGCCGCTCTGCTTCCCCTTGTCCTTGAAGCGCTTGATCGCGTCACGTACCGCGTTCTGGAGGCGCTTCTCAGCGCTGGTCACGATGCAGGCTTTCGCGTCCGGGAGGGACTGGTACTGGTCGACATCGACGCCGATGCCCCAGATCTTCGCGTTGCACGCCGCGCGGAGGACGCCGGCGCCGGTGAGCCCGGCGACCTGGAACACGACGTCCGCGCCCTGGCCGATCATCGTCTTCGCCGAGGCCTCGCCCTTGTCGGGAGCGTTGAAGTCCCCGACGTAGTTCACGAGGACCTGGACCCCCGGTTTGACGCTCTTCGCAGCGTTCTCGTACCCCTTGATGTAGTTGACGACCGGCGGAACGTCCTCGCGTCCGCCAACCGCGCCGATCTTGTTGCTCTTGGTGACGGTGCCGGCGACGATGCCCGCGAGATAGCCAGCCTGCGCCTCGTTGAAGAGGAGACCCTGGTAGTTGGCCGGCACCGGGTCCGCAACGAACTGGTCGACACCAAAGAACTGGATACCCTCGTTCGCCTTCGCCGCGGCGAGCGTGTCGGTGCCGATGAGGAATCCGACGGTCACGATGATGTCGTACTTCTGATCGACGAACGACTGGATGTTCTGCTTGTAGTCGGCGATGTCCTTCGTGACGATGGCCTGCGCGGTACCGCCGACGGCCTTGGCGCCGTCCTGGACGCCCTTCCAGGAGAACTCGTTGAACGACTTGTCCTCGAGCTGGCCGATGTCGGTGACCATCCCGATCTTCAAGCCGCCGCCGCCGCCGACCCCACCGCCGCCGCACCCTGCGACGACGAGCCCGAAGGCGAGACCGAGCGCGAGAAGACGCTTCATGTGTTGGTCCGACCTCCCTCAATTCGTCGCGCGACCGTGGGGAAGCAGCCTGGACGCGCGCGACGCCGGGGATTCTAGGTCAGGAGAGGACGCTCCACAGGACGTAGCCGATGAAGACGACGTACAGGCTGCCGCCCAGCATCAGCGAAGAGAGCGGGAGCGCGTTCTCGCGCGCGCGCATGCGCAGCTGCACGTAGATCAGGAGCCCGGAGAGGAGCGCGAAGATCGCCGCGACCGTGCCGAACTGGCCCAGCTGCCAGGGCGTCAGCAGCACGCCGAGCGTCACCGGGATCGTCGACTGGAAGACCATCGCCCCCGCCACGTTCCCGAGCGCGATGACGTCCTTGCCGTCGCGCGTCCAGATGAGGCTGTTCGCGGCCTCCGGGAGCTCGGTCGCGATCGGCGCGAGGATCAGCGCGACCAGCAAGGTGTTGAAGCCCATCGCGTGAGAGAAATCCTCGACGAAGTCTGCGAAGAAACGCGCGCCGAGCACGATCGCGCCGAACGCAAGGAGCGCTTGCCCGAACACGAGCCAAAGAGGCGGGGAGGTCTTCCGAAACCGTATGCCGGCCCGCGCGAGGAAGGTCGCGAAGGTGAGCTCGTCGAAGGCCTCCGCCTCCTCGAGCTCTTCCTCGATATCGGCTGCGCTGCGCCGTGGCGCTCGCAGCACGAGGTAGAGGTACAGGAAATAGGCGGGGAGGAAGATCCAGCCGAGGTAGCCCTTTATGAAGTGGACCTCCGGCGGGATGACAGCCAGCCCCAGTGCCAGCGTGTAGAGGACGAGGAAGAACGCAAGGTCGCGTGTGGCGTGTGCGGAATCCACATGCAACGTGTCCCGTCTACGGCGTCGGCGAAACGCAAATGCGGTGACCCCGATGAGCAGCATGACGAGAGTGCCCAGCATGAACGGCGCGCCCAGGATCGCGCCGACGCCGATCTCGTCGGCGTCGGCGCTGTTCGTGAAAAGGATGGCAATGATCGGGATGAGCGTCTCGGGCGTGGCGGTGCCGAATGCGGCGAGGATGCTCCCGGTCGCACCGTGGCTTATCCGCAGCTTGATCCCGAGCCACTCGATGCCGTTGGTGAAGACCTCGGCACCGACCAGGATGAGGACGAAGGCGCCGACGATCAGTGCGATGTCGATGGCGCTCATCGCGGTTCGACCCCGGGATCAGTGGGCCACGCCGGCGGGGCGCGCGACGGCGCCGCGACGACGGGCGCGGATGGTGCGCACCAGCGGGATGAGGACGAGGACGAGCGCGCCGAGCATCAGGATGGTGGAGAGCGGGCTGTTGAAGAAGTAGAGCGGGCTGCCGTGGCCCGCGATCAGCGCCTTCCGCAGCTCACGTTCGGTGGAGTCGCCGAGCACGAGCGCGACGACCAGCGGCGCGAGCGGGTACTTCAGCTTCCTCAGCCAGTACCCAATGAGGCCGAAGACGACCGTGATGAAGACGTCGAGCATGCTGTTGTTTAGCGAGTACGACCCGATGATCGAGATGACGATGATGAACGGCGTGATGATCGCGTACGGCACGCGCATGATCATCGCGAGCAGCGGTACGGCGAGCAGACACAGGATGAATGTCATCAAGTGGCCCAGGTAGATGCTGGCGATCAGCCCCCATACGAAGTCCTGGTGCTGAATGAAGAGGACGGGACCGGGCGTGAGGCCCCAGATGAACAGTCCGGCCATCATGACCGCGGACGTCGGTGATCCTGGGATCCCCAGCGTGATCATCGGGACCAGCGACGCGACGCCGGCCGCATCGGCGGCGGACTGCGGGCCCATGATCCCGGAGATCTCACCCTTGCCGAAGTTCTCCTTGTTCTTGGAGTACTGGCGGGCGAGGCCGTAGCCGAGGAAAGACGCCGCGGTCGCGCCATGCCCAGGCAAAACGCCGAAGAAGAATCCGATGATCGAGTTAGACAGGACCAGGCGGATGCGCTTCCCCAGCTCAACGAACGCCTCACGGACGTCACGCAGGCCCAGCCGGGCACTGATCTGCTCGACGTATCCGATGCCTTGCTCCTCGGCCGAGGCGAGGATTTCGCCGATCCCGAAGAGACCGATCGTGACCGGCACGAAGCCGATGCCGGAGAGCAGCGGGACCAGTCCGAAGTTGAGGCGCTGCTCGCCGGTGATCGTGTCGAAGCCGACCGCCGCGAGGAGCAGGCCCAGGGCAAGCATCGCGACGCTCTTCATCGGGGCCTCCGCGCCGAGACCGATGAGCGTCGCGAACGAGAGGACGAACACGGCGAAGAGCTCAGCCGGCCCGAATTGCAGCGCGCGTTCGGCGACCGGTAAAGCGAAGAACGTGAACAGCACCGTCGCGACGAGAGCACCCACGAACGACGAGACGAAGGAGCTCGCGAGCGCGAGGCCAGGACGCCTGAGCTTCTTTGCGAGGGGAAATCCGTCGAAGAGGAGGACGACCGCCCACGGCTCGCCGGGAATGTTGAAGAGGATCGAGGTGATCACGCCGCCGAAGAGCGCCCCCCAATAGATGCCGGCGAGGAAGATGATCGCGGTCACCTCGTTCGAACCGGGCAGCGCTCCGTTCTTGATGAACAGGCTGATGGGCAGAAGGATCGCGACGCCGCTGGTGCCGCCCAGTCCGGGCAGGACGCCAATCACGAGTCCGAGGACGATGGCGACGAAGAGCATGAGCATGTTGATCGGCTGCAGCGCCGTCGCGAAGCCGCCCGCGAGCTGCCCGAAGATCTCCATCTAGAAGGGGAGGGCCCCCTGCTCGTAGAGGAAGCTCTTCGGTAGGCTGACCCGGAAGCCGAGCTCGAAGGCCGCGAAGATGACCAGCGGGAACGCGACGAGGATCATGGCGACCCACCAGATCTTGTATCGCCCGAGCCACCACGCGAATCCCCCCATGTACAGACCGGTCGCGATGTAGAAGCCGAGCGGCGGGATGACCGTGTAGTTGATGTCGCCGTCCCTCCAGCGGATGCCGCCGATCAGCGTTGCGTAGGCGAACATCGGGATGGCGAGCTTGAGGACCGAAAAGATGCTCGCGCGTCCCGCGAAGACGCCTTCGACCGCCTGCGGAGTCGTGAGAACGCGGAAGGCGACGACGAGGGCCGCGATGCCCATGATCGCCGCGGCCCAGAAGGGATACCAGCGCGCGCCGACGTCACCGGGAGCCGTACCGGCCGAGGGATTGAACGCGGCGAGCGAGTCGAACATGGCGACGGCGGCGATCAGCGCGATCGCCGCCGCCGTCGCTACTTGGTAGGGCCGCACGCGCGGATCATTGGACCCACTTGAACTTGGTGGCGATGTCCTGATGCAGCTGCTGGTATTTGCTGAGGAATTGCCGGAATTCGAGTCCCGTCTTGAAATCGGGCGATAGGAAGAATTCGTCGATCTTCGTCTTCCACTCGGCCGAGTCGTTGACCTTCTTGAAGACGTCGACCCAGAAGGCCTGTTGCTGCGGTGAGAGGCCGGGCGGTCCCATGACGGCCCGCATGATGTAGTAGTCGTCGATCGGGATGCCCTGCGACGCGCACGTCGCGAGACCGCTGTAGACGCCCTTCGTGGGGCTCGACGGTGTGAATGCACAGAGCGGCCGCAGCTTCTTCTGGGTACCGCTGTAGAGGGGGAGCCCCTCGCTTGGGTTGTTGACCGTCGCGACGACGCCGCCCTGGTGGCCGGCGAGCGCCGCAGCGACCGTCGCGCCGGAGGTCTGCGAGATGTAGGTGAAGGGCTTCAGCTTCATCGTGTCCTCGATGCGGCGGAAGAGCGCTTCATCCTCCTGCTTCGCGCCGGTGCCCGCGACCGTGACCGAGCTTTCCTTTGCGGCATTGACGAAGTCCTGCGCCGTCTTCCACGGGCTGTCGTCGTTCACCCAGAGGAAGAAGGGATCAAGGGCGAGGTTCGCGATCGGCGTGAAGTCCGTCGCCTTATACGGAAGCTTCTGCGTAATGATCGTGGTGAAGAAGGAGTTGAGGGTGACGAAGATGTAATGCATGTCACCCTTGTGGTCATAGATGTAGGTGAACGCCACGGCGCCAGAGGCGCCCTCCTTGTTCAGTGGCTGCACGGGTTGAGGCGAAAGCTTCTGCGTCTCGATGATGCCTTGCCATATGCGCGCGTACACGTCCGAGCCGCCGCCGGGTGCGGTGCTGATCACAAACTCGACCGGATGGGTCGGCTGCACCGAAGCCGCCGCACTGCCCCCGCCAGTCGGGCTGGGGCTTGCGGCCGGGCTGGCGCAGGCGGTAAGGGTGATGAGCGCGGTCGCCAGGAACGCTACCGTCGCACGTCTCGCCATACGCACCTCCAAGAGCAAGTACGGCCGACGGTGTCGATGGGGTCACACCGCCGGTCTGACCGCTACCAATCCTGTCACAATGGCGAAAGCGGGTCGGCACAGTCGGGGGCTCCGCCCCCGGCCCCCGGGCTCCCGGCCCCCCGAGCTGCATAAGGAGTTCGCATGGTGCAGGAGCTGACCAGGCCGACCTCGCTGCGTCGCGGGGCGGCCCCGGATACCGCCTTCGCCTTCCTTGACGGGGAGTTCGTCCCGATCCGCGAGGCGAAAGTGAGCGTGCTGACGCACGCGTTCAACTACGGCACCGGCGTCTTCGAGGGCATCCGCGCGTACTGGAACACGGACGACGAGCAGCTCTACGCCCTGCACCTGAAAGAGCACTACGGCCGGCTCCATCGCTCCTGCCGGATCATGCGCATCTCGCTCCCGTATACCGTCGACGACCTCGTTGGCATCACGCTCGAGCTCCTCCGCAAGTGCGGGTACCGCGAGGACGCATACGTCCGACCGATCGCCTATAAGTCCAGCCCGCTCATCGGGGTCCGGCTCCACGACCTTGACGACGCGTTCACCGTCTTCGCGGTCCCGTTCGGCACGTACATCGACATCGACCGCGGCATCTCGTGCGGCGTGTCGAGCTGGCGGCGGACCGACGACAACGCGATCCCCGCGCGCAGCAAGATCACCGGTGCGTACGTGAACGCGGCGCTCGCGAAGACCGAGGCCCAGGAGGCCGGGTTCGACGAAGCGATCGTCCTCACGCAGGACGGCCACGTGTCGGAGGGGAGCGCGGAGAACCTGTTCATGGTTCGCGACGGTGTGCTCATCACGCCGCCGGCGAGCGACAACATCCTTGAAGGGATCGTGCGCGCCTCCGTCCTCAAGATCGCGGCCGACTCCGGGGTCCCGACGGCGATCCGCTCCATCGATCGCACCGAGCTCTACGTCGCCGAGGAGGTCTTCCTCTGCGGGACCGGAGCTCAGATCTCGCCGGTGATCAGCATCGACCATCGCACGGTCGGCAAAGGCGATGTCGGTCCGATCACCTCGAAGATCACGCGCACGTACTTCGACGCCGTCCATGGCAAGGCTCCCCAGTACCGGAGCTGGGTCCTCCCCGTGTACAAGCGTTGACCCAGAAGAAGAAGAAGGACAGCGCCCTCGGGCGCATCGCCCGCGCGATCGACGCGGCCGGGCGCGACGCCGACCTCGCGCGTCGCAGCACGAGCGATCCGGAGTTCCGCCGCGGGGTCCGCGAAGACCGGCGTGCGACGCTCTCCTCGTTCCGGACCGTCAAAGAGGCACTCGCCGATCGCGAGCGAATCCAAAAATCCAAGAAGGCGAAGAAGGGCTAGCGGGCTCTAGCGCGCACTCGGGTTGCGGGTCCTGTCGCGGGGTCGGGGTCGCGCGCTCGCCTACCGGTCCGCTCCAACTGGGCTGCGGTCAGTCTCCCAGCGACGCGGCCGGTTAACGGCTTGCGCGCAACCCGCTCCCCCGCGCCACCCGCAACCGGCGGTGGACAGGACCCGCAAAAGAGGAGGAGCCTTAGCGGGCTAAGTCAGTCGCGAGCCCTCTGAAGTCCGATCCGACGCGAACGACGATGTCCGCGCTGGTCTGTTCACCTGCGGGCAGCGTGTCGACGGGAAGCCCGCCGAGCTGTTGCGCCAGCGCGTTCGCCGTATAGCGCTTCGCGCCGTTGCGTACGAGGACGGCGGAGCGCCCCGAGCTTATGCCATTGGTCACGATCGAGACGGAGAAGGAGCGCTCGACCAGCCGATCCGCGACGCTCTGCGCCAGACCGCTCCGGCCGCTGGTGTTGCGTATCTCGATCGACGCTGCTTCCGACTTCACCTGGGGGTCATAGAACATCGACGCCGCGAAGTCGCGGACCTTCGCGCGGTCCGGCAACAGGAAGAATCCGCCGTCGCTCCCCGAGTACTGGAGCTCGCAGTGCGGGTAGTCGCCGCCGCAGGGGTAGAGCACTTCGCTGCGGATGGCGCTTCCGTCTATACCGGATCCGAAGCGTGCCAGAGGGAGCACGTTCGCCGGATCGAAGTTCGTCTGCACCGCGCTGCCGACTCGATCGACGATCGCAGGAAGACTGCGCAGGAGGTCGCCTTCGGTAAGCCGGGTGCGCAGGGCCGAGAGCACCAACTGCTGCCGCTGTGCGCGGCTGTAGTCGTTCGTGTCGTGCCGCGACCGCGCGAAGCGCAGCGCCGTCGGACCGTCCATGAGCTGCGGGCCGGTGGCGATGTCTAGACGCTCGATCCCGTAGTCCGCGGTGGGGTAGGCCTCGTCGTGTACCGGACGCCTAACGTCGACGACCACGCCGCCGACGGAGTCGACGATCTTCGTGAACGCGTCGAAGTCGACAATTGCGTAGGCGTTGAGGCGGATCCCGAGTAGGTCGTCGACGACTCTCCGCGCCAGATCCGGGCCACCGAATGCGTACGCGGCGTTGATCTTGTCGACGAGCAGCCCCGGCCGGTTGATGTAGATGTCCCGCGGAATGGACAGCATCGCCGCGGTCTTGTTCACCGGGTCGAGGCTCAGCACGATCATCGTGTCGGTGTTCTGCGTCGTTGAGTTCTCTCCCCGCGCGTCGAGCCCGAGGAGCAGCACGTTGAGACGGTCCGACCCCGTCCATGCCGGCGGGGACGGATCCTTTCCGGCGGCGGCGAGGAGCGGCGCGTTCGCGATCGGCGCAAAGACCTTGGCGAAGAACCCTGCCCACGGCGCCGATCCGCGGTACGCGGCGGCATAGGAGACGACGAGCGAGATGCAGACGACGCCGAGAATGGCGTAATCAAGGAGGCGCCGTCCGCTCAACGATCCCATCCCGCGGAGCTTGCCGGCGAATGCGTCGGCGACCACGTAGAGGTGGTAGATGAAGAACGCGCCAACGACCAGGAAGGTGAACGCGGGCGCGTTGCGAAGCACCAGTGTGGTGAGCGGGTCGGCGATCGCGATGAATGACCCCGCGAGGAGGACTGTGAAGATCGGGAGCAGGACCATGAGCATCCCGCGCACCCACCGTCCGTGATACATCTGTCCGAGCCCCGGGAGCAGACCCGAGAGGACCGCCGCGAATCCGGGTGAGCCCTTCACGCGCGGCGCCGACAGCGTGCGGACGCGCGGCGAGACGGCCGACGACCCTCCCCGATTCGACACCGAACCCGTAGCGTACGAGACTCGGCCTCCCGAAGATGGAGCGCCCGGTTTCGGCCGATTCCGCCACGCTGCGCGGCGCTCGCGCCGTCGGCATCGTCTGCGCCACGCTGTTCTTCCTGCCGGTGATCTTCGCGATCGCCTTTCCCTCGGCGTTCCTCTTCTCTCCGCATAACCGGAGCTACGAGCGGATGATCGCGTCGGTGCTCATCGCGCTCGGCATGGGCCTGTTGCTGGCGTTGCGTGACCCTGTTCGAAACGCCGGAGTCTTCGCGATCGTCGGCTTGACGACCGGCCTCCTTGGCGCGTCGGTCGTATACGCGCTCGTCGTCGACGGCGCCGACTCGCTGCACTGGGTGGCGCAGGTCCCGATCCTCGCCGCCATCGCGGTGGCGCTCGTGATCACGTACACGCGGCTCCGCCGACCGAACCCGATCGTGGTGCGTATCGTCGTCGCTGCGGTCGTGCTGCTGCCGTTCGCGTTCTACCTTCACGACCTGGCATACGCGGCGTTCGTCGCGGGGCGATAGCGTTCGCGTCATGCCATCGGTCGTGCAAGTGAATGACCTGCGCAAGCGCTACGGCGAGATCCAGGCGGTGCGAGGCATCAGCTTTCAGGTTGAGCAGGGCGAAGTCTTCGGGATGCTCGGTCCGAACGGTGCAGGCAAGACCACGACCGTCGAGATCCTCGAGGGACTGCGCCGTGCGGACGGTGGCTCGGCGGTCGTCGCGGGCGTCGATGTCTTCGCCGACTCGTCGGGCGTCAAGCATCGCATCGGCGTACAGCTCCAGGCGAGCGCGTTCCCGGAAAACCTCACGGTTCGCGAGACGGTCATGTTCTTCGCCAACTGTTACGAGGTCGCCGTCGACCCCGCGATCCTTCTCCGTTCCGTCGGTCTCGAGGATCGCGAGAAGCAGAGGCAGGACACTCTTTCCGGCGGGCAGCGCCAGCGACTCTCGATCGCGACCGCGCTGGTGAACTCGCCCCAGATCCTGTTCCTCGATGAACCGACGACCGGACTGGATCCGCAGGCGCGCCGCAATCTCTGGGATCTCATCCGCGGCATCCGTGCGCGCGGGACGACCGTCTTCCTGACGACCCACTACCTCGACGAGGCCGAGGTCCTCTGCGACCGCGTGGCGATCATCGACGAAGGACGGCTCGTGGCGCTCGACTCGCCGCGCCAGCTCATCGCCGCCCTCCTTGCCCGGGGCTTCGTGAAGCCGGTGGTCCAGCAGCAGGCGAACCTCGAGGATGTGTTCCTCGATCTCACCGGACACGAGCTCCGCGACGCATGAGCCAGACCGTCCGGCTCGCCGGTTTCCTGCTGCGGGCGTACGTCCGAGACCGCGTCGCGCTCTTCTTCAGCCTCGGCGTGCCGCTGATGCTCATGGTCATCTTCGGCAATCTGAACCTGGGCTCATTCGGCCGGGTGTCCGTCGCCATCGACGATCAGGCGAAGAACGCCCAGAGCGGGCAGCTCGCGGACATCCTCCGCGGGATCGACACGCTTGGGGTGAGCGAACAGACGACGGACCAGGCGCTCACCCAGCTGCGTCGTACCGAGCTCGACATGCTCGTGGTGATCCCGCCCGAGTTCGTCATCGCGCCCGCGCGACCGGGACAGCGCGTGCCTGAGCTCACCCTGTACGGCGATGAAGCGCGCCCGCAGGAGGTGGCCGTCGGGCGGCAGATCATCGCCCAGGTCATTGACCGGCTCTCCTTCGCCGCCACGCAGACCGCGCCTGTCGTGAGCGTGAAAGAGGAGTCGGTGCAGGGCGTGCGCCTGCGCTACGTGGACTTTCTCGTACCGGGCATCCTCG
This sequence comes from Candidatus Limnocylindria bacterium, assembly GCA_036003765.1. Lineage (GTDB taxonomy): Bacteria > Chloroflexota > Limnocylindria > P2-11E > P2-11E > 3-1-20CM-2-70-9. The sequence continues at coordinate 10,375 of DASYSC010000038.1, forward strand.
GCGTGAACATCATGCAGTTGGCGGTCTTCTCGGTGGGGATCGCCCTCGCGGAGGACAAGCAGCGCGGCGTGCTCCGTCGGATCATGGCGACCCCGCTCCGACCCTCCCGCCTGCTCGGCGCCCAGGTGCTTGCCCGTCTGGTGATCGCCGCGGCCCAGCTGGCCGTCCTCGTCCTTGTCGCGATCGCGCTGTTCAACGTGCGAATCGTCGGTGGCCTGGGCCCCCTGGTCGTAGTCGCGCTCCTCGGAACGATCCTCTTCCTCACGATCGGCTTCGCGCTGGCGGGATGGGCGAAGAACGCGAATCAGGTGCCTGCGGTCGCCCAGCTCATCACGTTGCCGCAGTTCTTCTTCTCGGGCGTCTTCTTCTCCAAGAACGCTGCGCCCGAGGCGATCCGGCCGATCACCAATCTCCTACCGCTCACCTTCCTGAATGACGGCCTCCGGGAGATCAGCGTCCAGGGTGCGACGCTCTGGGATGTGCGCGCGCAGATCCTCGGTCTGCTCGTCTGGATCGTCCTCGGGTTCGCCCTGGCCGTGCGCCTCTTCCGCTTCGAGCGTTTCTGATCAATATCTCGCCTGCGGCGAGATACACGCTCAAGGCTGGCGGTTTCGCTCCTCGCGAGTAAATCGCTCGTCGCTCAGACGCTCCCAGACGACCCTGTGGACGACCGCGCGGAAGCGCCCCCAGTCCGCCCAGTCGCCTCCGATATCGACCGAGGCTGCGCTCGTCACATGCTCGAGCCGATCGGCTACCTCATCGAGCTGCGCGGGGTCGACCTCCACGTACCCTTCGATGAGCTCGGCCTCGTCGCGTGCCTCCAGGCTTCCACCGGTCTCATCGAGCAGAAAGGCGAACGTGTGGAAGAGAGGCGCAGGGGGCTTCGCCCCCCGCGAGCCCCCCGCGGGCCAGTAGGCGATCGCCGCGAGAAAACGGCGGAGCTGCGTCTCGAGGCCCGTCTCTTCCGCCGTCTCCCGAAGGAGCGCGTCGAGGATGCGCTCTCCGTGGCGGATGCCGCCTGTCGGTAGCCGGTACGCGCCGCGCGGGTAGAAGGTCTTGATCGAGAGGAGGACCTTCCCGTTCGACCGCCGCACGACCATGCAGACCTCTCCGACGCGGTCAGGGTTATGGATCGGGTCGAAGAAGCCGTCGTGGATCGGCGCATCTACGCGTCGCGGCGCGCCGTATCGGGCCGCGAGCTCGGCGATCTCTTGGTCGAACTCCGCCACTCACTCGCGATCGTACTTGCGCAACACGTCCTCGAGCGCTTCGCGGAGGAGCACGGCTTCCTTCGTCTTCTTTCGCTCGGCAAGCGCCTTGAGGCGTGCGAGCTGTGCGGAGCTGTAGTAGGAAGACTTGAGGACCATGTCTTCGGCAGGCGGTAGGCCGACGGCGTTTCCACCCTGCTCCTTGGCGGCGTAGAGGGCCAAATCGGCTTTGCGCATGAGCTGCTCGGAACTCTTCGCATCACGCGGTGCGTTCGCGACCCCGATCGTCGCGGTGACGGCGAACCTGTTCGGAACGGACTTTCGGAGCGCGGTCGCGAGCTCGGTACGCACACGCTCAGCCCGAAGAAAGGCGGCCTCGAGAGGGAGGCCGGGCGCCACAAGCGCGAACTCGTCCCCACCGATGCGGCCGTAGGTCCAGCCCTCGGCGCTCGCTCTGGCTACAAGCACGCGTGCCACCGTCGCGATCGCTCTGTCGCCGATGTCTCGGCCGCCCTTCTCGTTCAGGACCATGAGGTTGTCCAGGTCGATCAGGAGGAGCGACGCGCCGCCCTCCGCTTTGATCGCCTTCTCGACGGCGCTTCCGAATCCGGAAGCCGACACGGCTTTCGGCCTTGCCATATATATCGGTTACACATATATATAATGCGGCACTGTATGTCAAGAGGCAGAGGTACGGCGAGTGCTGGGACCGATCGCGGCGCTGCGGTATACGAGCTAGACTTGTAGGTACAGGGCGTTTGAGGGGCCATCGACCCCGAGCTGCCGGAAGAAAGCCGTTACCGCGGCGACTAGAACCGGCCGGAGCGGCACTCCGTTAGCAACCGCGGACGTTGAACACGACGTCGCAGAGTGGGCGCGAAACGCGCGCCAACTCGGGTGGTACCACGGCATGCGCCGCCCCGAGATGTTCGGGACGGCGTTTTTGTTTTTTGGAGGTTGAGTGGCAAAGGCGGCAGCGAAGCGGCGGTTCCGGCCGGTGGGCGCGAAGCTCGACCTGGCCGAAGTCGACCACCGTGTCCTCGACCTGTGGGAGCGCGAGAAAAGCTTCGACCTCCTGCGGAAGAAAAACGCGGGCGGCCCCCGGTTCAAGTTCTTCGACGGGCCGATCACCGCGAACGTGGAGGCGATGGGTGTCCACCACGCCTGGGCCCGCACATATAAGGACGTCTACCAGCGCTACAAGGCGATGCGCGGCTACGACCAGCGCTACCAGAACGGCTTCGACTGCCAGGGCCTTTGGGTCGAGGTGGAGGTCGAGCGCGAGCTCAACCTAAACAACAAGCGCGACATCGAGACCTACGGCATCGCGAGGTTCTCGGATGCCTGCCGCGCGCGCGTCGACCGCTCCGCGGCGGCGATCACCAAGCACTCGATCCGCATGGGCCAGTGGATGGACTGGGAGAACTCCTACTTCACCTACAGCGATCTGAACATCTCGCACATCTGGAATGTGTTGAAGCTCTGTCACGAAAAAGGCTGGCTCTACAAGGGCCACCGCTCGATGCCGTGGTGTGCCCGGTGCGGTACCGCGCTCTCGCAGCACGAGATGATCGACAGCTACCGCGAGATGACGCATCTCTCCGTCTACGTGCGGTTGCCGATCGAAGGTCGGAAGAACGAATCGTTCCTCACCTGGACCACGACGCCGTGGACGCTTCCCGCGAACGTGGCGCTTGCCATCAATCCGGACATCGAGTACGTGCGTGTAGAAGTCGGCGACGAAGCATTCATCGTGGCCAAAGCGGCTGCCGAGCACATCTTTGACCGAGCGGTGATCACGAGCCAAACCTCGATAGAGGCCCGCACGTTGTTGGGCCTGCGCTACCGGGGACCGTTCGACGAGCTTCCCGCCTCGAGCGCGGGGATCGTGGGGCACCGCGTGATCGAGTGGAAGGATGTGACCGCGGCCGAAGGGACCGGGCTCGTCCACATCGCGCCCGGCTGCGGAGCGGAGGACTTCGCCCTCTCAAAGACCGAGAAGCTTCCGGTGCTGGTCCCGATCGACGAGAACGCGCGATTTGTATCGGGCTACGGCTGGCTCGAGGGGAAGGAGGCGCGCGACGTGGCGCGCGAGATCGCCGATGACCTCGAAAAGCGCGGTCTTCTCTTCCGCGCGGCCGACTACGTCCACCGCTACCCGGAGTGCTGGCGCTGCCACGAGGAGATCGTCTTCCGGTTCGACGACGAGTGGTTCATCTCGATGGAGGAGCTCCGCCCCAAGCTCATCGCCGCGGCCGCGAGGGTGAACTGGATCCCGCCCGCGTCGGGGCGGCGGATGGAGAACTGGCTCCAGAACATGGGCGACTGGAACATCAGCCGGAGGCGCTACTGGGGCCTGCCCCTTCCTTTCTATACCTGCGCGAAGGACCACTTCTTCGTGGTCGGAAGCGAGGAGGAGCTGCGTAAGCTCGCGAAGAGCGGGCTTGAGAACCTCCGCGAGCTGCACCGGCCGTGGATCGACGACGTCGTCGTCGGGTGCCCGGAGTGCGGCGCCGACAGCGAACGTGTCACGGAGGTCGGCGACTGCTGGATGGATGCGGGGGTCGTTCCTTTCTCCACGCTCGACTGGCTACACGACAAGCGCTACTGGAGCGAGTGGTTCCCGGCGGACTACATCGTGGAGATGGTCGAGCAGATCCGCCTCTGGTTCTACTCGCAGCTTTTCTTCAGCGTGGTGCTCACCGGAGAGTCTCCTTACCGGACGTGCCAAACGTTCATGCCCATGCTCGCGGCGCCCGGGGAGGAGTTCCACAAGACCGGCGCGAACATGGTCAACCTCTACGAGGCCTGCGAGAGCGTCGGCGCGGACATCATCCGCTGGATCGTCGCGCGCGAGGATCTCCAGGAGATCATGTACTTCAGCTGGGAGCCGCTGCAGGATCTCAAGCGGAAGCTCCTCGTTCTCTGGAATACCTATTCCTTCTTCGTCACCTATGCGAATCTCGACGGCTTCGATCCCGCGGAGAAACAGGTCCCGCTCGCCGAGCGGCCGGTGATGGATCGCTGGCTCCTCTCGGCGCTCGCGCGGCTCGTGGCCGAGTCAGGCATTGCGATGGACGCCTATGACGTTCGGTCGGCGATCTTCAAGATCGAAGCGTTCTGGGAGGACCTCTCCACGTGGTACGTGCGCCGCAACCGCGCGCGGTTCTGGAAAGCCCGTTCGCGCCGCGATTCGCTCGCCGCGTATCAGACGATCTACGAGGCGCTCAGCACCCTCGTCCGTCTGATCGCTCCGATCATGCCGTTCGTCAGCGAGGACATGTACCAGGGACTCACGCGCGAGGCGGCGGCCCCGGGGGCGGAGGCCTCGGTCCATCTCACCGCGTACCCCGACCTGCAACCCGATCGTCTCGACGACGATCTCGAGCGGCGCATGCGCGCGGCGCGGCGCGTGGTCGAGCTCGGGCGCGCGGCACGCGCCTCCGCCGGCGTGAAGACGCGGATGCCGCTCCCGAAGCTGATCGTCGTCTTCGACGCCGCCGATCGCGATCGGGGAGCGCTCGACGAGCGCTCGGAGCTGGCGGAGATCGTCAAGGACGAGCTCAACGTCAAGGCCCTCGAAATCCGTGACCAGGCCGAGGGCCTCGTGAAGGAGACCGTCAAGCCCGATCTGAAGGTGCTCGGACCCAAACTCGGCAAGGATCTGCCTCGGATCCGGCAGGCGCTCGCGGAAGGGCGGTACGAGCGGCGCGACGGTCAGGTCGCGGTCGAGGGACTCACGCTGTCGGCCGACGAGGTGCTCGTCTCGCACGAGGGCGCGGCGGGGCACGCCGTCGGGCGCGACGCCGGCGCGACGGTAGCTCTCGAGACGAAGCTCACGCCCGAGCTTGAGCTCGAGGGTCTCGCGCGCGAGATCGCGCACCACTTGAACAACATGCGCAAGGACGCCGGGCTCGAGATCGCGGACCGGATCGCGCTGCGCTACGCCGGGCCGATCGCGCGCGCTTTCGAGCGCTACGGCGCCTTCATGGCCGAAGAGGCGCTCGCGACGAAGGTGACCGAGGGCCTGTCGGGCTACGGCCATGCGTGGAAGGGTGAGCTCAACGGGGTCACCGGCGAGCTCGAGATCGAGAAGGCGTGACCGCTACCGGCCGGGTCGTCGCGGTGGGCCACGTCGGGCTCCGGGCGCGGGACCTCGATCGACTGGCGGCGTTCTATCGCGAGACGATCGGGCTGCACCAGTCGGTCCTGCACCCCGGCGTCGTCGCGATCTTCGAGGTGGGGGACACCGACGTATTTCTCCTTCCCGGTGAGCCAGCGGTCGCCGAGTTCGACCTTGCGGCCGACGACGTCGATGCTCTCCATCGGCGCCTCAGCGCGGCGGGTGTCGGATGCGATGCGCCGCAGGACCAGAAGCAGAGCGGCCATCGCGGGTTCTCCTTCACCGATCCCGAGGGCAACCAGGTACGGGTTGTCAACGCGCACGCGCGGTCCGGCCGATAACGACCTAGATTCCCAGGACCTGCTTCTTCTTCGCGGCGAACTCCTCGTCCGTGAGGACGCCTCGGCGGTGCAGCTCGGCGAGCATCAGAAGATCGTCCACTCCGGCGTGATGCCCGCTCAGGGGGAGCGCGCCGGCCGGCTTGATGCGGCGGTCGACGTGCTCCTGGAGGGTGTTCTTCACGGGCGTAAAGACCGTCGCGACGACGAAGAGCGTCATGACGATCGCGAGGTCGGAGCCCTGACCGGTCATCGCGACGAAGAGTCTCTGGAACAGGGCGACGGCGCCGGTGTAGACACCCGCGAGTACCCCGGTGAGGAGCACGTAGACGACGGTGCGATTGATGATCAGATCGATGTCGTACAAGCGGTTCCGCAGGATGGCGATGCCGACGGCCGCGGGCACCGCGGTGAGCCCGAGGACGGCGACAACGTCGCCGGCGCCCGTGAGCGAGGGGACGAACCGCGCGATCGCCTCGATGATGAACGAGAGAAGCACGAGCCCTCCAGCGAAGGCGAACCACTTGATCTGCTGTCGCTCATCGGCGTCGGCGCGCCGGACCCGGCTGAAGAGCGCGAGTCCACCGATGACGACGAGCACGAGGAGCAGCGGCTGCAACGCGAGGCCAATGGCGTCGAAGATGGCGCGGTACTGGTCCAGGCCGATCGGATTCCGTATCGACGGATATCCCGGCGCGTAGGTCGCGGGCGCGACCATCGTGGTCAGGACGGCGAGGACGACGCTCGCCGCGGCGAAGTACGCCAGCGGCCGCCATCGCGCGACGGCAGATGGCCATCGGGAAAGAGGAGCGGCAAGAAGAGCGCGACGACGGCGATCCCCGGCATGTCGATCCAGAACCCGAACCACGCCATGGCCTGACCGAACGGCAGCGTGCCCGGCGCGACGACCAGGGCCAGGATCGCGTACTCGCGCGAGAAGAAGGCGGTGCCGAAGCTCAGTGCCGCCACACAGAACATCCAGCCGATCGGGTGCCGAGAGTGTTTGCTCACGATCAGAGCGCCGATCACCGCTGACCCGGCGACGGCGATCACGATCCAGATGTCGAGAAGGCTCGCCTGGCCGACGAAACGTCCTTCGAGAACGAGGCTCACGACCGCGAGGATTACGTAGAGAGCGACGCTCAACCACGCCAGCCAGCCCGCGGCCGAGCCATGCGAGCGAGCCCCGGCCATCGCGCGTGTCGCCGTCCCTTCCACTCGCACAGCGTAGGCGCTGGTGTTAGAGCAGAGCACTACGAAGCGCCGAAGAGATGAGCCGCGGAGCGCGGCGGCCGCCAGGACCGGTGAGCGCGGTCCGCCACGTCGGATAGGAGAGGAGCGCGTGGGCAAGCGCGATCGCGTCGCTCGCCCGAACACGGAGTGCGCCCCGGCGCGCGAGATCGTTGAGCGTCCGCGTGATTATCGCGAGACGCACGGTGTCGAGCTCCCGTAGAAGAGCTGCGACGTTTCGCGGCAACGCACCGTCGACGAGCGTCTCGAGGAGGACCGATTCCGCGCGGTACTCACGCTCGTGCATCGCGATGAGCTCACCGAGCACCGCGTCTGCGCTCTCCCCGCGCGGTCGCCAGCGTTCGATGCGGCCGATGAGCGCCTCGGCTCGACCGCGAAGCGCTGTCTCGACCAGGCGCTCCTTCGTCGGCGCGTGGAGGTAGACGGTGCGGGGCGCGACGTGCGCGCGACGCGCGACGTCGCCAACACGTAGATCGGCGAACCCGCGCCGAGCGACCTCGCGCAGCGCCGCGCCCTCGATCGCGCCACGCGTCCGTGCGGTCCGACGCGCACGCTCGCGCTGGACGTACCGTCGTGGATTCACTACAGAGCAAGTGTATCGGAAAATCCACTCACTCTCGACTGTCGCGTGGTTGGGAGCTATCGTTATCTTCTCGTGGGCGACCTGGCGTTCGTTTTCCCTGGGCAAGGCTCGCAGATCGTCGGCATGGGCCGCGCGGTCTACGAGTCATCCGCACGCGCGCGCCAGACGTTCGACGAGGCGGACCGCATCCTGGGTTACGAGCTCTCCAAGATCTGCTTCGAAGGGCCGGCCGAAAAGCTGAACGACACAGCAGTCGCGCAGCCCGCGGTCCTTGCGACCAGCATCGCGATCCTCGAAGCGTTCATCGAGTCGGTGAATGAGAAGCTCGGACGTCGCGTGAGTGACGGGGCCGAGCCTCGCGGGGTGGCCGCGCTTCCGGCCGCGCTGCGGCCCCGGTTCGTCGCGGGGCATTCGCTCGGCGAGTTCACCGCGCTCGTCGCCGCCGGCGTGCTCACGTTCCAGGAGGCCCTCGGCCTCGTGGCCGAGCGCGGCCGCCTCGCGGCGTCGCGCGGCGCGAGGGGCGCCATGGCCGCGATCGTCGGGCTCCCCGCGGATGAAGTCGATCGCGTGATCAAGGACACGCTGCCGCTCGGAAACGCGGTGGTCGCGAACGACAACGGGCCCTCGCAGGTCACGATCGCCGGTGATACCGAGAGCGTCGCCCGCGTCAGCGAGGCGCTCACCAGGCATGGGGCGCGGCGGGTCGTGCCGCTCCGCATCTCCGCGCCGTTCCACTTTCCGGATATGGGCAGGATCGGGCCGGACCTCGCGGCGTTCATGCGCACGCTGCACTTCCGCGAGCCGGTCGTTCCCATCGTCGCGAACATCAGCGCGCTGCCGCACGGGTCGGCGTCGGCCATCCCGGACGCGCTCGTGCGCCATCTCTCGCATCGCGTCGAATGGCTTCGCTCCGTCCGCTACATGGCGGAACGAGGCGCGTCGACCTTCGTCGAGATCGGTGCCGGCCAGGTGGTGAACGGGCTCGTCAAGCGCATCGCGGACGTGAAGCTGCTCAACGTCTCGGACCCGCTCTCCATCAAGGGCGCGCTGTCCGTGCTGAAGGAGCGCACAGCGGCCGCGCGCACATGACCCGCCGGATCGTCGTCACGGGCCTCGGCGCGGTCACGCCACTCGGTCTCGATGTGCCGAGCACCTGGGACGCGCTCGTGCATGGGCGCAGCGGGATCACGCGGATCACGCGCTTCGACCCCGCACCGTACGAGACGCAGATCGCCGGCGAGGTCAAGGGTTTCGACCCGACGAAGTACATGGATCGCAAGGAGGTCCGCCGCACCGATCGCTTCGCGCAGTACGCCGTCGCCGCGGCCACGCAGGCGCTGGACGATTCCGGCCTCAAAGGCGGCGGCGAGGATCGGGACCGGATCGGTGTGGCGATCGCGACCGGCGTCGGCGGGATCGAGACGCTCATCGATCAGGTGCTGCTGATGAAGGAGCGCGGACCCTCCCGCCTTTCTCCTTTCCTCGTCCCGATGCTGATGGCGAACGCCGGCTCAGCGCAGATCTCGATGCAATTCGACCTGCGCGGGCCCAGCCTGACGCACGTGTCGGCGTGCGCATCGAGCTCGCACGCCCTCGGCGAGTGCGCGGAGCTCATCAAGCGGGGCCAGGCCGACGTGATGGTCGTCGGCGGCGCGGAGGCGGCCGTCCTACCGTTGCCGATCGGCGCGTTTGCCACGATGCACGCGATGAGCCGGCGCAACGACGCCCCTGAGAAGGCCTCGCGTCCATTCGACAAGGACCGCGATGGGTTCGTGCTGTCGGAAGGCGCCGCCGTTCTCGTCCTCGAGGACCGCGAGCGTGCCCTCACGCGTGGCGCGAAGATCTATGGCGAGCTCGTCGGGTACGGCGCGACCGCGGATGCCTATCACATCACCGCGCCCTCCCCCGAAGGTGAAGGGAACGCTCGGGCGATGCAGATGGCGCTCGATCAGGCGGGAATGAAGCCCGCGGACATCGACTACATCAACGCGCACGGCACGTCGACGCAGCCAAATGACCGCGAGGAGACCGCAGCGATCAAACGCGTCTTCGGTGACCACGCCAAGAAGCTCATGGTCTCGTCGACGAAATCGATGACTGGCCACCTGCTCGGCGCCGCCGGCGCGCTCGAGGCGCTCGCGTGCGTCCTCGCGATGCGCGACGGCTGCATCCCGCCGACGATCAACTACGAGACGCCCGACCCTGCGCTCGATCTCGACTACGTACCCAACCAGGCGCGGGCCCGTCCGATAAAGACGGCGCTCTCCAACTCGATGGGCTTCGGCGGCCACAACGCCTCGCTGATCTTCCGCGCGGCCTGACCGGGCACCGCGGCCGCACCGGCAGCCCTGCTAGTTTCGGCGCCGCATGAAGCTCGAGGGCCGGACCGCGCTCATCACCGGTGGCGGTCGCGGGATCGGACGCGCCACCGCCGTACGCCTCGCGCGCGAAGGCGCGAACGTCGCGATCAACTTCAAGGGAAACGCCGCCGCGGCCGAAGAGGCGAAGCGTCTCGTCGAGGCCGCCGGCGGCAAGGCGACCCTCGTTCAGGGCGACGTTTCGGTGGACGGGCAAGCCGATGAGGTGGTGAAGGCCGCTCTGGCGTTCGGCGGCGGTCGTCTCGACATCCTCGTGAACAACGCCGGCATCACCCGCGACAACCTCTTGCTGCGGATGAGTGCCGAGGAGTGGGATGCCGTCCTCGATCTGAATCTGCGCGGGACATTCCTGGTAACGAAGGCCGTGATGCGGCCGATGATGAAACAGCGTTCCGGCCGGATCGTGAACGTCGCGTCGATCGCGGGTGTGGTGGGGAACGCGGGTCAGGCGAACTACGCGGCGGCGAAGGCCGGAATCATCGGCTTCACGAAGACGGTCGCGCGCGAAATGGCAAGCCGGAACATCACGGCGAACGCGGTTGCTCCTGGATTCGTGCCCACCGATCTCACCGACCCGCTCCCCCAGCAGGTGAAGGATGAGCTCCTCAAGCAGATACCGCTCGGACGGTTTGGCACCGTCGAAGACGTCGCGAACGCGATCGCGTTCCTCGCGTCGGACGAGGCGAGCTACATCACCGGTCAGGTGCTCGTGGTGGACGGAGGAATGGTCACGGCCTAGCCAACTACGATTTCCTCGTGAGCCCCCGACGTCTCGCCCTGGTGGCCGCTGTCGCGGTCGTCGTCTTCGTCGCCGATCGTGTGACGAAGGCGTGGGTCACCGAGAACATTCCCGTCAACACAGCACGGCCGGTCGTCGGCGACTACGTCCGGATCGTTCACGCTCAGAACACCGGAGCCGCGTTCGGGCTGCTGCCGGAACGCACCACGCTGCTCTCGGTGCTCTCCGTCATCGCGGTGCTCGCGATCGTCTACTACTACCGCCGGATCGCGAGCAACTCGTCGCTCGTATCGGCGACGCTGGGCATGCAGCTGGGCGGGGCCTTCGGCAACCTCCTCGACCGTGTGACCCAGGGCTACGTCGTCGACTTCGTCGACGTCGGCGTGGGCGACATCCGCTTCTGGGCCTTCAACGTGGCCGATTCATCGATCGTCGTCGGCATCATCGTCGTCACGATCGCGCTCTGGTACGAGGAGCGCCGCAGCGATCGGGGGGCTCTGCCCCCCGCCCCCCGCCAAGTCGCATAGCGTGGCGGAGCGGATCGCGCTGCGCGTCGCGGAAGGCGGGCAGCGCGTGGATCGCTTCCTCGCCGCGCACAGCCAGCTCTCCCGAAGCGCGATCGCCCGGCTCGCCCGGGATGGCCACGTCCGGGTGGACGGCGGGGCGGTCGAGCCCGCCTACAAGGTGCGCGCAGGCCAGGAGCTCGTCGTCGACGTTCCGGACGCCGAACCCGCGCTATCGCTCGCGGCGGAGGACATACCGATCGACGTGCTGTACGAGGATGCCGACGTCATCGCGGTCAACAAGCCCGCCGGTCTCGTCGTGCATCCGGCCTATGGGCACGCCAGCGGGACGCTGGTCAACGCGGTCGTCGGCCGCATCAGCGCGGAGACCGGCCGCGCCGCCTCGCGACCGGGGATCGTTCACCGGCTCGACAAGGACACGAGCGGCGTGCTGGTCATCGCCAAGAACGACGTCGCGCACCTCGCGCTCGCGCGCCAGATCCAGGCACAGAAGTTCGGCAAGGAGTACCTCGCGCTCGTGTGGGGGGATCCCGGTGAGACGCCGGCGGTGGTCGAGGCGCCGCTCCTGCGCGATCCGGACGACCGGCGCCGTATGGTCGTGCGGGCCGGCGGGCGCGACGCGACGACGCGCTTCGAGCGTATTGCCGCTTTCCGCGCAGGCGCGGAGCGGCAAGCGCTTCTCCACGTGCGGCCCCTGACCGGGCGCACCCATCAGATTCGCGCGCATCTCGCTTACGCGCGACTCCCTATCGTTGGCGACCCGGTGTATGGAAGGCGAGGCGACCGAAGCGGGCTCGAGCGACAGTTCCTGCACGCCTGGCGCCTCACGGTGCGTCTCCCGCACGCCGGCGAGCGGACCTTCACGGCTCCGCTCGCGCCCGACCTGGCGGCGTACCTGGGATCCCTGGGCGCGCCGATCAGCCCGACCGCGGTCCTGGAGCAGATCCGCTGAGCGGCATCGACGGGAAAGGGCTCCTGGTCATTGTCTCCGCGCCGTCGGGCGCGGGAAAGGACACCGTCATCTCGCGCCTGGTGAAGTCGCTCGACGACGCGGTCGTCTATGTGACCGCGACCAGCCGCAAGCCGCGGGCGAATGAGAAGCACGGGGTCGATTACTACTTCTACGAGCCCGAGAAGTTCCGTTCGGAGATCGAGGCCGGGAACTTCCTCGAATGGTCGATGGTCCACGGCGACTTCAAGGGGGTCCGAAAAGATGCGCTCGCCGACACGCTTCGCGACCACCGGATCGTCATCGTCAAGCCCGAGCCGCAAGGGATGCGGAAGATCAAAGCGAAGCTGCCGGAGGCCCTGACCATCTTCATCATGCCGCCGTCGCTTGACGCGCTCCAAAAACGCCTGCAGCAGCGGGGCACCGAGTCGCCAGAGGAGTTCGACGTCCGCATGCGTAACGCCCCGATCGAGATGGCCGCGGCGCCCGAGTACGACTACGTCGTGGTGAACGATGACGGAAAGATCGAGAAGACCGTCAAGGAGATCGCCGAGATCATCCGGAAGGAGATGAAGAAGCCTCGGCATTACGACCTGTGACCACCCGAACGGCGGAGGTCGCCGTCTTCGCGGGGGTGCGCGGGCCCGCGCGAACGTTCAGCTACCTGGTTCCAGCCGGTCTCGAGCTCGAACCCGGCCACCTCGTCCGGGTCGGTCTCGGGCAACGGGCCGTCCCGGGTGTGGTCATCTCGCTGAACGGCGCCGTCGTCGCGCGGGAGCTCCGCCCCGTCGACGCGCTTGTCCATCCCCTCCCGCTCCTGCGCGCGCATCAGCTCGCGCTCGCGCGCTGGATCGCGGAACGCTATCGCTGCGGCCTGGCCGATGCGGTACGCGCGATGCTGCCGCCCGCGCTCGCGTCCCGCGCGCGCTCGACGAAGCTGGGGACGGCACGCGGCGAGCGCACCGAAGCGGTCTTCGCCATCGCGCCGGCCGGCAAGGACGCGATCGCGGGCACGCTGCGCCTCGGTGCGCGCCAGCTCATCACGTTGCGCGCGCTCGCCGCCGGGGCGGTGACGGGCAGGGATCTGGTGGAAGCGGGCGGCTCGCCGGTGGCGGCGCGCGCGCTCGCACGGCGCGGCCTCGCCGTCGAAGGCAGGCGCGCCGTTCGGCGGATTCCCGCGGAGTTCACTCTGATGGAAGGGGAGAGATCGGGGGCTCCGCCCCCGATCCCGGCACAGGCCGCTGCCATCGGCGCGATCACCGGCGCGCTCGGGAGCGGTCGCGGCTTCTTGCTGCACGGTGTCACCGCGAGCGGGAAGACCGAGGTCTATCTGCGCGCGGCCGCCGAGACACTCGCGCGCGGCGGCGGGGTCATCGTCCTCGTGCCGGAGATCATCCTTACCGCACAGGTCGTCGCACGCTTCATCGCGCGGTTCGGCGATCGTGTCGCGCTCCTGCACAGCGCGCTCTCGGCGGGCGAGCGCTTCGACGAGTGGCGCCGGGTCCTCGACGGCGCAGCCGACGTCGTCATCGGCTCGCGATCGGCACTCTTCGCGCCACTCGAGCGGGTCGGGCTCGTCGTGGCCGACGAGGAGCAGGAGCCCTCATACAAGCAGGAGAGTGACCCGCGCTACCACGCGGTCGACGCGGCCCTCGCGCTCGGGCGGATCTCGGGCTGCGCGGTCGTGCTGGGGAGCGCGACACCACGCGTGACCACGTATCACGCGGCGCGGGCCGGGGAGCTGACCATGCTCTCGCTGCCCGAACGGGTGGGCGAGCTGCCGCTTCCGCCAACGACCGTCGTCGATCTACGCCTTGAGCTCCAGAGCGGCAACCGCGGCACGCTTTCGCAGGTACTGCGCACGGCGCTTCAGCGCACGGTCGCGCGTGGCGAGCAGGCGATCCTGTACTTGAACCGCCGTGGGTTCGCAAC
>DASYSC010000039.1:0-2413 GCA_036003765.1 Candidatus Limnocylindria bacterium
GCCCGCGAAGGGATGGCCCTTGGCGTTCTCGAGAGCGGCGCGAGCTTCGGGACGCTCGGCTGTGACGGATTCGATCGAGCCGGCGCTACCGATGCAGCTCGCGCGCTTCGCGAGCGGATCCGCCTCGAGCGGACCTACGACTGGGACAGTGCTTCCCGCATCCGTGTCGACGTGCGTCCGTTCGCACCGGGCGAGACCGTGCCCGGAGCCGCCGGCCGGCCTGAGCTCCTCGTCGTGGGTGGCGGGCCGGTCGGCCGTGCGCTCCTCGCGATCGGAAGGGTGCTCGGCTTCCGGCTGCGGTTCGTCACACATGGGGCGTCGAGCGATGGATCGAATGCCGATGAGCGCACCGTCGTGCGCGACGCGGCCGAGGTCGCCAAGCTCACGATCGGCCCTGAGACCTATGTGGTGATCGCCGGGCATGACCCTGAGTTCTCGCAGGCCGCGCTGCGCACGCTGCTTTCCTCCGATGCGCCGTACCTCGGAATGATGGGCAGCCGCCGGCATACCGGCGGACTTCTCGAGGAGCTTCGGACCAGCGGGCATTCGCCGGAGTCGCTCGCGCGTGTGCACACGCCGGTTGGACTCGACCTCGGTGCGCAGACGCCTGAGGAGATCGCGCTCTCGGCTCTCGCTCACGTGATTGCAGTGCGAAGGGGAAGAGGCGGCTCGCCTCTCGCTTGAGGTGGGGCCCGAGGGTAGACTTCAGAATGCCGTTGGTGACCTCGGGGAGGTCGCATAGTGGTCGAGTGCAGAGCGGTGCTAACGCTCCAGGTCTCGTAAGGGGCCTCGAGGGTTCGAATCCCTCCCTCCCCGCTCGCGGAACGCAAGTAGCTGCCGATCTTCTTTCTGATGACCGAGGGGTCGGCTGACCCTCAAATCCTCGCGTTGGCGGCTGGACTCTACGACGGCGAAGGCTCGTGCTCGGCATACCTCCCCAAGAAGCGAAATACCTACCGTCGCCAGATGGCGGTCAGCCAGGGCGGAGAACCAGGCCAGCTGCCGGAGGTACTGACCAGGTTCAAGTCCGCCGTCCTCAATCTCGGGAATATCACCGGGCCGTACCGCGGGTATCTCTACTACTGGAAGACTTCGCGCAAGGACGCTCTCGATCAGATCGCGAACCTGCTCTGGTCCTATCTCGGGCAAGCCAAACGATCGCAATTCGAAGCAGCGCGAACCCTCGCAAGACACGACGGCACGATGCAGGGAGATCCATTCTCGGGAACCCGCGAGATCCAACTCGCCTGGGCGGCTGGGTTCTTCGACGGCGAGGGTACGGTCGGCGCGGATCAGGATCCTCGCACCGGCCGCTATCGAGCAATAAACATGGAGATTCCCCAGTCGAGCGCCAACGGAGTACCCGATGTGCTCGTGCGGTTTCGCGAGATCATCGGAGTCGGAAATATCTCGGGTCCGCATGAGCCGCGCAGCCCTTGGTCACGACTTCCGCGGTACCGCTGGCTGAGCGGAGGGCTCGACAACGCTGAGGCTGTGTCTGCGCTCATCTGGCCGTGGCTCGGTTCTGTGAAGCGAGCGCAGTTCGAGAACGCGATTCGATTACGGCGCACGGGCATACGTAGAAACAGAGATGAAGAGCCGTCGCTGGGCAGCTAGTCGAGCGCCCTGATCACCAGGCCTGCCGGCACCTTCGGATAGAAATACGTCGTCTTCTGCGGTAGACGCTCGCCCGCATCGGCGACGCGCTGCAACGTCTGCGGATCGACCGCGCGCAGAAGTACCGCCGTCGCACCGGCCGCGGCCGCCGCGATCGCCGCGGCGGTGTCGTGCTCGTACGTGATCTCCGCACCGGCCTCGCCCGCATCGCGAAGAATCAGCTCCTCGGCCTGAGCGACCGGTAGCTCGCGCCAGGCGGATCGCAGACCCGACACGTCGGCATCCTCGCGCAGGTGGAGCTGCGTGAAGTGCCCCCCGCGAACGATCACGATGCCCGGCTGTATGTCCCCGAGCGCGCCGGCGTCGATCGGCGCTCGCTCGAAGGAGCGATCGATCGCGCGATCGAGTGCACCGTCGCCGCCCCGGACGATCCGGTGGGTCGCGAGGATGCGAAGCCCCGGGTCGCCGATCGCGCAGAGGTAGCCGAGAGTGAAGCGCTGCGCCGCTTCCGGGCCGGCGCCGCCACGTTCGGCGAGATACGAGAGCGCGGTCTCGTACCGGTGGTGGCCATCGGCGATGTAGAGACGCCGCTTGGCGAGAGCCTCGCGGATCTCGCCGATGGCGATGCGATCGCCGATCGCCCAGACGCGATGCACTTCATCGCCCACGGTCGCTTCGGCGAGCGGGCGCACGCCTTCCACACGCCGGCTGATGGCATCCGCGATCTCTCCGCGCGTGTCCGCGTACATGGCGAACACCGCGCTGGTGTTGGTCCGCGTCGCGCGCAAGAGCGCGA
>DASYSC010000040.1:0-12929 GCA_036003765.1 Candidatus Limnocylindria bacterium
GAGCGCGGCCACCAGGTGACGTTCGTCGGCGTGCGCCACCTCGACACCGCCGATCTCAACCGGAAGCTCAAGTTCATCGCGAAGACCGACGCGGTCCTGATCGAACACGAGGCTGGGATTTTCCGGGACGTGCCGTTCGTGGGCGCGCTGCTCAGGCTGTGGATGCGCCGCCTACCGGTGATCCTCTCGATGCACGAGCTCGAACCCGAGAAGTTCCACCACTACCGCCGGCTCTCCGCCGCGCTCCACTACGGGCCGCGCTACAGATGGCCGCTCGAGCTTCTGCGGATGCCCTGGGTCGGCCTGAGGCTCATGAACTGGTTCCTGCGCTATCGGCTGATCCTGACGCTCATGGGCTCGATCCCCCGCAAGCTCGTTGTGCACTCGATCCGCAGCGAGCGCTGGCTCAAGCTGCTCACGTCCGACCCCGAAAAGACCGAGCGCTTCCCCCTTCCGATCATGCCGCTCGAGAACACCGTGCTGCCGCGCGACGCGGCAGAGAAGCGCCAGCTTCGTGCGCGGTTCGGGCTGCCCACCCACAAGTTCATCTTCGTCTCGCCCGGTTTCTTCTTCGCGCGCAAGCGCTACCTCGAGGTCATCGAAGCACTGCCTGACGATGCCGTGCTCGTCCTCTCGGGGACGCGCTCGGATTGGGAGCCGAGCTACTTCGACGAGGTGATGGAGGCCGCGAAGCGCAAGTCGAACGTCGTCATCAACACCGAGTACAACACCATGGGCGAATTCGTCGCGGCGTCGGACTGCGTCGTGCTCTTCTACGAGGATGTTTTCCAGAGCGCCGTGGTCACACAGGCGGTGTGGGCGGGGCTGCCGTGCATCTTCTCGAACGCCGAGGGCTTCGCGCCGTATCACGCGGCAGGCCCGGTCGCGCGGAGCGTGGACGAGCTCGCGAGGGCGATGCGCGAGATCCAGTGGCCGGAGAACTACGCGACGTATTCCCGCGGCGTGCGGATCCTCCGCCGTCTCCTCTCGCCCGAGCGGAACGCGGAACGCTATCTCGCCGGCGTTCCGTGAGGATCCTCATCGTCGTCCAGCGCTACGGCGCCGAGGTCGTCGGCGGGTCGGAATCGCACGCGCGCGTCGTCGCCCAGCGTCTCGCGAAGCTGAACCAGGTCGAGGTCGCCGCAACTACGGCGCTCGACTACTGGTCCTGGGCACCGCACTTTCCGCCGGGCGAATCGATGGACGGGCCGGTGCGCGTCCGCCGCTTTACGATCGCGGGGCTGCGGAGCCCGACGTTCAAGGAGACGGAGAACCACTTGCTCTTCGAGCCGCACTCGCTCGCCGAGGAGCGCGAGTGGCTCGCGACGCAGGGACCGCATGTCCCCGCGCTCCTCGAGTTCCTGCACCGCGAGGGCAACGCGTACGAGGCGATCCTCTTCTACACGTACATCTACGAGCCGACCGCGGCCGGGCTGCCACTCGTCGCCGAGCGCGCCGCGCTCATCTCGACGGCCCACGATGAAGAGCCGCTGCGCCTGCTCCCGTACCGCGCGCTCTTCCAGCTGCCGCGCGCGTTCGGTTTTCTGACGCCGGAAGAACGCGATCTCGTCCACGCGCGGTTCGCGAACGAGCACATCCCGAGCGAGGTGCTCGGCATCGGACTCGATGCGCCGCCCTGGCACGATCCCGCGCCCTTTCGCGAGCGCTACGCCCCGCGTGGCCCGCTCGCCCTGTACTTAGGGCAGGTGAGCGAGGGAAAGGCGGTCGATGAGCTCGTCGCCGACTGGATCGAGTACCACGACACAGGCGGCGCGGGGACGCTCGTCCTTGCCGGGACGCAGCGGATGCCGCTCCCCGATCGCGAGGACATCGTGTCGCTCGGCCACGTGAGTGAGGAGGAGAAGTACGCGCTCCTCGAGGCCGCCGATGTCCTCGTGCTGCCCTCGCACCTCGAGAGTCTGGGCATCGTGCTCCTCGAAGGGTGGCAGGTCGGAACACCCTGCCTGGTCTCCGCGCACAACGCGGTCACGAGCGGTCAGGTCGCGCGGGCAAGAGCCGGCCTGTCCTACGAGCGGGACGATTTCGCCGACGCGCTTGCGGCCGTGCTCGCGAGGCGCGACGCGCTCGGCGCGGCGGGCCGCCGATACGTCGAACGGGAGTGCACCTGGCCGGCGTTCGACGCCCGGCTCGAGCAGCTCGTCGACCTGGTGGCGAGTTGAGCGACCCCAGCCTGCTCGTCGTGGTGCAGCGCTACGGCGACGTCCCGGGCGGCGCCGAAGCGCATGCGCGCGCCGTCGTGCAGCGGCTAAAACCGAACTTCGCGATCGAGGTCGCGACCACGACCGCGACCGATTACCGGACCTGGCGCCACGAGCTGACGGCGGGAATCGACGCCGTCGACGGCGTCACCGTGCGCCGCTTTCCGGTCGAGCGTCCGCGCGCCTGGAACTTCAAGCTCTTCGAGCGCCGTGCCTTCCGCGCGGGCCACACGCTCGAAGACGAGCGTGCGTTCATCGACGCGCAGGGACCGTACGCGCCAGAGCTACTCGAGTTCATCTTCGCGCGCGGTCGCGACTATGACCACGTCCTCTTCTTCACCTACATCTACTACCCGACGGTCCTCGGCCTGCCGCTCGTTCCCGAGCGGGCCGTGCTCGTGCCGACCGCGCACGAGGAGGCGGCCATCGGTCTCGCGGCGTACAAGCCGGTGTTCCTCGCGCCGCGCGCGATCGCGTACAACACCGAGGAGGAGCGGCGCATGGTCTGGCGCCGCTTCCGGAACGAGCGCATCTCGAACGAGATCGTCGGCGTCGGGATCGAAATGCCCGCCGACCGCGACGCGGCGCGCTTTCGCTCCGAGTACGGGATCGACGGCCCGTACCTTCTCTACGTCGGCCGGATCGTGGAAAGCAAGAACTGCGGCGAGCTCTTCTCGAATTTCCTGCGCTTGCGGCGGCTCGATCCTTCGCACGATCCAACGCTCGTGCTCATTGGCGACAGCGAGATGGCGGTGCCCCGTGACGCCGCGATCAGGCATCTCGGGCGCGTGAGCGATCAGGACAAGTGGGACGCGCTCGCCGGGTGCGCCGCGTTCGTCATGCCGAGTCTGCTCGAGTCCCTCTCGCTCGTGACTCTCGAGGCGTGGGCCGCAGGTCGGCCCGCGATCGTGGACGCGCGCTCGCCCGTGCTTGCGGGTATGGCGCGCCGTGCGCGGGCCGGGCTCGCGTACCGGAGCCCCGCGGAGTTCGCGGAGATCTGCGAGGTTTTGCTTGGCGATCCCGCGCTCGGCGATCGCCTCGGCGCGGCCGGCGCCGAGTTCGTCGCGGCGACGTACACCTGGCCGCGCGTCGTGGAGACGTACGTCGATCTTTTCGCCGAGGTGCGCGCAAGGCTGAGTTGATATGCTTTTCCATATATGAAGGCGAGCAGGATCGCTTTGGCCGCCCGAAAGCGAATGGGTCTAACGCAGCGCCAGCTGGCCGAGCGGACCGGCATTCCTCAACCGATGATCTCGGCGATCGAGCGCGGCCACCAGGACCCGCGGCACAGCACACTCGAGCGGATCTTGGCCGTGACCGATCAGGAGTTGGACATCGTGATGCGCGCCGGTCGTGGCGTCGATCGGACGCAGTTCGTCGAGTCGCTTCGGTTGACGCCCTTGCAGAGGCTGCGCGCCGGCGTCGCAGCTTCGAGAAATATCGACCGCCTCCTAAGGAGCGCGCGGCGGGTCCGCTGACTCCGCTGCACCTCGATCCCGAGCCGGTCGTCCACGTGCTCGCTCGGCACCGAGTGGATTACGTTGTCATAGGCGGCATCGCTGCCACCCTCCAAGGCTCAACGACGATCACGCGTGATTTCGACATTTGCTACTCGCGCGAGCGCGCCAACTTGAAGCGTCTCGCGGATGCACGCGAGCTCGAAGCACAACTTCGAGGCGTCGAAGATGATGTTCCCTTCCGGTTGGACGCAGCCTCCCTTCGCAACGGGCTGAATTTCACTTTCAAGACGAAACACGGTGATTTTGACTGTCTCGGCGACCCAGGCGGAGGCTTCGACTACCAACTCCTACTGCGGAACGCGGACGAAATGGATATTGGCGGCCTTCGCGTGATGGTCGCGTCGCTTGACGACCTGATCCGCATGAAACGCGCGGCCGGGCGTATCAAGGATCGGATCGAGGTCGAGAATCTATCGGCGCTGCGTGAGGTGCGAGACCGGCGTCGCTAGGTAGACCCTTGGTAAACGACCCGGTCTAGCGGCGCTCTTGAGAGGCCCGAGGTTCGTTACTGGAGCGTTACTTGCAGGGGGCCACGACCCGGCGCGCCGACCGCGCGCGACTGGGAGGGTCACATGCGACGGCTTGTGGTCTTTGGCGTCATCCTGGGGCTGCTCGCGTTCCTTTCACCTCGTGCGCTCTCGGCCACTCCGACCAGCGGACATGTGAGCGACACGATCACCACCAGCAACTGGGTAGGCCCGACCTTCGCGGCGGGCACCTACACCGCGGGAGACCGCGGCGCGCGCTGTTTCGATACCAACGGACAACCCAAAGCGAATCCCCCGATCAGCGGGTCGAGTGCCTGCGACGTCTTTACGCTCTTTGTCGACGTCGCGCCATCGTTCTGGACGAACACCGCGGGTGGGGTCGCGGTGCGCCTCGACAACTTCGGCCCCAATGACATCGACCTGTACATCTATGCGCGCAACACGGACGGTACGAAGGGCGCGTTCGTCACCAGCTCAGGCGGCGTCGCGGGGCAACCTGAGAACGCGATCATCGACAACGCGTCGGGCGGTTACTACGTCGTCGCCGTGGCCTTCGCGGTCACCGCATCGGGCTACGACGGGCATGCCACGTTCTTCGTCACGGCCGGTCACGCGCCGTTCCCGCCGACCGTCACGAACCCGCCGGGTTATCCGGCCTACCGCGCAAGCAACGACCAGTACCTCTCGCATTCCGAGCCGCACATCTCGATGAACCCGCGCAACCATGACAACCTCGTCGCGGGGTCGAAGATGTACGTGAACCTGCCGAACTACCTCTTCAAGATCGGCATGTACGCGTCGTTCGACGGAGGCCGTACCTGGACCGACCCCGGTCAACTCCCCGGTTACCCGGCCGCGAACCCGAGTGACTGCACCGGTGGGATTGACGGACGGACCTTCTCCGCGGCGTGCCAGTTCACGACCAGCGACGTGTGGACGGCATTCGACGACGAGGGCACCGCGTACGCCATGGTCCTCGTCGCGCCGGGCGGCGCCACGGCAGCGACGGGCTGGGGCATGAATCTCCACCGGTCGACGGATGGCGGCCGAAGTTGGAGCCAGCCGATCGTCATTCACGACCAAAACAGCGGGCTGCTCAAGGACTTCTTCCTCGACGACAAGAACGCGATCGCTGTCGACAACTACACGCAGGCGGGGCCAGTGATCGGGGTGAAAAACAAACCCGGCGACGGCAAGGTCGGCACGCTTTACGGCTGCTGGAACCTCGACGACACGACCAGCGGTCTCCATCAGGACATCGTCGTGACCACCTCGAGCAACGGCGGCACGACCTGGTCGCAGCCGGTCATCGTGTCGACCGCACAGGACCTCGAGATCGGGTGCCAGATCGCGATCGCGCCCTCGGGTGCGGTCTTCGTCTCCTGGTTCCACTACGCGACCACTGTCGTCGGGCAGCCCGGTCAGATGTTCGTCGTGCGATCCGACAATCACGGTCTGACCTGGACGCCGCCGGTGGTCGTCGCGAGCGTGAACCCGCTCCCGACGAAGCTCCCGGGCTCGCGTTTCCGTAACCTCTCGGTCCCGGGGATGGCGGCCTCGCCCGTGGACGGCGCGGTCTACATCACATGGGCCGACTACCACACCGCGGGCAACGGCACGAAGGACGGCGACATCCTCGTCAGCCGGTCGACGAACGGCGGCGTGACCTGGAGCGCACCGGCGCGAGTGAACCAGGACGCGCTCGGCAACGGGAAAGACCAGTTCCAGCCGCAGATCGCGATCACCGCGTCGGGCCAGGTCAACATCAGCTACTTCGACCGGCGCAACGATCCCGACGACTTCTACATCGACACGTACCTCTCGCGGTCCGACGACGGCGGCGCGCACTGGTCCGACATCCGCGTGACGCAGAAGATGTGGGACCCCTCTATCAATCCGCCAATCTCCGGTTCCGGCGAATTCATCGGCGACTACCAGGGCCTCGTGGCCGATGACGACGTTGCGATCCCATTCTGGCAGGACACGCACATCGGCCCGTACCAGGAGGTGTACGCGGCGCGCGTGCCGAATATCGCGGACCTCACCGTCGCTGGCATCACCTTCAGCAACAACAAGGCGCCCGAAGGCGACAAGGTCACGATCACCGCGCGCGTCGCCAACATCGGCTACCGCCCGGCGACGAACGTCAAGGTGCGCTTCGCCGTCGACGGCATCACGCAGGGCGCCGATCAGACGATCGCATCGCTTGCGGCCGGCGCGTCGGCCAATCTGAGCATCAGCTGGCCGTCCCAGGGAAGCCCCGGGACTCATACGGCCCGGGTGACGGTCGATCCCTTGAACGCGATCCGCGAGTCAGACGAGACCAACAATGCCGGCAGTGCCACGTTCTTCGTCCGAGCGAACAAGGTCCAGAACTCGTCGTTCGAGCAGACCTCGACGAGCAACCCCTCGCAGCCGGCGAACTGGACCCCGAGCGGTCCCGGCACGACATATGACGTGACCGGCGGTCACGCCGCCGACGGCGTCGCCGCGGCGGGCATCGTGGCCGGCGCGGCACCCGGCCAGGCCGGCAAATGGACCTCTGACGCGATCCCGGTGGTCGCAGGCACCTACTACGACGTGAATGCCACGGTCCTCACCGGCGGGACGGCCGCCCATCCGACGATCGTCGTCTCCGCGGCGGGCACGGCGGGCGGCGCGGCGACGCCGTTGCTCACGCTCATCGAGCTCGTGCCGCTCAACTCGGTGAAGCAGCTCGTGGGCCAAGTCCAGGTACCGGATGGCGTGAGAGAGGTCTTCATCGAGCTACGCGAGGATCTCGATGCGAACCTGACCATTTACTACGACAAGATCGGGCTCTTCGCGCCCGACTGAGCCGGCGGTCTCAGCCCCGCGGATGACCTCCGCGGGGCCGGACCGTCACGTGTTCTCAGCACCGGAAAGACGCGTGCTAGTTGATCGTCGCGTTGATCGTGACCGGACCGCTCACGACGACGCCGAGCCGCTCGACCCTGACGACCCCGCCCACGAGGAATCGCACATCCCAGGCGAGACCGACTGGTGCGCTGTCGAGCGAGATGTAGTACGTCCCGTTCGCCGCGGTCGTGGTCGCGCACCGGATCGGCGGGCCGATCGTGACGCACACGCCGCCGTAGCCGACGCCGGAGGCGTTGGTCACGCGCCCTCCGATGCCCAGCCCGCCTGGGTTCGGCGGAGGGGGCGGGGGCGGTGGAGGAGGAGGCGGGGGAGCTGTCGGTCGCGGCGCGGGCGGGGGTGGCGGAGGCGGAGGAGGCTCCTCAGTTGGCGCTGCTGTTTCTGGTGGCGCCTCGGTCGCCGCCGGTGTGGCGGGTGCGCTCGTTGCGGGATCAGTCGTCGCTCGCGCGGCGGGCGTCGCGCGCGGCGCGTCGCTTGCCGCCGATGTGCCCACACCCAGCTCGGCGCCTGTGTAGGTGCGTGGTCCCGCAGCGATCTGCGCGCCCATGAAGATGGTCGCGAGGAGCGCGGCCGTCGCGATGATCGGCGCGTAGCGTCGAAGCAACGGGACATAGCGTCGCAACACGTATCTGGGGTCCATACGCTGATTAACGCAGGTCCGGCCACCTTCCGACGGGTGTCAGCCAGTTGCCATTACCCTGAAACCGATGCGTGACCGCGGGCGCGGCGGTGACGGGGGACGGGACTGGGGGAACATCGATTGGTCGAATATCGACCTTTCGGGTTTTGGTCGTGGTACTCGAGTACCCGGACCATCGCGGCGCGCGGTCCTCATCGCCGCGCTGCTCGTCCTGCTCATCCTCATCCCGCTCTTCATCGGGCCGATCGTCGGCTTCCTGACGGATCTGCTCTGGTTCCGGAGCCTGGGGCTCGAAGCGGTCTACCTGCGCCGCTTCACGGCGGGCTTCTTCGCGTTCGGCGTATTCGGGCTTCTCTTTTTCGTGCTCGCGCTTCCCAACCTCTACTTCGCCCTTCGTCCGCAGGTCCCGCGGATCGTGGTCGATCCCGAGCGCCGCCGGCGTGGCGCGCTCGCGTCGACACTCCGCTACATGTGGCTGCTGCTGATCCCGGCGTTCTTCTTCGGTCTCGCCGGCGGAGACGAGTGGGACATGCTCCTGCGTTACCTCAACCAGGTCCCATTCGGGACAGCGGACCCGGTCTTCGGTCGCGACATCGGCTTCTACTTCTTCACCCTGCCGGTCCTGGAGTTCGTGCGCGGGTGGCTTCTCGTCGCGCTGATCGTGATCGCCATCGGCGTGGTCACGCTCTACTTCACGCGCGGAGTCATCGGCGTCGCGACCGGCTCGCTGGCCAGCGCCGATCTGCGCGTCGCGGGACGCACCGCCCTCGCGCTCGCGCGGCCGGCCCGCGCGCACCTCTCGATCCTCGGCGGGCTCTTCCTCGCCCTCATCGCGGGCGGCTACTTCCTTGACCGGTTCGACCTGCTCTTCCGTCAGGAGAACGTCCTCGTCGGCGCGGGCTACACGAGCATCAACGCGCGGCTGCCCGCGCTCACGATCCTCACTGTCATCGTCGGCATCGCCGCGCTCGCCTGTTTTGCCAACGCCTTCCGGGGCACACTCTGGATCCTGGGCGGCGCGATTGTCCTGTGGTTCGCGGCAACGCTCGTCGTCGGCAACATCTACCCGGCGCTGATCCAGAACTTCATCGTCCAGCCGGACCAGCTGAACAAGGAGCGGCCGTACATCGAGCGGAACATCGCCGCAACGCGCGCCGCGTACTCGCTCGACAGCGTCGACGAGAGCGCCTTCAACGTCGCGGATACGCCGACGCCGGCCGAGATCCGCGCGGCGCTGTCGGACACGACGACCGTGCGGCTCTGGGACTATCGCCCGCTCCAGCAGGCGTTCGATCAGCTTCAGGCCCTCCGCCAGTACTACACGTTCAACGACGTCGACATCGATCGCTATC
Source organism: Candidatus Limnocylindria bacterium (assembly GCA_036003765.1). Classification (GTDB taxonomy): domain Bacteria; phylum Chloroflexota; class Limnocylindria; order P2-11E; family P2-11E; genus 3-1-20CM-2-70-9. Next base: position 9,115 of record DASYSC010000040.1, read on the forward strand.
AGGTTGGCGGGAAGGAGACGCCGCTGATGCTGTCGGCTCGCGAGCTCTCCTCGAACAGCCTCCCGCAGCAGACCTGGGTGAACCGGCACCTTGTGTTCACGCACGGGTTCGGTGCCGTCGCGACGGCCGTCGGCGCCGTCGGTGCGGAAGGTCGTCCGCAGTTCTCGGTCAAGGACATTCCGCCGGTCGGTGAGCCCAAGATCGACCAGCCGCGGCTCTACTACGGGGAGCTCACGAGCGACTACGTGATCGTGGACACGAACCAGGACGAGTTCGACTACACGACCGATCAGGGCAACGTCACGACGCGTTTCAGCGGCAAGGGCGGCATCTCGGTCGGGTCGCTCTGGGATCGGCTCCTCTTCGCGATCCGCTTCGGCGACACGAACCTGCTGGTCTCGAACCAGATCACGGGGTCGAGCAAGGTCCTCTTCCGTCGCCTGGTCCTCCCGCGCGAGCGCTTCATCGCGCCGTTCCTCGACTACGACCCCGACCCCTATCTCGTGATCGCGAACGGAAAGCTCTACTGGATGAACGACGCCTTCACCACGGGGGACCATTACCCGTACAGCGAAAGCTTCACCGCGCTCGGCACAGGACCCACGTCGATCCGCGGAGGACGGCTCAACTACGTACGGAACAGCGTGAAGGTCGTCACGGACGCCTACGACGGGACGATCAGCTACTACGTCGTCGACGAGAAGGACCCGGTCATCCGCAACCTCAAGGCGATCTACCCATCCCTCTTCAAGTCGATCGCCGACATGCCCCAGGCGCTCAAGGACCACATCCGCTACCCCGAAGCGCTCTTCAGCATCCAGGCCCAGGTCTTCGCGCTCTATCACATGACGAACCCCGACGACTTCTACAACCGCACCGATGCGTGGAAGATCGCCAACGAGGTCCTCTCCCAGGGCGGGGCGCCGCAGCCGATCGAGCCGTACTACGTGACCACGCGCCTGCCTGGCTCCGACCGCCCCGAGTTCGTTCTTTTCGTCCCGATGACGCCCGCCGGCGGCGCGCGGAACAACATGGTCGGCTGGATTGCCGGCCGCGCTGACGCGCCGGACTACGGCAAGCTGCGCGTGCTCACGTTCCCGCGCGACCGACCGATCGCGGGACCCTTGAATGTCGAGACGCGGATCGATGCGGATTCGACGATCCGCCAGCAGCTGACCCTGCTCTGCGGCGGCGGCGGCGCGAGCTGCGTGCGCGGCAACCTGCTCGTCCTGCCGGTGGGGAACAGCTTCCTCTACGTCGAAGCCCTGTTCGTGCAGGCGACATCGGCGGGACGGATCCCCGAGCTGCAGCGCGTGATCATCGCGACGCAGGACAAGGTCGCCATGGCCCCGTCGTTCGAGGTCGCGCTCGACGCGGTCTTCGGTCAGGTCGCGCAGCCCCCGCCGCCGCAGCCACCACCGACCACGACGCCGCCTCCCACCACGACGCCGCCCCCGGCTTCGGCGGTCGCGCAGCTCGTGAAGTCCGCGAGCGAGCACTACAGCGCGGCGCAGGCGGCGTTGAAGAACGGCGACTTCGCCGAGTACGGGCATCAGCTCAAGCTGCTCGAGGACGACCTCGCACGGCTCCGCGCGGCCACGGGACAGTAGGTCTGGCCTCTTCCGCGGCTCGTGCATGCACTTCGTATGCTAAAATGCGAATCGCATGGCTAAGCTCGTGCAGGTGCGTGATGTGCCGGACACCGTACATCGGACTCTGAAGGCGCGGGCGGCGCAGTCTGGCACTTCCCTCTCGGAGTACCTGCGCGGCGAGCTCGCGCTGATCGCGGCCAGGCCCACGCCAGAAGAGGTGAGGGCGCGGCTGCGTCAGCGGGTGACCCCACCAGTGGGTCCGGCCTCCGAGCGACCGGCAGCGATCATCCGTCGACTTCGCGAGGGCGGCCGCTGAGCGTCATCGACGCCTCAGCGATCGCGGAGCTACTCCTTGATCTTCCACTGGCGCGAGCCGCGGAGCCGCACGTCTTCAATCCGGCAGAGGCTGCTGCCGCCCCGGATCTTCTCAATGCGGAAGTCCTGCATGTGCTCCGACGGCGGGAGCGCCGAGGCCTCCTCGAAGCACGACGCTCACACGACGCGCTCGAAGATCTACTGGATCTTCCGATCGCACTGTACCCGACTCTGTCGCTACTCGAGCGTGCATGGACTCTGCGTCTGAACCTGTCCGGCTATGACGCGATGTATGCGGCTCTTGCTGAGGCGCTCGGCGTCGCCGTTGTCACGGCCGATGCCCGATTCGCCGCGGCCGCCCGACGCTACGCCCGAGTTCCGGTCGTCTTTCTCAGCTGAGCAGCGGCCCGTCCTGAAACCTAGAATCAGTCCTTCTTGAGCCACACCGTCGTGCTCGGCGGCGGTATCTGTGGACTCGCCGCCGGGTTTTCTCTCGCCGAACATGGCGAGCAGGTCACGCTACTCGAAGCCCAGCACTTCCTGGGCGGCCTCGCCACGACCTTACGCGGCGAGACCGGCGCGGGATTCGACTTCGGACCGCATGCCTATCACGCTCGCAATCAGCGCGTGCTCGACATGTTCAAGGAGATCGCGTCCGACGGTTTCCCCGCGCAGGGTAAGAACGTCCGCATAAAGTTCCGCGGCAAGTACTACAAGTACCCGCTCGAGGCGCTCGACATCGCGAAGTCGATGTCGCCGCTGCTCGCGGCGCGGGCGTTCGCCGACTACACGATCGAGTCGCTACGCCGCCGCATCCGTCCGCGTGAGCTCGTGTCGGCCGAGGACTGGGTCGTACAGGCCATGGGCCGCACGCTCTACACGCTCTTCTTCGGTCCCTACACGACGAAGGTGTGGGGGATCCCTCCCTCGAAGCTCGCCGCCTCGTTCGCGCAGCACCGCATCCCGCACATCTCACTGGCGAAGGTCGTGCTATCCAGCCTGCGCAAGGGCCGCGCGAAGATCACCGGGACGGAGCATCGCTACGCGCCGTTGGTCATCGAGCTCTTCTACCCGCCGCGAGGCGCCGGCCTCATCTCCCAGCGCATGGCCGAGCGGATCAAACGGGCGAATCCCGCGAACGAGATCTGCATAGGCGCGCTCGCCACGCGGATCGAAGTGGAGAACGACCGCGTCGTCGCGGTGTGGTACCGGGAGGTCCCGCGCACCGACCTGGACGGTCAGCTCGCGCTCCTGGCCAGCGGGACCGAGGAGAAGGGAAACCCATTCGCCGCAGCGCCTTCGCCGCAGCGGCGGCTCGCGTGCGACCGCGTCGTGAACTCGATCCCGCTGCCTGCGCTCATCGATCTGCTCGGCGACGCGGTCTCGGACGAAGCCAAGGCTGCGGCGCGCTTCCTGCGCTTCCGGGCCCTGACCATCGTCGGACTGCGCGTCAAACGTCCGCAGGCGCTGCCGGCGCAGTCGATCTACTTCACGAATAAGACCTTCAACCGCTTGAGCGAGACGCGGAACTACGGTGGGAGCGATGTGTGCGCGCCGGACGAGACGATCCTGCTTTGCGACATCACCTGCGACGTTGGCGACCGCATCTGGAACGCGACCGCAGACGAGCTCGGTCGGATCTGCGCGGCGGAGCTTGCGGAAGAAGGCTTCATGAAGGAGAGTGAGCTCGCCGAATCCGTGGTGCTGCGATCGACATTCGGCTATCCCGTCTACATGGTCGGGTACGAGCGCGCGATCGACACGCTGATGAAGGAGCTCCTGCGGTTCGACAATCTGGTCACCGGTGGGAGGCAGGGGCTGTATAAGTACGTCGACATGGACATCGCCTCCGAGATGGGGCTCGCCATGGCCGATCACTTCCTGTCCGGGAAGAGCAAGGCGGAGGCG
>DASYSC010000041.1:0-26734 GCA_036003765.1 Candidatus Limnocylindria bacterium
CGCACGCGTGAGTTCGTCATGAAGGACGCGTACAGCTTCGATGCCGATCAGGCCGGGCTCGAGAAGAGCTACGCGGCGCAGCACGGCGCGTACGAACGGATCTTCACGCGCATGGGTCTTGATGCGATCAGTGTCGAGTCAGACACGGGTGCGATGGGCGGGGACATCGCGCACGAGTTCCAGGTGCTCACCGAGGCCGGCGAGGACCGCATCGCGATCTGCACCAATGGTGACTACCGCGCAAATCTGGAGAAGGCCACGCGCCGCATCGAGCAGGCACCGGGCGGCTTGGACCTTCCGAAGCCCACGCCCATCGACACGCCGGGCGTCACGACGATCGACCAGCTGAGGGAGCGGCTCGGCCAAAACGGGCAGAGCTTCCTGAAGACGCTCCTGCTGCGCGAGAAGAGCGGCGGAATCGTGGCCGTGGTCCTTCCCGGCGATCGCGAGGCCAACGAGCCGAAGCTCCGCAAGCTGCTGGACGTCCCGACCCTGCAGTTCGCGAACGAGGCTGACTTTGCAAAGGTCGGCGGCGTTGCCGGGTACGTCGGCCCCGTCGGTCTTCGGAACGCCCGTGTCGTGATCGACCTCTCCATCCAGCCCCGGGGCTACATCGCGGGCGCCAACAGGAAGGACACTCACCTTAAGGACGTCGTGCCGACTCGCGACTTTCAGGGAGAGTGGGTCGACGTGCACGACGTGCGCGAGGGTGACGCCTGCCCGCGCTGCGGCGGCAAGCTCGAGATCAAGCGCGGGGTGGAGGTCGGCAACATCTTCGCCTATGGCACGTACTACTCCGACAAGATGGATGCCAGCTTCCTCGCCGAGGACGGGACGCGAAAGCCGTTCGTCGGCGGCAGCTACGGCATCGGTATCGGTCGAAGCGTGCAGACCGTCATCGAGACGCATCACGACGATAAAGGCATCGTCTGGCCGCCGCAGGTCGCGCCGTTCCAGGTGCACCTCATCGCCCTGCCGGTCAACGACGAGGGCGTTCGCTCGAAGGCCGAAGGGCTGCTCGCCGAGCTCGAGCGAGCGCGCGTCGAGGTCCTGTACGACGACCGGGACGAGAGCGCGGGCGTGAAGTTCGCCGACGCGGACCTCATCGGCGTACCGCTTCGGGTGACGGTCAGCACACGTAATCTCAAGCAGGGCCAGGTCGAGATCAAGTCGCGCGCCGCGACGTCGCTGGAGATGGTGCCGCTGGCCTTCGCCGCGGAGAAGATCGCCGGGATCGTCCGCTCTTGGCCAAGGTGACCAAGGCGCGGGAGGCCGCGCCCACGGCGCTACCCGGTGAGGAGCGATCGCTCGAGGCGACGCTCCGTCCACAGCGCCTCTCCGACGACGAGTACATCAATCAGGACAAGGTCAAAGAGCAGCTGCGAATCCTCATCGAAGCAGCGAAGGTGCGTGGCGATCCTCTCGAGCACGTCGCGCTCTTCGGGCCGCCCGGAGTGGGGAAGACCTCCCTCGCCTACGTCATCGCGCACGAGCTCGGCGTTCCGATCCGCGTGACGAGCGGACCGGCGATCGAGCGCGCGGCCGACCTCGCGGCGATCCTCGCCAATCTCGAGAACGGCTCGGTGCTGTTTGTCGACGAGATCCACCGCTTGCCGCGCGTGGTCGAGGAGGTCCTCTACCCAGCGATGGAGGAGTTCCATCTGGACATCGTTCTTGGCAAGGGGCCCAGCGCGCGCACGCTCCGGCTGCCTCTGCCGCGCTTCACGCTCGTTGGAGCAACCACTCGGATCGGCCGGCTCTCCGCGCCGCTCCGCGACCGCTTCGGTGCGACCTACCGCCTCGACCTCTTCAAGCCGGACGCGCTGGAGCAGGTGGTCCGTCGCGCGGCGCGCATCCTCAAGGTAAAGATCGAGCCCGCGGCTGCTCACGAGATCGCCCGGCGGGCGCGCGGCACGCCGCGGATCGCAAACCGCTGGCTGAAGCGCGTACGCGACTACGCGCAGGTCCGGCACGACGGTACGGTCACGCTGCCGGTCGCGCGCGAGGCCCTCGCCTCGCTCGAGGTGGACGACGCAGGCCTCGACGCCGAAGATCGCAAGCTGCTCCGCGCGATCACCGAGAAATTCGGCGGTGGCCCAGTCGGGCTCGAGACGCTCGCCGCCGCGCTCAGCGAAGACGCCGAGACGATCGAGGACGTGTACGAGCCGTACCTTCTTCAGGAGGGCTACGTGCAGCGGACACAACGCGGTCGCGTCGCGACGGAGCGCGCGTACCGCCAGCTGGGGCTCGCCGCGCCCAAGAACGCGACCCTCTGGAACGGCGAGGAGTGAAGCGCTTCGAGCTGGAGCGGGCCATCACTGGCAACGAGCTCGTCCTCCATTTCCAGCCGATAGTCGAAGTACCGAGCCGGCGGGTCCGCGGCGTCGAGGCGCTCGTTCGCTGGAAGCACCCGGAGCGCGGCCTTGTGTCACCGATGGAGTTCATTCCCGAAGTCGAGGCGAGCGGCCTCATCCGAAAGCTGACCCTGTGGGTGCTGCGCGAGGCGCTCCTGCATTCCAGCGTCTGGCGGCGAGACGGCGTGCCGATCGCGGTGGGGGTGAACCTGTCGCCGGTCGATCTCCACGACGCCGGGTTTCGGCGCTTTCTCGAGAACACGCTGAAGGTCGCGGGCGGACCCGAACATCTCGTCGCCGAGGTGCCGGCGCGTGGGCTCGCGAGCGATCCTCCCGTCGCGATGCTCGAGCTGATGCGTAGCAAAGGCGTGCGCGTCGCGATCGACGATGCCGGGGAGACCGATGCGCACGTGCTGGAAAACCTTCCCGCGGACATCGTGAAGGTGGGGCGTGCCCTCGTGGCGCGACTGGCGAAGGACCACCGTGCGGCGGCGTTCGTTTCCGCGCTTGTCGCCGCGGCCCGCGAGCGCGGACTCCGCGCGACCGCGGTCGGCGTCGAAGACACGGCGACCTGGGAGCGGGTTGCGGCGATGGGTTTTCATACGGCCCAGGGATTTCTGATCGCCCCGCCGATGCCTCCGGCCGAGCTTGCGGAGTGGCGCGCGGCCCGGACGTGAAGTACGCGGCGCTCGCCCTCGCTCTGATCGTCGTCGTGTCGTCGTGCGCGGGGTCGGCACCGCGCGGTTCGTCGTCGCCGCAAGCGACCACGATCGCCATACCGACGACCCCGTCGTCATCGAGCGCCGGCCCGACGCCAACACCGTCGCCGCGGGTCGGCCCGGCGGTCGTCGAGAACGTGCAGCTCGTCGCAGGCGGTCTCGTTGCGCCGTGGGCGATCGATCTGGCGCCGGGCGGGCGCCTATTCGTCACCGAGCGCGCGGGGCGCGTTCGCATCGTGCAGCTCGGGCAGGGTGGGGGACTCCGGTCCGAGCCCTGGGCGACACTCCCGGCGAGCACGGTCCGCGATGGCGAGAAGGGCCTTTTGGGTATCGCCCTCGATCCCGACTTCGCGCGCAACGGTTTCGTCTACCTGTATTACAGCTATTCGCTCCCAAGCGGGGCCACCCGCAACAAGCTCGTGCGTATGCACGACGACAATGGACGCGGGACCGAGGAGACCGTGCTGCTCGACGGAATCCCGGGGAATTCGAACCACGACGGCGGGCGCGTGAAATTCGGCCCGGACGGCAAGCTCTACATCACGACAGGCGACGCCGAGAACGGCGCGAACGCGCAGAACGCCGGCTCACTCGCGGGCAAAGTGCTGCGCATCAACAAGGATGGCTCGGTGCCCGACGACAACCCCACGCCCGGATCGCCGGTGTGGTCGCTAGGCCACCGCAACGTGCAGGGCATCGCCTGGCAGCCCGATACGGGCTCGCTGTACGAGACGGAGCACGGTCCATCGAACCCGTTCCCAGACTGCTGCCATGACGAGGTGAACCTCATCGTGCGCGGTGGGAACTACGGCTGGCCGACGGTGCGCGCGATCGCGAACGATCAGCGTTTCCGCGATCCGCTCCTCGAGAGCGGCAGCTTCGAGACGTGGGCGCCCTCAGGCGCCGCGTTCGCGACGCGCCCGGGGCCGCTCCGTGGCTCGCTGCTCTTCGCGACGTTGCGCGGGCAGCACCTGCATCGTGTGGTGTTCGGTCCAGACGGAAGGACGGTGGCGTTCCAGGAGAAGCTCCTCGCGAACCAATACGGCCGTCTTCGGGATGTGTACGAGATAGCGACCGGCGAATTCCTCGTGCTGACGTCGAACCGAGATGGCCGCGGCCAGCCCGCTCCCGATGACGATCGCGTCCTCCTGGTGACCCTCCGATAGCGTGCGTACCATGACCACATGGAAGAGACGCGAGCCGGAATAGGTGTCTCCCCACGCATGACCAGGGTCCTGGACCGCGCGGCCGCGATCGGAAACGACCACACCGGCCGGCCATTCATTGGAACCGAGAACGTGCTCCGTGCACTCGCCGATGACGAAGACGGGATCGCCGGTCAGGTCCTCCGTGAGCTCGGCGTGCTTGAGCGCGTCAAATCGCGGCTGGACGAGATCATGCGTTCGGAGGGGTACCGAACACCGTCCCGCGGGTGAGACAATTGACGACGTATGGAGCTTGCTCAACTCGGTCGGGTGTTGCTGTTCGTGGGGATTCTCATCGCGGCGATCGGGCTCACGCTCGTCTTTGCTGACCGCATCCCCCTCATCGGCAGACTACCCGGAGATCTGACCTTCGGCGGAGACGGTTGGACGGTCTACATTCCGATCGGGACGTCGATATTGCTGAGCCTGCTCCTGACCGCCGCGTTCTCGCTCGTGTCGTCGGCGCGGAGGTAGAAGGAGAAGGCATGCCAGAGGACAAGACGCCAACCCAGGACAAGACCCCGGTCGTCGCCGAGGCCGAAAAGCAGGAGAAGATCCTAAACGCGCTGCAGGCGGTCCTCGATCCCGAGATCGGGTTATCGGTGATCGATCTCGATCTCATCCGCGAAGTGGTGTTCACCCCCGAAGAGGCCGAGATCAAGATGGTCCTCACGACGCCGTTCTGCCCATACGGGCCGATGCTTATCAACCAGATCCAATCGGTGTCCGAAACGGCCGCGGAGATGCCCGTGAAGGTCACGGTCCTGCCGGATCGCTGGGAAGCGCCGCCCTGGCTCCGCTAGTAGTTCGCTAGCGACGCGGTCGCTCTGCCGAGTACGCCGCTCACGGTCACGACGTACGTCCCGCGCGGCCAGGAGACGCCAAGGTACCCGGGCAGGCACCCGAAGTAGTCCGTGGTGGCCGGGCCGCCGCCGAAGTAGAGCGAATTCCGAATGTCGATCGTCACGCGGGAAGCACCGGGCTGTCCGTAGGCGACGTAGACCGCGGTCCCGTCGAACAGACGCCGGGTCACCGCGACGCCGGGGTAGCGATCGGCCAGAGCGCGTGCGCGGTCGGGAAGCTCGGTCATGAACGCCTCGAACGAGCGACCGCTGGCGGCCGCGTAGGCGGACTCCACCGGCAGCCCGCCGGCCATCTTGTCGAGCAGATTCGTCTGACCCCGCGCGTCGCCGACCATGAAGGACGTGATCTGGGCCGCGATGTCGTAGGCGACCGCTCCGACCTCGTTCACATAAGTCCGCCAGCCTTCTGCACTTGAGATCTCCGAAAGGGTCGGTAGCCGATCGTTCCGCGCCGCCGACGCTGTGCAGTACCGGCTGATGAGCGCCGCATCTTCCGCGACCGGGAACTCGCTGAGCGTGGCAAGCCCTTCGTGCAACCAGTAGGGCACGGGCAGGCGCCGGGCGGCGATCTCGTCGACGAACAGATGCGTGATCTCGTGCCGCGCGATCGCCTCCGGGCCATCCGGAGCGCTCCAATCGATGGCGACGATCGCGGGCGGGACGAACACGCCCTCCTCGAACGGTGACGTTTGTACGTGGAGCAGTTGCTGGAGTCCCTGGGCGAAGCTCTTCTGATTCCCGAAGACGTTCACGTTGAGGCGGTGCCTGAGACTGCGTCCGAACGTGGCCTCGACCGAACCAATGGCCTGATCGATCGTCTTCGCGACGGAGGCTGCATCGAGGCCAGGGCCGTTCATCCAAACGTCGGCGTTCGTGCTGCAGATGACGGTGAAGGAGAGACCGCTTGTGGTCTCGGTGCGTGGCGGAACGCACTGGGCCGTGACGGTCGAGGATGATGCGAGCCCCTGGATCTCCGCGGTGACCGTCGAGGCGCCGGACGTCCCCGCGACGAAGATGCCCTGCTCGTCGATCGCCCCCGGCCCGAAGCTCACGCGCCACAGAGGCACCGCGGGGACCGAGTTGCCCCACTCGTCGAATGCGGTCGCAGCGAATGCGACTGACTCGCGAGGCTTCACGGTCGTGTTGCCCGGCAGCACGCGCACCGTTTTCGGCGTCCCGGCGTTCACGGTGATCTTCGCCGTCGCTTTCAGCGCGCCTACGGCCGCCTCGACGAAGTAAACGCCGGTTTTGTCGGGTGCCGTGAAGAGACCCTCGGGGTCGACCGTGGCACCAGAGGTCCAGGCTGGATGGATGCCCAGAACCCGGCCCCGAACGTCGCGGACCTGTGCCGCGAACCGTAGGCGCGCGGTCGGAGTCAGCGCGACGTCCTCGGACGGTGTGATCGCGATGGAGCCGGGCGGTCCCGGAATGAGCTCGCTCCACGCGAACCACCCGCCCGCGGCCGCCACCACGACGCCGCTCAGTACGATGGCGAGCCTGCGCACGGCGCGAGTCTGCGCCGCAGGGCCTCGCCACCAGGTGTCGAAACGGCGGCGGAGACGCTGCTGACCCCTCTAGAGGAGCGCGCGTACCACCTGGAGCGGCCGCGACGACTCTTCGGTCTCGCCCGAGTGGAGCGGCAGTCCCCAGTACGTGCCGCGGATGATGGCCCACTTGCGAATACGGTCTTCGCGCAGCCTTGTTCTCGCGAACGCCGCGATCCAGCTCTCGACGGACTCCTTCGTGGGACGGGTCCCGATGGGATTCCACATGAATGTCGGAACGTCGAACTCGGGCTCGCCGACCATCGGCTTGGGATCGATGACGACCCATCGTTCACCGTGGCGCAAGAGGTTGTGGTGATGAAGGTCCCCGTGGACGAGCGTTCGTTCGCCGATCTCGAGGCTCGCGTAGATCTCCTTCGCCAGGCGGACCAGTGCGTGGTCGCCCGCCATCTCGAGCCAGCGCGGGACGTGATCGCCGATCCAGCTGAACGGTCGATCGCGCTGCGCCGGCCGCCAGAACGTCGTCGCCGCGGCGACGGCTACCCGGATGGCGTCGTCCTCCGGGAGGGTCGAGGCGTCATCCCCCGGCCGGGCGCGCTCGAGCAGCATGGCGCGGCGCTCGCGGTCGTGGCGAAGAAGCCGCACCGCGCCGTCCCCCGCGAGCAGCGCGAGGGCATCGGCCTCGTGATCCGCTTCGTCGTCCTCGACCGGGACCACTTTCAGGACGGCGGTCTCGCCGGCGAACGCGACGAACGAGAACCGTCCGGCCGGAAGCCGCTCGCCGAGCGGAACCCCCCATTCCGCAGCGACCTCCCGCGCCGTCGCCGCGAGGCGCGCCGCGACCCGGTCGGTGATCCCCCATGGTGCGCTCGCACGCCACGCGCTCTCGGGCTCGGTCACCGCTGCTTCGAGGAGCGCTCCACCGATCGCGCGAGCACGAAGAGGACGTCCGAGACCCGGTTCAGCCACGGGAGGAGGTCCTCGCCGGAGAAGTAGCCCTCGTCGACGCACTCCACCACCCGCCGTTCGGCGCGGCGGACGACGGTGCGGGCTTGGTCGAGCGAGGCAGAGATGGAGTTCTCGCCGGGCACGACGAACCGGCCCTCGATGGGCGTGCGTTTCTTGACCGCCTCGACGACGCGCTCGAGCTTCGTAACGGCGGCGCCGTCGATGCGCTCCTTGAGCCGGCCGAGGTCGCCGCGTGGCGTCGCCACCTCTGCCATCGCGAGGTAGAGCCCGCGCTGGATGTCCAGGAGCTCGCGGCCAAGCGTTGATCGCGGGTATCGCGAGCGGGCCACGCCGAGGACCGCCTGCGCCTCGTCGAGGTCACCGAGCGCTTCGATCCGCGGATCGGTCTTGCGGACGCGCTCCTTGCCAAAGAGCGAGGTCTCGCCCGTGTCGCCGGTGCGCGTCGTCACCCGTGCGGATCGCGATGCTCGTCGGGCGGGCATGGTCGACAGTCTGGCCGCTCCGGTCACGCTATGCTCGACCGGTCCCGCGAGCTTCCGGCGGGGTGATGGAGGGACCGATGCCGACGGGTCGAGGCGAGGCCAAGGATAAGAACAGGAAAAAGAAGTCCAAAGAGCAGCTCGAAAAGGAGCTCAAGAAGAGGGGCGTGGCGCAACCGGTCCAGCCCATGACCTTCGAGATCGTGAAGCCGAAACGGAAAGAAAAAGAGACCTGGTAATCAAACACTCCGGGAAAAACGGAGGGGAGCGGGGCGGCGCCGGTGTGACGCAAGCCGGCGCCGCTCTTTTTGGGAGCACTAAGGAGCAGAAGGTGGCAGTGACGGAAAAGTCGAGAGCGATCGAGCAGGCGATCCAGCAGATCGAGAAGCAGTTCGGGAAGGGCTCGATCATGAAGCTCGGCGACACCGCCGGGGAGAAGATCGACTCGATCTCGACCGGCTCGCTCGCCGTGGATCTCGCGCTCGGCGTCGGCGGGTTTCCTCGCGGCCGCGTCGTCGAGATCTATGGCCCCGAGGCGTCCGGCAAGACGACGCTCGCCCTCCACGCGATCGCCTCCGCGCAGCGCGCCGGCGGGACCGCCGCGTTCATCGACGCCGAGCACGCGCTCGACGCGGGCTGGGCGCGGATATGCGGTGTGAACACCGACGACCTCCTCATCTCGCAGCCCGATAACGGCCAGCAGGCGCTCGAGATCGCCGACACGCTCGTGCGCTCGGGTGCCGTCGACATCGTCGTCATCGACTCCGTCGCGGCGCTCGTGCCGCGCGAGGAGATCGAGGGCGAAATGGGCGACGCGCACGTCGGTCTGCAGGCCCGGCTGATGAGCCAGGCGCTTCGGAAGCTCACCGGGACCATCTCCAAGACGAAGACGACGGTGATCTTCATCAACCAGCTGCGCGAGAAGATAGGAATTATGTTCGGGAACCCCGAAACCACTTCTGGTGGCCGGGCCCTGAAGTTCTACGCCTCGATCCGCATCGACATCCGCCCGATCGAGCCGATCAAGCAGGGCGACGTGGTCATCGGCCGTCGCGTGAAGGTCAAGGTGGTGAAGAACAAGGTCGCGCCGCCGTTCCGGGTCGCGGAGATCGAGATCCTGGCGAACGAGGGGATCTCGCGCGAGGGCGGCCTCATCGACATGGGCATCGCGACCGGCATCCTGGACAAGTCCGGTGCGTGGATCAACTACGGAAAGCAACGCATCGGCCAGGGTCGCGAGAACGCGAAGCAGTTCCTTCGGGAGCACTCCGAGGTCGCCGCGGAGATCGACACGAAGGTGCGCGAGCGTAGCCTGACCGCAGGCAACGAGAGCCCGAATGGTGAGGAAAGTTAGGCCCGAGTCAAAGCCCTACGGCAGCCCCTACGAGGAAGCCGTGCGGTTCCTCGCGACACGACCGCGCAGCGTCGGTGAGATCCGCCGGCACCTCCATGGCAAGCGCTACGACGACACGGCGGTCGACGGCGCGATCGACAGGCTACGTGCGCAGCGCTACATCGACGATCTCGACTTCGCGAAGTACTGGGTCGAGCAGCGTTCGCGGTTCCGACCCAAAGGCGATCGGGCGCTCGTGAGCGAGCTGACCAACAAGGGCGTCGCCCGCGAGACGATCGACATCGCGATGGGAGAGCTGTCTCCGGAGTCCGAGGCGGAGCGCGCGCGACGCGCGATCGCCCGGCCGATCGCGCGCTGGCAGACGCTCGAGCCGCCGGAGCGCAGACGCAAGATCCACGCGTTCCTGGCGCAGCGCGGATTCGATTACGACGTGATCGAAGAGGTCACCCGCGGCGCGGAAGTGGAGTCCCAGGAGGCATAGGCCGGGCAGGGGCCGGCGGAGTCGTCCGCCTCACCGGGCTAGTGGCGTACCAGTCCTCGGGGCTCAGGCGGCAGCCGTGTCGACCTTCTTCGCCATCTCGAGATCGGCGTCGCTGATCCCGCCCGTGGCATGCGTGGTCAGTACGATCCGGACGGTCTTGTAGCCCTCGATGTGGATGTCTGGGTGGTGGTTCGCGAGGTTGGCCGCTTCGGCCACCCGGTTGGCGAACGCGATCGCGCCCTTGAAGCCCTTGAACGTGAAGGTCTTGGTCAGGGCGTTCCCTTCGCGACTCCAGCCCGTGCCCGACTCGAGCAAAGAAGCGAGCGCGGTCTCGTCCAGCCGCGTTTCGTTGTCGGGGACCCGCACTGGGCCAGCCTAGCCTGTACGCGTTCCGTACGAGCCGTATGTGCGTGCGGTATCCTGACCGCACTAAAACTTTGTGAACGACGTGGCCGGTGGAGCGCCCCGTTCCACAGGTCACTTGCCGGAAAAACGGGGACGAGCGTCCAGCACACGGCGAGCGCCCCCGCATACGCGGCATGGAAAGGACCGCTGTCATGTCCGACCCGATCGTCGTGGGCTTGCTTGCCCTCGTCGTGGGTCTCGTCGTCGGGATCGTGATCGCCGTGATCGCGCGTCGCCAGCTCGCGGTGGGCCGTGAGGTCGAGGCGAGGGCGAACGCCGAACGCTTGGTCGTCGAGGCGCGCGCCAAGCAGAAGGAGATCATCCTCGAGGCCAAGGACGAGGCCCTGAAGGTCGCCAAGGCGGCCGAGGCGGAGAACCGGGAGCGTCGCGCCGAGCTCCAGCGCTACGAGACCCGGCTCGACAAGAAGGACGAGCAGCTCGACCAGAAGACCGCCCAGGTCGAGGAGCGTGACCACCGGCTGGAGCAGCGGGAAGACGACCTCGAAACCGAGCGAGCCAAGATCGCGGAGCTCCAGGAGGAGCAACGGACGGAGCTCGCGCGGGTGGCCTCCCTGACCATGGAGGAGGCGCGTGGCCTGCTCCTCGAGCGCGTCGAAGACGAGATGCGCGACATCACCAGCCGCAAGGTCCGCGAGCTCGAGGTGGAGGCCCGCGACCGAGCCGACGACCGCGCGCGCGACATCATCACCATGGCCCTGCAGCGCTACGCCGCCGAGCACACGGCCGAGCACAGCGTGACCGTCGTGGCGCTCCCGAGTGACGACATGAAGGGCCGGATCATCGGCCGGGAGGGCCGGAACATCCGGACGCTCGAGCAGCTCACGGGCGTGGACCTCATCATCGACGACACCCCCGAGGCGGTCGTCGTCTCCGGTTTCGATCCGATCCGCCGCGAGATCGCCAAGCGCGCGCTCGAGCGGCTCCTCGTCGACGGGCGCATCCATCCCGCGCGGATCGAGGAGATGGTCGCGAAGGCGCGCACCGAGATCGACCAGGTGATGAAGGAAGCCGCCGAATCCGCGGTCTACGAGGTCGGCATCGGCGGGCTGCATCCCGACCTGGTGAAGCTCCTCGGCCGGCTGCACTTCCGCACCTCGTACGGCCAGAACGTCCTGCGCCATTCCATCGAGGTCGCCCACGTCGCCGGCATCCTCGCGTCGGAAGCTGGATACGACCCGCAGACGATGAAACGCGCCGGGCTGCTCCACGACATCGGGAAGGCGATCGACCACGAGGTCGAGGGCCCGCATACGGTCATCGGCGGCGAGCTCCTGAAGCGCTACGGGTTCCCGCAATCGGTCATCGACGGGGTCGTCGGGCATCACGGCGACGTCGAGCCCGTGACGATGGTGGGCACGCTCATCTCCGCCGCGGATGCGATCAGCGCCGCGCGTCCCGGCGCGCGAAGCGAGATCGTCTCGAACTACATCCAGCGACTCACCGAGCTCGAGAACGTGGCGAACAGCTTCCCCGGGGTCGAGAAATCCTTCGCCATACAGGCGGGTCGTGAGGTGCGCGTCGTGGTCAAGCCGGACCAGATCGACGACCTCGAGTCGGCTCGTCTCTCGCGCGACATCGCGCAGAAGATCCAGGAAACGCTTCAGTACCCGGGTCAGATCAAGGTCACGGTCATCCGCGAGACGCGCGCGGTTGAGTATGCGAAATGAGCGCGGAAACGCTTCGGTACGGAAACACCACGCCTTAGACCACGCGTCAGAATCGTTCCACAAGAGTGACAAAGCGCGCGATCGTGGGCGTGTGCGGTCTGGTCCTTGCGGCCTGTGTTCAGGCGCCCATAGCCACGTCGAGCCCCACCACCGCGATCCCGATCAGTGTCCTCGTGTCGCGGTACGGCACCGTGCAGGTTCGGACCGTCGCCGGCGCCTCGTGCACGCTCCTCGTTCAGGTCAATAGCGGCAAGTTCGGCGACGCTCCTCCGAAGCTCACAGCCGCTACGGCCGGACCTGACGGCGCGCTCGCGTGGGCGTACGCGGCGCCGCTCGTTCCCGCCGGGCACGGGCGCCACACCGTCGTCTGTACCGACGGCAGCCTGTCGTCCGAGTCCGTCTCCGAGTTCGACATCGCGGCGCGGAAGCTCGAGGCCAGGGGCTTCACCGTTCGCGTCGAGGCCGTGGATCCAACCCGCGGTCTTTCAGGCGCCAACTCCCGACTGGAGCCGAGCTTGGTCCCCGCGCGCGATGCGACGGTCGCGCGGATCAGCGCGACGCTCGAGAACGAATGGAAGCTCGCGACGCGCGGCCTAGGAGGGCTCACGCTCGTTCCATCCGCCGCGGACATCGCGGTCTATGTGCTGCCGGGGAAGGGCACCTCGGTCCATGCGACTGCGGGAGACGGGACGCAGCGCGTGCTGACCTATGTGGTCGGCGATCTCGGGCCGATCTCAGCGGAGAACGGTGTCGCCGTCGTGCTCCACGAGCTCGGCCACATCTGGTGCTGCTTCGGTCCCGAGGCCGGGAGCGACGGGCACTGGCTCGAGAAGCTCCCGGACCCGCTGCTTCAGGGCGTGGATCGGTTCGGCCTGATGACGCATCCCGTCACCTGCCTGGTCGGCCGCGCGTTTGAAAGCTGCCCGAATCGCTTCTCCGAGCGCGAGCTCCGGACGATGGGCTTCGTCGAGATCCCCGCACCGCTGCCCGATCTGTGCGTCGCGCAGAAGAATGCGCTGAACGCACAGCTCGCGTCGCAGCGCGCCGCGGTCGACGCCGTGAAGGCGCAGCTCGCGGTGATCGACGGCCGCATCAAGGCGATCGTTGCGCAGTACCCGTCGCGCGTCCTACCGCCGGACATCTACAACACGTATCTCGATCTTGTCGCCCAGTACGACCGCTTGGCGACGGAAGTCGACACCAACGTCGCGGCGTACAACACGACGGTCGACCAGCTCAACGCGCTGCCCTGCTGAGGTGAAGGTCCTCTTCGTCGGCGACGTCGTCGGCAAGCCCGGACGGCAGGCGGTGGCGGCGCTCGTGCCACAGATCCGAGCCGAACGGCGGATCGACCTCTGCGTCCTTAACGGCGAGAACGCCGCTGGCGGCAGCGGGCTCACCGGCGAGATCGCCGCGGAGCTCCGTGCGGCGGGAGCGGACGTGGTGACGAACGGTAACCACGTGTGGGATCAGCGCGGCTTCCTCAAGGAGATCGACGCGATCGAGTTCTGCCTGCGTCCGCTCAACCTTCCGCCGGGCAATCCAGGTCGCGGCTGGACGATCTCGAAGGGCGTGCTCGTCGTGAACGCCATCGGGCGTGTGTTCATGGCCGAACAGGACGATCCCTTCCGCGCGCTCGACCGTCTTCTCGAGGAGCTTGGCGACCGCGCGCCGAGAGTGCGCATCCTCGATTGGCACGCCGAAGCGACGAGCGAAAAGCTCGCGATGGGCTGGCATCTCGACGGGCGCTTTTCCGCGGTTCTTGGCACCCACACCCACGTGCCGACCGCGGACGCCCGCATCCTTCCGCAGGGCACCGCGCTCGTCGCGGACACGGGGATGGTCGGCCCGCGCGACTCGGTGCTCGGCATCGACCCTGCGATCATCGTCGCGCGCTATCTCGACCACCTCCCGCGCAGGTTCGAGGTCGCGACGGGTGTGGTTCAGTTCAACAGCGTCGTCGTCGATGTCGACGACACCACTGGCAAAGCTCGATCCATCGAGCGGCTTGATCGTGAGTGGACTCCCTGAGCATCGGGTATCCGATCGATCTCCACGCGCACTCGCTCCGCAGCGACGGCGCGCTTCCTCCGGCGGATCTCGTCAAGCGCGCAACGGCGCGGGAAGTGCGGATCCTCGCGCTCTCCGACCATGACACGCTCGCCGGTGTCGCAGAGGCGGTCGCGGCCGGCGCAGCGCTCGGCGTTCGGGTGATCGCGGCGACGGAGCTCAACACCGAGTCGGAATGGGGCGATGCCCACGTCCTCGGTTACTTCATCGATCCGGCCGACGCGGCGCTCGAGGAGCGCCTCCGCTGGCTGCGCACCAAGCGCGGTCGGCGCATCGAGCTGATGGTCGAGAAGCTGAACCAGCTCGGGTACGCGATCTCACTCGAGCGCGTCCTCGGGATCGCGCAGGGCGGGGCCCTCGGGCGGCCGCATCTTGCGGAAGCGCTCCTCGAAAAGGGCTACGTCCCCTCGTACGAGGGAGCATTCGACACGATTCTCGCCAAGAGCTCTCCCGCGTACGTGGCTCGAGTGAGCCTGACGCCTCTGGAGGCGGTGGAGCTCGTGCGCACGCATGCCGGTGTCCCATCGCTCGCTCATCCCGGTACCGTGGTGGGCCTCGAGGCCCTGCTGCCGAAGATGGTCGCAGCCGGTCTGGCAGGCATCGAGGCCTACTACGGTGAGCATTCGCCGGAGATGACCGAACGCTGCCTCACGCTCGCGCGCGCGCACGATCTCGTTCCGACCGGCGGCAGCGACTTCCACGGACGTGGCGAGCACGGCGTCGATCTCGGCGCGGTGTTCGTTCCACCGGAAACGATCGAAATGCTCGAGTCGCGCCGCGAGCCGGCCTAGCGGACTAACATTTCACGCTCGTGCAGGGGGAGGCTTGAGGGTGGCGGGGGCGCTTCGTCCGGTCGTCCTGCTGATGCTCTTCGCGTCGTTCCTCTTCGTGATCGACGGGATCTTCGACGGCGTGTATCCGGGCGGTCCCGCCTGGTTCACCGGCCGCTACGAGAACCTCGCGGAGATCGCCTACATCTTCGCGATCCTGAACACGGTCGTCGCGGTCATGGTCGCGCGCGGAAGCGAGCGAAGCCTGCAGTCGCGGATCGCGCTGTCGGTCTTCTTCATCATCGAGCGGCCACTCACCGCGTTCGTCCTCGGCCCGAAGCCGATCGAATCGGTCGTCACGCACTTCGCGACTGCCTGCGTGGAGCTCGTGATCCTGGTCACGGCGCTACGGGTCTGGCGACTGGGGCACAGCCTGGCCTCCGGCGATGTCGACGTGCTGTTCTCGCTCGATACCTCGATGCCGCCAGCGCCTCCCGACGAAGCCGTTCCGGTCGAGCGTTCCACGCGACGAGCCCCGGCAGCGATCACCGTGGGCAACGCATGGATGATCGGCGGCATCACGCTGCTCCTGGCCATCGTCCTCGTAACCGACGGCGCGTACGAAGGCTTCGTTCCGGGCGGCCAAGACTGGTCGACCTCCGGGGACGGTCTCGGCTGGCTCGCCTATCTCTTCGCGGCGGTCGCGCTCATCGTCGCGGCGCGTGCCGTGCACGGCCGGAGGGTCGCGATGCGCGCGCTCATCGCCGTCGCCCTCATCCTTTTCCTCGAGCGCTCCTTCAGTCCGTTCGCATTGCACGAGCAAGACCCCATCGCACTTGGCCTCCACGCGGTGGCCGCTTTCGTGAGCCTCGCGCTCGCACTGGCGACCGCGAGTGCCATCCGTGGCGGGCCGACGCCGAAGCAGGCCTCCGTCCGGACGCTCGAGGCCGCATAGTTCTCACGTGACCCTCACCGTCCGCGAGGCCGCCGAGCGGCTCGCGGAGCAGGTCGGGACCGTCGTCATCGGGAAGCGGCAGGCCACCGAGCAGCTCCTCGCCGCGCTTCTCGTCGAAGGTCACGTCCTGCTCGACGACGTTCCCGGGGTGGGGAAGACGATGCTCGCGCGGGCGCTCGCGCGTTCGCTCGACCTCGCCTTCCGCCGCATCCAGTGCACGCCGGACCTCGTGCCGAGCGACGTGACCGGCGTCTCGATCTACGACCAGCGGGTGGGGCGATTCGAATACCGTCCCGGGCCGCTCGCGGCGAACGTGGTGCTCGTCGACGAGATTAACCGGGCCACGCCACGCGCACAGTCCGCATTGCTCGAGGCGATGCAGGAACGGCAAGTCACGGTGGACGAAACGACACATCCCCTGCCGGACCCCTTCATCGTGATCGCCACGCAGAATCCGGTCGAGCTCGAGGGAACGTTCCCGCTCCCCGAGGCACAGCTCGACCGGTTCCTCTTTCTCCTGAACCTCGGCTATCCGGACGCCGAGGACGAGGATGCCATCCTTCGCGTGCATGGCCCATCGACGGTGCGGCCCGAGACGTTGTCGCCGCTCCTCGACGCGCCCGCGATCAGGAACCTTCGCGATGAAGTCCGCAGGGTCCGCGTGGGCGACGCGGTGCGCCGCTACGTGGTCGACCTCATTCGCGCGACGCGG
This sequence comes from Candidatus Limnocylindria bacterium, assembly GCA_036003765.1. Classification (GTDB taxonomy): domain Bacteria; phylum Chloroflexota; class Limnocylindria; order P2-11E; family P2-11E; genus 3-1-20CM-2-70-9. The sequence continues at coordinate 16,530 of DASYSC010000041.1, forward strand.
CGTGTCGACGGCGTCGAGCTTGGCGCGAGTCCGCGCGCCGCCCTCGCGCTCTACCGAGCCGCGCAGGCGCATGCCGCGATCCGCGGGCGTGCGTACGTGTTGCCCGACGATGTGAAGGCGCAGGCGGTCGCGGTGCTGCGGCATCGGCTGTTCCTGGGCGCCGACGCGCAGATGCGAGGGCGGACGACGCCCGCGGTCATCGGCGAGGTGCTGGCGCGGACGCCTGTCCCCGCGGAGGACATCGCCGCGACCGCCGGCTGATGGAGACTCATCCACTCGACGCCCGCACCGGTCGCCTCCCGTGGCAGATCGTCCTGATCTTCGTCATCGCGGCGGGGATCTCGCGCGCGCCGGCGGTGATCGTGCTGGCGTTCGGCGCGGTGGTGGCGTGGATCGTCGTCGAGGTGACCGGGCGTCTCGCGCTGTCGGGGGTGCAGGTGCGTCTCACGCTCTCGCCCGACCGGATCGTCGCCGGAGAGGATGCGATCGCGACGCTCGAGATCACGAACCGAAAACCGATCCCGCTGCCCTGGCTCGAGGCTCGCCTCTTCCTGAGTGAAGGCGTGGAGCGGTCGAGGGGGGCTGTGCCCCCCTCGGACCCCCCGCATGCCCGAGGCTGGATCGATTGCGGCTTTCCGCTTCACGGGCGCGAGCGCGTCGCAGTGCGCTTACGCGTCAACGTTCCCGCGCGCGGCGCGTACGTGATTGGGCCGGTGCGCATCCGCGCCGGTGATTGGATGGGATTCGTGCAGATCGAGCGGACGGCCCACGCGCGATGCGAGGTGATCGCCTATCCCGCACGCCTTGCCGTCCGGGACCGTACCCTCGCGTCACTTCGGCCGCTGGCCGAAACGGCCACCCGGCGTGGGCTCGTGCCTGACCCGCTGCGGTTCCGCGGCGTCCGGCCGCACCGGCGTGGCGACGCTCGCAAGGAGATCCACTGGAAAGCGTCCGCGCGCCTCGGCGAGCTCCAAACCAAGCTGTACGAGCCTGCCACGAGCCTCGATTCGATCTTCCTGGTCAACGTCGCCTCGTACGAGCAGTACTGGATCCAGGCCGATCCCGAGGCCGTCGAGCTCGTCATCTCTGCCGCCACTGAGCTCATCCGCCATGCGGCCGACGCGGGACGGCAGGTTGGCCTGGTGACGAACGGCATCGACAACCTCACGCACGAGCGGCCGCGCTCCGCTCTGGGACGCGGCCCGCGCCCGCTCACCCGGAGTCTCGAGATCCTCGCGCGGCTTGGCCCGTACGCGGTCGGGGCGCCGGAGACGGTGTTCCTCCGCGAGCGCGGGCGGCTGCCCTGGGGAGCGACGCTCGTGGTCGTGACTCCGCGCGTCAGCCAAGGGCTCGCGGGTGCGGCCGTCGCGCTCCGTCGCGCGCACCATCGCGTGCTCGTCGTATGCGTTGACGAGATCCCGGCCGCCATCGCCGCGCACTTCCTCGCGAACGGTGTCGCGCACGACTCGCTGGCACCGCTGGAGCAGCGTGCGGCGGTCTAGCTCGCGCGCGGTCGCGACCCTCCTCTTCGCGCGCGCGCTGATGGAGGCGATCGGCTTCGCGTGTCTGCTCGGGATCGCGCAGACGGCAGGGGGCTCAGCGCCGCTTGCGCTGACTCCGGCGACGCTCGCGTTCCTCGGGACGACACTGATCCTCGTCGCCGCGCTCCGCGAGACCGGATCGGAGAAACGCGGCACGGCGATCGTGGCGGCTACCCTCTTCGCGGGCGTCATCCTCGCGGTCGTTCTTCCGGCGCATCGCCTCGATGTCGTGGGCTGGGGCGGGCGCGTGCTCGCGTTCGCGATACTTGCGGAGATCTATCTCTGGCGCGTTCTCTCGCTCGCGCGCGGCGGAGTGCGGTGGAGCGACGCGCGGAACGCCGCGCCCTTCGCGGCCACGGCCCTCGCGATCGTGGCCGTCCTGCCTGTCGCAGTCGACCGCGGCCCGCTCGTGCCGCTCGCGCTGATCCTGATCGCCGCGACCGGCGTCGCGCTCTCGGTCGCGCGCTCGACTGAGGAGCTCTCGCTTGCCGGGGAAAGCGCGGGTGGGGCAAAGGTCTCGTCGGCGCACTCACTCGTGTTCGCCCTCGGGCTCGGCGCGATGATCGCTGCGGTCGTGACGCCCGTCATCGAGCAGGTTCTCGCCGAGGTCGGTGCGCGGCTCGGGCCGGTGTTCGACCAGCTCCTCTTCTTCATCCTCCTGCCTCTCGGGTACCTCGCCGCGCTCGTCTACGCGATCCTCGAGCCCTTCCTCCATCCCGTCCTCGCGAACCTCAGGCCGCCGGCCCCGCTGCGTACCCCCGAAGAGGATGAGGCGCTGCTTCGCGAGATCGAGCGGACGCGACCGTTCGTGGTCGGCGGGGTCGAGATCCTCATCGTCATGGTCGTGCTCCTCGTCGCGCTCGTGCTCCTCGAGCGCGCGGTGCGCGAGCGCCGGATCGCACTGCCCGACGGCGCGGAGCTCGAGCGCAGCCCCTCGGACGGGCTCACCCTCGGCGACACGCTCCTCGGGCTTTTCCCGCGCAGGCCCGCGCGGCGCCGCCCGCCGCGGGACGATGGGAGCCCCTCTGCCGCGCTTCGCCTCGTCTATTGGCGACTCCTCGCCCTCGCGGAGCGCGCCGGTCACGGCTGGCGCGTGGCCGCGGAGACGCCCGCGGAGCACCATCGGCGCCTGGCAGGGGCCGACCCGCGCTGGGATGCGGCCGCGCCGATCGTGTCGGCCTTCGAGGACCTCCGTTATGGGGAGGTCGCGCCAGATCGCACCACCGTGTCGCACGCGCGCGAGCTCCTGCACGCGCTGGAGGCGGCCGTACGGACGTGATCGCCATCGTCGGGCCCACCGCGTCGGGGAAGAGCGCGCTGGCCTTGCGCGTCGCCGAGCGGATCGGAGGCGAGATCGTCTCGGCCGATTCGCGGCAGGTCTACCGTGGCATGGATCTCGGGACCGCGAAGCCGACCGCGGAAGAGCGCGCTCGCGTGCCGCATCACCTCATCGATGTCGTCGATGCGGGCGAGCGGTATGACGTACTGCGCTTCCAGCGCGAGGCGCGCGTGGCCCTCACGGCGATCCGCGCGCACGGCCGTATCGCCCTCGTCGTCGGCGGGACCGGTCTCTACGTCCGCGCGCTGCTGGACGGTCTCGATCTCTCGGCGTTGCCGCACGACCCAGCGGTGCGCAGCGAGCTCGAGCAGGAGGATCCCGGCACGCTGTACGAGCGGCTGCGCGCGATCGATCCGGATGCCGCCGCGCACGTCGATCCACGCAACGTGCGTCGCGTGGTGCGGTACCTCGAGGTGGTCACGATCGCCGGAGGTCCGGTCTCGCGACGAAGGAGCGCGCCGGTCGCCGCGCTCCGGATCGGGCTCCGCCCGCCACGCGATGTGCTCGTCTCCGCGATCGAGCGGCGCGTGCGCGACATGGTCGCAGCCGGCGTGCTCGAGGAAGCGCGCGGGCTGATCGCGCGCGGCATCGATCCGCGACTCCCCGCGATGAGCGCGCACGGCTACGTGCACTGGGCGGCGCACGTTCGCGGAGAGATCGATCTCGAGACGGCGATCGCGCGTACCGCCCGCGACGTCCGCGCCTACTCGCGCCGGCAGATGACCTGGTTCCGTAGAGACCCGGCGATCCGCTGGTACGACCCGACCGCGGAAGACCCGCTCGAGGCGATCGTCGAGGCCGCCGCTTGAAGTTCACGAAGATGCAAGGCTGCGGGAACGACTTCCTCGTCGTTGACGGCTTCGTTGCGCTCGATGCGGATCGCGTGCGCGAGATCTGCGATCGGCGGCGGGGCGTCGGCGCGGACGGCATCCTGGTCATTGGCACAGCGGAGGGACGGCGCTGGCCGGTGACCCTGCACAACGCTGACGGCTCGCTCGGGGAATCGTGCGGGAACGGCGCGCGCTGTGTCGCCCGCTACCTGCTCGATCGCCACGGCGGAGAGTCGCTCGACCTGCGGTTCATCGGCGGCGACGTGAGCGCGCGCCGCGAGGGCGCTGGGATCGCGATCACGCTTCGCGCACCCACACCGCCCGAGCTTGTCCGCGTCGACGGCGCTCTACGCGCATATCGCGTCAGTGTGGGCAACCCGCACGTGGTCGTGTTCGTCGCGGATCCAGCGACCGTCGATCTCTCCGCGGTCGCGGTGACCGTTCGCGGGCTCCACGGCGACGCGAACGTGGAGTTGGCTCGCGTGCTCGGCCCCGGCCTGATCACGATGCGCGCCGACGAGCGCGGGGTGGGAGAGACCCAAGCCTGCGGCACGGGGGCGTGCGCGACCGTCGCGGCGGCCGCATGCGAACACCGGCTAGAGGACACCGTCCGAGTCCACGTGCCCGGAGGCGAGCTTCTTGTCCGGCATGGAGCAGGGCGCGATACGTTCGAGCTCGCAGGCCCGGCGGAGTACTCGTTCGAAGGGCGTGTCGGTTGATCGACACGACGACGCCCATGGAGCGCGCGTATCTCGTCGGCCTGGACCTGCCGCGGGCGGGATTCGACGGCGAGGATTCGCTGGACGAGCTCGCCTCGCTCGTGGAAGCCGCCGGAGGGATGGTGGTGGGCCGGATACTCCAGCCGCGGCGTGCCCCTGACCCGAACTCCTGGGTCGGCAAGGGCAAGGCCGCCGAGATCGGCCGTGAGGTCGCGCGGCTCGGCGCCGATCTCGTCGTCTCCGACGACGAGCTCAAGCCGCGGCAGCAGCGCGCGCTGGAGGAGGTCGTTGGGACAGCGGTCGTGGATCGCTCCGGCGTGATCCTGGACATCTTCGCGCGGCACGCGCGCTCGCGTGAAGGTCGTATCCAGGTCGAGCTGGCGCAGCTCGAGTACCGGCTGCCGCGCCTCACCGGTCGGGGCAAGGAGATGTCCAGGCTCGGCGGTGGCATCGGGACGCGGGGCCCCGGCGAGTCGAAGCTCGAGAGCGATCGTCAGATCATCCGCAAACGCATCCAGGATCTGCGCGGGAAGCTGGCGGAGGTCGCGCGACAGCGCGAGCGCGCCCGCGGCTCGCGCGCGGGTGAGGGCCTCTTTCTCGCATCTCTCGTCGGCTACACGAATACCGGGAAGTCCACCCTCCTCAACGCGCTCGCGAGCGCCGACGTGTTCGTCGCGGATCAGCCGTTCGCGACGCTCGATCCGACGACACGGCGCACCGCACTGAACGGTGGAGTGAACATCCTGGTCTCCGATACGGTTGGCTTCGTCAACAAGCTGCCGCCGACGCTCGTCGCGGCATTCCGTGCGACGCTCGAAGAGCTCACCGACGCCGACCTGCTCGTGCACGTGGCGGACGTCGCGCACCCGAACCTGCACGAGCGCATGCGCGTCGTCGATGAAACGTTGAAGTCGCTCGACCTCGAACACCGGCCACGACTACTCGTCCTCAATCAGGCCGATCGGCTGCGCGGTGACGAAGGCCGCGCGGTTCGCGAAGCCCTCGCCGCGGAGTTCCCCGCGGCGGTCTTCGTCTCCGCGCTGCGCGGCGAGGGACTCGAGGCGCTGCGCGCGCGTCTCGCGGAGGCTGCGGCCGCCGGATGGCGCAGGATCAAGACGATGCTGCCGTACCACGCGGGCGCGCTCGTGCAGCAGATCCGTACTCGGGGATCGCTGAAGCGAGCGGACTACGAGGAGGCCGGCATCCTCATCGAAGCCGACGTGCCGCCCGAGCTCGCGGCGGAGATCGAGAGTGCGCTCCGTCGCCGCTAGCGTCCGGGCAAGAGAGCTATCGCTTTCCGTACCGAGGTCAGCTGCGGCCGATGATGATCGGCAGCGCGGGGTCGTTGCCCCATTCCTCCCACGATCCGTCGTACGTGCGGACGTCATCGTGGCCGAGCGCGGTGAGGACGAGATGCGTGAACGCAGCGCGCACGCCCGCCTGGCAGTAAGTGACCGTGCTCGTCTCCGGCCCGAACCCGGCGTTCGTGTAGAACTCCTCGAGCTCGCCGGCCTCGCGCAGCGTCCAGTCGTCCTTCAGCGCGTCCTTCCACAGGATGTTCACCGCACCGGGGATGTGTCCGCCGCGCGCGGCACGCTTTTCTACGCCGGTGAACTCGGTGTCCCGCCGGACATCCAGGAGCCAGGGGTCCCCGGTGCGCACCGCAGCGAGGACTTCCTCCTTTGTCGCGATCACGCCTTCGCGCGGGCGCGGCGTGAAGGTCGCGGGTGCGACCGTGACCTCGCCCGCCTCGAGCGGGCGCCTTTCGGCGATCCATTTCTGGATGCCGCCTTCCATGACGGCCATGCGGTCGTGGCCGTAGCGGCGCAGCGCTAGCCACAGTCGTGCGGCGTGATGCCCGCCCTCGGCGTCATAGCCGACGACCGTGGTCCGATCGCCGATGCCGAGCTGCGACATCGCCCGTGCGAACTCGGCGGCGCCTTGCAGCATCCAGCGCGGGTGTCCCGATGCGGGCGGGGGAGCCGAAAGGTCGCTCGCCCAGCTGACATACACAGCTCCAGGGAGATGACCGCGCAGGTACTGCGCGCGCATGTCCTCATCGAAGCTGAAGCGGCAGTCGACCACGCGCACATCGGCGTCGCGCATCCGCGCCGCGACGCGATCGGTCGACCAGAAGAGGTCGGGTCGCGCGAGCGGGGTCACAAGCGGCACTTTATCCGCGTTAGTCTTGCCTGGCCACGCGGATGAGGAGGATTTCCCGTGAGGACCGTCGCCGCATTCCGTTAGCGCATGGGTAGGGCATGGCGATACGCCGTCGCGCCAGTCACCATCTGGCTGCTCGCGGCCTGCATCGGCACCCCCACCGCGCAGCCTGATGTCACGCCGACGCCGTCACCGGCAGCGACCGATCGACCTGTGACGACACCCACGCCCGCCCCAACACCGACCCCCATACCGCAACCCGCGGACAAGCCGCCCGTCAGCTTCGCGCGCGCGGACTTCACGCGCGGCACCTCGGCGGGCGTCACCGGGACGGGGCCGATCACGCTCGCGGCGGGCGGACTCACGGGCGGGACCTACGACGATCCGTTCGGCGCACGAGGGATCGCGTTCCAGAGCGGCTCGTGGACCTCGGAGTGGACGCCCGTCGCGTTCGCGTTCGACGAGCTCGTGGCGTCGTGGAACGCCGACACGCCACCGGGAACGTGGATCAAGGTCGAGATGCAGGCGCGCGGCGCCGGCCGCGAGACGAAGTTCTTCACGATGATCACCTGGGCGTCCGGCGACGGCGACGTCCACCGGACCTCAGCGCCTGGGCAGCAGGACGGCGATGGCCACGTGAACATCGATACGTTCATTCGAGCGAAAAGCGCCGCGCCGCTGGATGCGTATCGGCTCCGCGTGACGCTCTACCAGCGCCCTGGGAGCGCCGCAGGTCCGTCGGTGCGAATGCTCGCGGCGGTGACGTCGGCAGCGTTCAAGTACGAGATCCCGAGCCTCTTCGACGAGACTGCGGTGCAGCTACAGGTCCCGACGTTCTCGCAGGAGACCCATAACGGCGAATTCCCCGAGTACGACGGTGGGGGCGAGGCCTGGTGTAGCCCGACCTCGACGGCGATGGTCGTGGCCTTTCACGGCGCCGGACCGACCCCGGACGAGCTCGAGCGCTTCCCCGGACCCAACTACGACGATCCGCAGGTCGACCACGCGGCGCGCTATACGTACGACTGGAACTACCAGGGCGCCGGGAATTGGCCGGCCAACGTCGCGTACGCGACGCGCTTCGGCCTGGACGGGTTCGTGACGAGACTCCGCTCCCTCAACGAGGCGCAGCGCTTCCTGAGCGCCAGCATTCCGCTCGTCGCGTCGATCAACGGCGAGTTGCCAGGATTCCTCTTCGGCAAGACCAATGGGCATCTGTTGGTCATCCGCGGCTTCGACGCGAACGGCGACGTCATCACGAACGATCCGGCGGTCAAGACGGACGAGGAAGCGCGAAAGGTCTATCGCCGCGCGGACTTCGAGCGGGTGTGGCTCGGCGGGTCGGCCGGGATCGTGTACGTGATCTATCCGCGGGGCAAACCGCTTCCGCCGAACGTCCCCGGCCTTCCCCCGAACTGGTAGGCGTCGGCCACAGCTGATGCGAGGCGATCTGCGGCGGGCGCTCGCGCTCGTGCGCCGTAGAACTCATCGGGGGCAGCCGCTCCGCGTCCGGCTTTTGGAGAAGCCGGACTGCGGCCTCTGCGCCGAGGTCTACCGCGCGCTTCGCCGCGTGTCCCTCGATATCCCGCTCGACATCGAACGCGTGGACATCACCCAGGAGGGCGCGATCTTCGATCGCTACGCGCTACGCATTCCGGTCCTCGCGACGGGGGAGCGGGAGCTCGACGCGGCGGGCGTCGACGACCGGACGCTGGCGGCGTGGCTGCGCGGATGACCGCGGCGGCGAGCGCGCTTACGTTCTTCCGCGGGCGGCTCAGGCGCGGTGGCAACCGGACGCGCGCCGCCCATGACAAGGCGTATCTCAAGAGCGACCTGCGCTTTTGGGGCGCCGACCTGCCCGCGATCCGGGCCGCCGTCCGCGAGTACTGCCGCGCGCACTCCGATCTGACGCGCGCCGACCTTCGCGCGATCGCCGAGACCCTGTACGCGACGAACGTGCACGAGCTGCGCGCCTCGGCGATCGGCGTCCTCGAGTGTCACCGCGAGACGCTGATCGGCCGCGACCTTTCGTGGCTCGTTGACCTCGTGCGCCGCTCCAAGAGCTGGGCCTACGTGGATTGGATCGCACCGAAGGTGGTCGGCGACGTCATCGCGCGCGATCCGGGTTCACGGCGGTACCTGGAGAAGTGGGCGAAGGACGAGAGTTTCTGGGTGCGTCGCGCCGCGCTTCTCGCCGAGCACGACACGCTTCGCGCCGGTCAGGGCGACTTCGCGCTCTGGTCGCGGCTCGCTGAAGAGATGCTCGACGAGCGTGAGGTCTTCATCCGCAAGGCGATCGGGTGGGTGCTGCGGGAAGTCTCGAAGAAGCGTCCGGAGCTTACCTACGAGTTCCTGCGGAAGCACCGCGACCGCGTCTCGAATCTCTCGCTGCAGGAAGGCGCCAAGTACCTCCCCGCGGCGCGGCGCAGCGCGCTGGGCCTGCCGGCGCAGGCCGCGTGGATCGCGCGCGAAAAGCGGCGAAAAGCTGCGGTCTAGGAGTCGCTCCCACCGGTGCCGAAACATTGCCGTCCCGCGGATGAGTGAGGGCGAGATGATCGGCTCGCGCCCCAACTCGGCCCCGGGCAGTACTAGCAGCTGATATGGCTACCTTGGAGGACGCCGAAGCCGCGCGCCTCGCGCACCAGGACCGCTTCGGCGAGATGGGTGCGCATGCGATCGAGATCCAGCCGGTCCGCGAGCAGGCCGGCTATGAGCTCATCGTGCACTTTGCGAAGACGCCACCGGACGGCTTTCCGAGCTCGGTTCGCGCCGGCAAAGCCGCGACGGTCCCGGTCCGGACGAAGACGACCCGCGGCCAGTAGCGTCCGCTGCACTCATCTGCGCCGCACGCTAAGAGTTGCGGCGTCCTCGCAGAAGTTCCGTGAATCGTTCGAGATCCGGTTCCGCATCGAGATGAAGCGACCGGTCCGCCAGTTCGAGGACAGCTTCATCGTCGATGACCGCTAGGGCCAGGCTTGCGAACTTGGCGCGCAGCTGTTGGCGACTGATCGGATTGGCAGGCTCGCCGCTTGGATCAGGGATTCGCACGGAGAGCTCACGCCCGTCCTGCAGGCGCACCTCGACGGTCGCCGGCCAATGGTCCGGATAGGTGGCGTCCAGGTCCGCGTCGCGGTGGCAGTCGGTGCGTAGCATCAGCGCGCGGATGACCGGGTCGTCCACGTTTGCCTGCGTGTACTCGTCAATGCCCGCCGATCCGTGCGCCAAAGCGACCGCCGCGGCGAACGGGGCGCTGAACTGAGCGTCGACGATGTTGCGCGGGGCGCGCTTCTCATCGATCGGCTCGGCCACGAGGAGCGCGCCCCCGCTGAGCATGCCAAGACTGATCCGCTCGACGTCCTCCGCGCGCAGGCGATGCGCGCGACGCAGCTCGAGCACGCCATCGATGAGGCCGTGGTTGTATCGACAGCAGGCGTAGGGCTTGATCGAGACGCTCATGATCGCGAACGAGCGGCCCAGATCGCGAGTGAGCAGCTCCGGCCGCGGCTCGTCGGTGTAGCCGCGCAGGAGTCCATGGGGTCCTTCCAACGCGCTGGCCGGCGCGGTGAAGCCCTCGCTCGCGAGGTGCGCGGCCACGATGCCCGAGTGCGCGGCC
>DASYSC010000042.1:0-10735 GCA_036003765.1 Candidatus Limnocylindria bacterium
GCCGTGGCTCCCCGCGCTGGCGGCGCGCGGCACGGACAGTGTCCTCGAGCTGCCCGCCGGGACGGCGGCGCGCACGCGCACGCAAGCCGGTGACGAACTCACGTACGCGGGAGCAGAGCGGTGATCGAGATCGCGCACGCGGTCCGCGACGTCCTTCTCGCGCCGCGCTGCGCCGGCTGCGGCGAGCCCGGCGCCTGGTTCTGCGTCGCCTGCCGTGACCTCTGCGATCCGATCGCGCTCTCTGGCGCCATTCCGGTGCGTGGGGCCGGCGCGTACGCGGGACCGCTGCGCGCGGCGATCCATCGCCTCAAGTACGGCGGCGAGCGCGGTCTGGCGGACGATCTCGGGGCGCTCGTGGCGCTCGAGGTCGCCCGCGATCTCGCGGGCGGCGTCGCGATCGACACGGTGGTGGCAGTCCCGCTCCACCCGACGCGCGCCGCGTCGCGCGGCTACGACCAGGCGGCACTGCTCGCCGCTGTGGTCGCTTCCCGCACCGGCCTGCCGCTCCGCCCTGCGCTTCGGCGCGTACGGCAGAGTCGGCCGCAGGTCGAACTCGATCGCGCGGCGCGCGCGGCCAACGTGCGCGGCGCGTTCGTCAGTGAAGCGTCGTCGCTGCGCCGCCTCGCGGTGGCGCTCGTCGACGATGTCGCGACCACTGGCGCCACGATCGCCGACGCCGTGGCCGCGGCGCGAGCAGCGGGCGCGCGGTCGGTCCGGGCGTACGTCGTGGCGGTCGACGAGTGACGCGCTCGGGCTGGTTCGTGCGCGGGCTGCTGCTCTTCCTCCTCGCCTTCGCGAATCTGAACGACATCCGCGACGGCCCGCCGAACGCGGAAGCTCCTGGCCTCTGGTCTCCCGACGTTCTGCCCAACGCGCTCTTCGCCTGGACGGTGATCAAGGAGCAGGACGTTGACTACGACGAGTTCACCGCGCCCGCGGGCAGCACCGTCGCCGGCAAGCTCGATCGCGAGGCGTACTTCTTCAGGGCGTGCGGCGCTTCCACGGCGACCGCCCCGCCGAAGGCCAGGCGCAGCGCGGGTGGCCCGCCGGCGCCCGGGCCGAACGACCACGTGTGCTCGGTCTTTCCGCCCGGGATGGCCGTCCTCGCGCTGCCGTTCTTCGCCCCGTTCGTCCTCGCCGGCTTCAGCCCGCTCGATCTAGGGCTTCTGGTCCACGGAGGGCACGTGGTCGCGGCGTTCGTCGAGGTCATCGCGACGCTGCTCCTTTGGTCCCTCATGCGACGCTTCGTCGGCCCGCGCTGGTCTCTCGCGCTCGTGCTCCTCTACTTCCTGGCCACGAGCGTGCGCACGGTCGCGAGCCAGGCGCTGTGGCAGCACTCCGGCGTGCATCTCGCCGTGGCCGCGGCGCTGTGGCTTGTGCTGCGCGAGGAGCCGGTGTCCCTCGGTCGCGAGTTCTTCGCCGGCTTTCTTCTCGGGCTCGGCGCGGTGGTGCGGCAGACCACCGGGCTCGTCGCGGTCGGCATTCACGGGATGCGGCCCGGGCGGCTCGTCGTCTCGCTCATCGGCGCCGCGATCGGTGTCGCGCCGCTGCTGGCGTACAACTACTTCGCCTTCGGCTCGCCGCTGGAGCAGGGCTACGGCACCAAGCCCTTCGATACGCCGGTGCCGCTCGGGCTGTACGGCCTTCTGCTCTCGCCCTCGCGTGGCCTCCTCGTCTACACCCCATACGTCATCTTCGCGTTCGCGGCCCTCCTTCGCGCCTGGCGCTGGCCGGGGGAGGTCGCGACACGCCTGCGCTGGCTGTCGCTGATCTGGATAGCGACGCTCGTCCTCTACGCAACGTACGCCGAGTGGTGGGGCGGGCGCGTCTTCGGCTCGCGCTTCCTCGATGACCTCGCTCCCGTCCTCTTCGCCGCTCTCGCCTGGGCGATCGGCGTCGGGCTCATGCGGACGGGTGTCGAGCGCGTCGTGTTCGGCATCATGGCGCTCTGGTCGTTCGTCATCTTCCAGGCGGCCGCGTTCCTCTACGACAAGTCCTGGGACACGCTGCCGGTGAACGTGAACGACAATCCGTCCAAGCTCTTCAGCTGGACCGACCCGCAGTGGCTGGCCGTCCTTCGATTCGTCCCGTCCGCCGTGAACGATGAGCGGGCCATCGCTGGCGCGATCCTGACCATGCTCGTGCTCACGCTGTTCATCCGCCTCGAGCTACGTGCGGCCCGAAGGAGTGAGCTAGCGTCCTCGGTGTGAGCGCGTTCATCCTCTTCTTCGGGCGCGGCGGATCGAGCGACCTCGAGCGGCAGCTCGACTCCGTCAAGATCGCGATCGGTGGCGTCGTGCTGGCGCGCGCCGGACAGGCAGGCTTCTCGCGGCTGTACGGGGTGACCAACGACGGCGAGGCCTCCGCGGCGTTCCGCGCCAAGGGCGCGGCGATCCTTCCCGCGCGGACGGACCCGTTCCACTTCGGTCAAGAGCTCTCCGGGATCGTTCACGAGAAGAAGCTCGACCGCGTGTGCACGATCGGCGCGGGCGCGGGAGCGCTACTCACGACGCAGGACCTCTCCGCGCTGCGTGAGGATCTCGAATCGAGCGAGGCGCTCGTCCTCTCGAACAACTCGTACTCGGCGGATCTGGTGGCGTTCACCCCGGCCTCGGCGCTCGATGCGATCGATCTCCCGGCGACCGACAACCCGCTGCCGCGGCGCCTGCACCAGCAGGCCGGGCTGTCATCGCGGCAGATGGAGAAGTCGGCCGCGAGCCTCCTCGACGTCGACACGCCCACCGACGCCGCGCTGCTCGCGCGACATCCCCGCTGTCCCGCCGAGCTGCGCGATTCCCCGGCATGGCAGGACAAGCTCGGGGAGCGCATCGACGCGCTCATGCGGATCGTGACGACACCAGACAAGGAGCTCGTCGTCGCCGGACGCGTCGGCGCGCCGGTGTGGACGTTCATCGAGAGCCAGACCGCGTCCCGAGTGCGCATGCTGGCGGAGGAGCGGGGGATGCAGGCGGCCGGGCGCGACACCTCAGGCGAGGCGCGAAGCGCTCTGGGTTTTCTCTACGAGCTTGTCGGGCCGCGCGAGTTCTTCGCGAAGATGGGAGAGCTCGGCGACGGCATGCTCTTCGACACGCGCGTCCTCTTCGCGCACCTGGGATGGCGTCCAGGTGCTGAGGAGCGCTTCGCGTCTGATCTCTTCATGGCCGACCGCATCGCGACAAAGCCCCTGCGCGAGTTCACCCAGGCGGCGCGCGACGCGCCGTTCCCCCTGCTTCTCGGGGGCCACACGCTCGTCTCGGGCGCCTTCTGGACGATGGTCGAGGCAGCGTGGGCCGGGCATCCAGAGATGTGAGTATTCGGAGGCCGGAGGGCGCAGGGGCAGGGGCCCCTGGCGCGAAGCGCAGCCGACTGTTCGACCATCACGTCCACAGCGACCGCTCCGACGGCACGGTGTCGCTCGAGGGTCGCGCGAAGAGCGTCGCGATCCGCCCGCACGGCGTGTCCGACCACTACCCGTGGAAGGACAAGATGCGCAATGAAGACGACATCAAGCGGTATCTCGATGACGCCACGAGGCTCGGCTTGCGCGCCGGGATCGAGTACGACCTGGGCGTCGCGCCGCCGCTCGGTGCGGCCACGCGCGAGGCGCTCCACTACGTCATTGGCGCGATCCACCAGGTCCGGATAGACGGCACGTGGGTCCACTACGACGACGCCGGCGCATTCGTGAAGGGCCGGACGAAGTCGTTCAAGGAGCGCGAGCGGTTCAGCGACCCCGAGCTCCAGCGAAGGATCCTTGCGCGGACGCTCGAGGTGGTCGCTGAAGGCATCGAGCGCGATCGCATCGACATCCTCGGCCACCCAACGTTCTCGGCGCTTCAGGCGCTCGGTGATCCGGAGCGGATCTATCCCGAGGATTGGCAGAACCGGCTGATCGCACTCTGCGTGGATGGCGGGATCGCGATCGAGATTAACGAGAGCTATGGCGTGCCGCACCGCGAGTTCCTCATGCGCGCGGCGCGTGCGGGAGCGACCTTCGCGGTCGGCTCGGATACGCACTTCGACTTGAGGCCCCTCGACAAGACCGAGGGGATGATCGAGGCAGCAGACATCACTCACGCGTCTTTCATGACTGGCTCGCGGACTGAGCGCGTCGCGAGGCCCCCCAGCCGGTAGACTCCGCCTCCGGTATGGGACGCGCAGAGCGGCGTCTCGTGACCTGCGTCTTTGTCGACGTCGTCGAGTCGACCGACCTCACCATGCGCCTGGGTCCCGAACGCATGAAGCGCGTCCTCGGCGACGCTTTCGCGGATCTCTCAGCCCTCGCGCTCGAGCACGGTGGCACGATCGAGAAGTACGTCGGCGACGAGATCTTCGTTATCTTCGGCGCGCCGGTTGCCCACGCCGACGATCCCGAACGTGCGCTCCGCTTCGGGGCTGGGGCAGTGCGCTGGTCGCACACGGACCAACGATCCATACCCCTGATGGTCCGCGTCGGCATCGAAACGGGCGAGGCGCTCGTCGACCTCGAGGCGATCGGCTCGGAGCGTCAGCAGATGGCTGTCGGTGGGTGCGTCAACGTCGCCGCGCGCCTACGCGGCGAGGCCGAGCCGGGCGAGGTGCTCGTAGGGCCGGCGTGCGCGGCAGGAGTCGGCGAGATCGCGGACCTCCAAGACCTGGGGGTGCGGCGATTGAAGGGCGTCGGTGACGTCCCGGTGCGCCGTCTGGTCCAGCTACGCGAGGTTCGCAGCCCGATCTCGCTGCCGCTCGTCGGTCGCGCCACCGAGCTCGAGCGCCTGGGTGCGGCATTCGAGCGCGCCAGCGGGGGCCGCGCGTCCTTCGTCCTCGTCAGCGGTCCTCCGGGGCTGGGCAAGACGAGGCTCGTCGAGGAGCTTGTCTCATCGCTCCGCGACCGGGCCCGGATCCTCCAGGCGCGCTGCCGCCCCGGTACCGAGCAGGGCGTGAACACGCCACAGCGACAGCTCCTCGGGTCCGATCTCGTAGGCGAGGTGACCACGGACACGATCCAGGCGCGCCTCGCGACCTTGCTCTCTGACGAGCCGGAGCGACGGCGTATAGGCGAAGGGCTCGCGCACGGCGCCGGCCTTGCCGCCGTGCCGCGCATCCTGTCGCTCCGCCCCGAGGAGCGGCTCGACGAACTTGCGCTCGCGTGGCGGCGGTACCTGGCGGTGCTCGCCGAGACGGCGCCGGTCGTTGTTTGGATCGAGGATCTGCACTGGGCCGATCCGCTCCTCGCCCGGCTCCTCGAACGGCTCTGGCTCGATCTGGCCGTCCCGCTCCTTGTCGTCGCGACTGCCCGTCCAGAGGTCGGCGTGGCGTCGCTGCGACCGCACCCCGATCGTGTTGTCCTCGAGCTCGATCCGCTCGACAACGACTCCGCCCGCGCGCTCGCGCGAACCGCAGGCAATGAGCGCGCGGCCGAGCGAGGCGAAGGGAACGCGCTCTTCATTCTCGAGCTCGCGCGGGTGGGCGCGACACACTCGGCGCTCCCGCTCACTCTCCACGGGGCGATCGCGGCGAGGCTCGACGAGCTCCTGCCCGCCGACCGCGAGCTCTTGCAGCGAGCGGCCATCGCGGGCGAGTCTTTCGGCGTCCGCGACGCTGCGCTCCTCGCCGATCGTGACCCGGCTGAGGTCGCGGGCGTCCTCGGCCGCCTCGCGCACTTGCGCTACGTCAGACCGGTAGACGGGCTTTTCCGTTTCCACCACGCGCTCGTGCGCGACGTCGCGTACTCGCGACTGCCCCTCGAGGAGCGGCTCCGCTTGCACGCGCGGTTCGCCAGCGAGTGCGTGCATCCCGACGACGCTGAGGCGCTCGCGCACCATTGGTGGGAAGCGCTCGGGCCGGCGGAAGCCGAATGGGTCTGGGGCGGCGAGCCGCTGCTCGCGCAGATGCGTAGAGACGCGCGCCGGGCGCACGTCGTTGCGGCGCAGCGGGAGGCCGATCGCGGCGCGCTTGATGCAGCGCTTTCGCTGCTCGACCGCGCCCGCCAGCTCGCGCGCGAGCCCAGCGAGCTGGGCGAGGTCGCGGGCGCGATAGCGTTCGCCTATCAGCGCAACGCACGAGGCGACGAATGCTGGGAGCATTTCCTCGAGGCGCGGGACGCGTACCGCGCAGCGGCCGCCCCTGTCCCGGCAAGCCTGTACGCGCAGAGCTTGGTCGTTCCAACCCTGGCCTGGGGCTACTTCCGCAAGCTTCCCGACGAGGCCCTCGTACGCGCGCTGACCGATGAGGGCATCGCGGTCGCTCGGAGGTCCGGCGATCCACAGAGTCTCGCTGCCCTGCTCGTCGCGCGCGCTGCTTTTACCGGTGACTCGGACAGCCTTGATGAGTCGCTCGCGCTGGTCGATGCGTCGACGGAACTTGGCCCCTTCGCGACCACGCTCTTCCGCATCGGCGAAACCCAGTACTTCCGCGGTGACGTGCTGGCAGCGCTGGACAGCTTCGCACGCCTCGAGCGCTCCGGCGCGCTCGAGCTTCTAAACGACGCTGACTTGTTCGTCTTCCGCGCCGCCGCCGCGTATCACGAAGGTGATCTCGCGTTCGCGCGCGCCACCGCGGAGCGGGCACTGACGCTCAGCGGCACACGGAGCGCCCATACGCGCCAGCACGCGCTTGCGGCGCTCAGCCTCGCGCATTTCGGTGCCGGAGAGTGGGACGACGTTCGCGCCGACGCGGCAGCTCTCGACGATCTCGTGGAGCGGCACCCTGGTGCGAGCTTTTGCCTCCTCGGCGCGGGTGCCGCAGCGGCAGGGGCGATCGCCGAGGCGCGCGCGGGCGGCGGCCTGGCAGAGCTCCCGTCGTTTCTCGTGCGCCTGGTGCCCGAGTCCGCCATGTTGAGAGCGAGCGCGTTGCTGCTCCCACGTGCCGTATCCGGGGTGACGGATGTCGACGACGCGGCGCTGGCCGCGTACGAGCGGACACGTGGACGCTGGGACAGGCAGAGTTGGGACTGCGTCGGTCTGAATCCGGTCCTCGCGCTCATCATCCTTGAACGGTGGGATGACCTCGCGCCGCATCTTGATCGCCTCGATCACTTCGCCGCGCAAGGATCGCGCCTCGCCGGCGCACTGGTGCTGGCGGCACGCGAGGAGGTCGTATCTTCGCGCGGCGGATCGCGGCCGCGGCACGAAGCCCTTCGCTCGCTCGGTTACAGCGGCATCAGTGACCTTCTGTCCTTCCGACCGCGTTGAGCGCGGGCCGTGAAACACCAAACACTCGTGTGCCCGCGCCCGCGCGGCTGTCTAGCCGGCCGGCGTGTCCTCAGCGAGCAGCTCATAGATCAGCAACCCGATAGCAACCAGCAGGATGAGATGCACCGCGTTCCCGCCGAGGTTGAGCGCTTGGGCGACGAACCACCCGACGACGAGCACCCAGACCGCGATCCAGCGCACGCGATGGCCGGTCGCGACGCTCACCTAACGCAGGCTAGCGCCCGTATACTTTCAATGCAGGACCACCTGCGATCCGCGGCAGGAGGGGAGCCTTGTTCCGAGGACTCTCTGTCTACACCGGAAACGCCCACCCCAAGTTCGCCCGAGATATTTGTAGTCATCTGGAGATCCAGCCCGGCGCCATCGATGTATTCAAATTCGCCAACGACAACATCTTCGTGCAGATCAAGGAGAACGCTCGCGAGCATGACGTCTTCATCGTGCAATCGCTGGTCGGACCCTCGGTCAGCGACGCGATCATGGAGCTTCTCATCATGATCGACGCGTTCAAGCGCGCCTCCGCCGGCCGCATCACCGCGGTCATGCCGTACTACGCCTACGGCCGGAGCGACAAGAAGGACCAGCCGCGGGTTCCCATCACCGCGCGGCTCCTGGCCGACCTGATCGGCGTCGCCGGCGCGCACCGCTTCCTCACCATGGACATGCACCAGATGCAGATCCAGGGATTCTTTTCGATCCCTGGCGACGAGCTCTCCGCGCGCAACCTGCTCGTCGAGTCCTTCCGGTCGATCGTCGAAAAGGACCCCGAGGGCGTCGCGCTGGTCGTCCCCGACCTCGGCTACTCCAACGTCGCGCGCCGGATCGCGGAGGCTCTGCAGATCCCGCTCGTCTTCATGCAGAAGACACATCGCGACAACAGCGGCCGGAGCGAGGTCGTCAACGTCATCGGCGACATCGACAAGACCCGCGCGATCATCATCGACGACGAGATCGACACGGGGGCGACGATCCTGAACACGGTGCGCATCCTCCAGGATCGCGGTGTGAACGAGATCTACGTCGGGTGCACGCACGCGGTCCTCTCGGGAGACGCCGCCGCGAAGCTCGCCGGCAGCGGCATCGTCAAGCTCATCACTACCGATACGGTCCCCTTGCGGCCGTCGGCTCGCGACACCCAAAAGTTTGAAGTCATGACCGTGGCCCCCCTCTTCGCGGAGGCGATCCGCCGCATCCACGAGGGCGAGTCCGTCGGCGCACTCTTCAATCCACCGGGGTTGCAGCTGCCGCTGCAGGTCAACTAGCGACCAGGCCCGCGTGAGCGTCCTCACCCGGTTCCTCGATTCGAACGAAGGGGAGCTTCGCAAGCTCCGCAAGATCGTCGCGCGCGTGAATCAGCTCGAGCCCGAAATGGAGAAGTGCTCCGAAGCCGAGCTCGCGGGGATGACGAATCGGTTGCGCGAGAAGCTCAAGAACGGCGAGACGTTGGAGGACATCCTTCCCGAGGTCTTCGCGTCGGTCCGCGAGGCGGCGAAGCGCACGCTCAAGCAGCGCCACTTCGACGTGCAGCTCATGGGCGGGCTCGCTCTGCACAGAGGCCACATCGCCGAGATGAAGACTGGAGAGGGAAAGACCCTTGTGGCCTCGCTCGCCCTCTATGCCAACGCGCTTGCGGGCAAGGGTGCGCACCTCGTCACCACCAACGATTACCTCGCCAAGACCGGCGCCGGCTGGATGGCGCCGATCTATCACGCGCTCGGGATGAGCGTGGCGTACATCGCGCACGAGAAGAGCGCCATCTACGACCCGGCGGTCGAGCTCGAGGCGGTCGACCCGCGCCACCGCCACTGGCGCGACGTCACCCGCCGCGAGGCCTACCAGGCCGACATCACCTACGGGCAGAACAGCGAGTTCGGCTTCGACTACCTCCGCGACAACATGGTCATGGACCTGAACGACCAGGTGCAGCGCGGCCTGTACTACGGGATCGTCGATGAGGCCGACTCGATCCTAATCGACGAGGCACGCACGCCGCTCATCATCAGCTCGCCTGCCGAGGACGCGTCCGAGACCTACTACACCTTCGCGCGGGTCGCCGGGCAGCTCCAACCCGACCAGGACTACGTCGTCGAGGAGAAGCACCACGCCGTGGCGCTCACCGAAGACGGTATCGCCCGCGCCGAGAAGCTCCTGCGCGTGAAGAACCTTTACGAGGGCGACGTCACCGCCGTGCACTACCTCGACAACGCGGTGAAGGCCCGGGCCCTGTACCACAAGGACAAGGAGTACGTGGTCAAGGACGGCGAGGTCATCATCGTCGACGAGTTCACCGGCCGGCTCATGCCGGGGCGGCGCTGGAGCGATGGACTACACCAGGCGGTCGAGGCGAAGGAAGGCCTCAAGATCCAGCGTGAGACGAGAACGTTCGCGACGATCACGATCCAGAACTACTTCCGCATGTACTCGAAGCTCGCGGGCATGACCGGTACCGCCGCGACCGAGGCGGAGGAGCTCTTCAAGGTCTACAAGCTCGAGGTCACCCAGATCCCGACGAACCGGCCGATGGTCCGCCTCGACAACGCCGATCTCGTCTACAAGACCGAGCAAGGCAAGTGGGACGCGGTGGTGCAGGAGGTCAAGGAGCGCAGCGAAAAGGGCCAGCCCGTGCTCATCGGCACGACGAGCGTCGAGAAGAGCGAGCGGCTCTCGGACCAGCTGCGCCGGCACGGACTCAAGCACGAGGTCCTGAACGCCAAGAACCACGAGCGCGAGGCGCTGATCATCGCGGACGCCGGGCAGAAGGGTGCCATCACGCTGTCGACGAACATGGCCGGCCGCGGCGTCGACATCCTGCTCGGCGAGGGCGTCGTGGGCCTTGGCGGCCTGCACGTCATCGGCACCGAGCGCCACGAGGCGCGCCGAATCGACAACCAGCTGCGCGGCCGGTCGGGCCGTCAAGGCGACCCGGGATCCTCTCGCTTCTACAGCTCGCTCGAGGACGAGCTCATCCGGATCTTCGCGTCGGAGCGGGTCGCGGGACTCATGGCGCGGCTCGGGTTCGACGACTCCGCGCCGATCGAATCGGGCATGGTCACCGGCGCGATCACGCAGGCGCAGATCAAGGTCGAGGGACGCAACTTCGACATCCGCAAGCGCGCGCTTGAGTTCGACGATGTCTTGAACAACCAGCGCAACCAGATCTACAACGACCGACGCAAGATCCTCGAGAAGGGCAATGTCCGCGAGACGATCCTCGACTTCCTCCACCAGGAGGCCGACAGCATGGTCGACGCGGAGGCACCGTCACCGGACCCCGAGGAGTGGGACCTCGAGAAGCTCGTCGCGGCGCTCGCGCCGATGCTCAACCGGTCGGACCTCACCGCGGCCAGCTTCAGCGAAGTGCGAAACCAGGACGAGCTCCGCGAGCGCGTGGCCGAGATCATCGATGAGACCTACGAGGCTCGTGAGAAAGAGCTGGGCGAAGAGCTCGCGCGCGTCGTCGAGCGTTGGGTCCTGCTGCGCACGATCGACACACACTGGGTCGAGCACCTCACCGCGATGGAGGAGCTGCGCGAGGGCATCTA
>DASYSC010000043.1:0-24058 GCA_036003765.1 Candidatus Limnocylindria bacterium
AGCGCCGGGCGGATTCGCCGCGGCGTACGGGGTCCTCAAGGCGATGGAGGACGCGGGGCGGATCCGCCGCGGCTACTTCGTGGCAGGGTGCGGCGCGGCGCAGTTCGCGCTGCCTGGCGCGGTCGATCGTCTTCGCGCGGCTCGCGAGGTGCCTAGCGAGCCGCACGCCGTCGTGCTCGCGGCGACGGACCCCGCTAACCCGTACGGCGCTGCGCTGCCCTGGCCCGAGCGGCCCGAGGGCCGCAAGCCGATGCGGGCCGCGGGCTCGATCGTCATCCTCGTCGACGGGCGCCTCGCGGGATGGCTCGGCCGCGGCGAGGAGCAGCTTCTCACGTTCGCCGGTGACGAGGCCGACGCCAAGCGCACGCGCTCCGCGCTCGCCGTGGCGCTCGCGGCCGAGGTCGCGCCGGAGAAGATGCGAACGCTCTTCATCCAATCGGTTGACGGCGCGCCGGTCGACGAGACGCCGCTCGCGGATGCGTTGCGCGAGGCCGGCTTCGCACGGACGCCGCGCGGTTATCTGAAGCGCGTCGCACATGCCTGAGGGCGACACGATCTTCCGCACCGCGACGGTCCTCCGTCGCGCGCTCGCGGGTCGCGTCGTGACCGGTTTCGAGCTCGTCGCGCCGAAAGTGACTCCAGCCGCGGCGCGACGCACGATCGTCGGCGGCACGGTAAAGGCGGTCGAGTCGAACGGGAAGCACTTGCTGATCACGTTCGGCACCGACGGCGAGGATGTCGTGCTTCACACGCACATGCGCATGACCGGGGTGTGGCACGTCTACCGCCCGGGCGAACGGTGGCGCTTCGCGCCCTCAAAGGCGCGCGTGGTGATCCGGACGGACGAGTACGTCGCGCCGTGCGTGACCCCGCCGGTCGTGGAGCTCATCACCGCGCGGGAGCTCGCGCTTCACCCGGTGGTCCCCGAGCTCGGGCCGGACGTGATCGCCGACGATTTCGACGCCGAAGAGGGTCTGCGTCGGCTGCGCGCGCAGCCCGAGCGCGACATCGCGACCGCGCTTCTCGACCAGCGGACCCTGTCCGGAATCGGGAACGAGATCAAGAACGAAACCCTATTTCTCGCGCGCACCTGGCCGTGGACGAAGGTCGCCGAGCTAGACGATGCCGCGCTACAGCGCGTCATCGCCGTCGCGCGCGATCTTCTGCGGCGGAACCGCGAGGGCGGGCCGCGCCGCACACGCTTCGCGCTCGATCCGCGACAGCTGGTCTGGGTGCAGGAGCGCACCGGCAAGCCCTGCTACGAGTGCGGAGCGGCGATCGAGCGCGGCTACCACCCGAACGAGTTCCGTAAGAGCTGGTACTGCCCGAGCTGCCAGAAAGCGCCCGGCGTGTCTCTGGCGTGAACAAGTCCTGACGGGGAGGGTCCCGGCCCCCGTGGACCGGGACCCTGCCGCGGAAGACCTGGGCGCTAGTGCATCTGGATGTTGCCGTTGGTGATCGGTGCCTTTATGCGCGGTAAAGGTTTCGGTGTCGCCCCATCGCGATGCCCGCCGACTGTGTTATCAACTTGGCGTAGCTACTCTAGGCGGGGGCGTTAAGGAGTGGTTTCGGTGAAATTGCTCAAGATCTCGCTCGCTTCCCTGATCGTGCTCGCTCTCTCGCTCGTCATCGGCCCGGCGGCCGTCGCCGCACCGACGTTCGATCTCTTCGGCGATGCGACGCTCGTTTCGCCGGGGCACAACTCCAACACGGCGGCACAGCTTCGCTCCAACGTCGCCGGCAGCGGGCTGACGTTCGGCGGGGTCAACTTCGCGATCCCGTCAGGGATGACGCTGAGTCAGCTCACGAACCTGTCGACCGAATACATGTTCACAGCGGCCAGCTGCGGCGGCGGCTCGCCGCGCTTCCAGATCAACATCGACGGGAAGAACATCCACGTCTACCTCGGTCCACCGCCGAACTACACGGCGTGCGCCCAGAACATCTGGACGGGCAGCGGCAACCTGGTCACCGCGGCGAGCCTGGTCGACACGAGCCAGCTCCCCGGCGGGACGTTCTACGACCCGTGGTCGTCGGCACTCGCGAAATACGGGACGCACGCTGTGACCGGCATCCAGCTGGTTACTGACTCGAGCTGGTTCTTTGGCACCACGCAGACCGTGGTCGTCGACAACGTGATGATCAACGCCACGACTGAGACCTTCGGGGCGGGTCAGGGCGGCGGCGGCGGTGGCGGCGGGGGGCACAAGGGCGACAAGGAAAAGTGCAAGAAGGGTGGCTGGATGGACTTCACGACCTCGCCCGGGCCGTTCAGGAACCAGGGTCAGTGCGTGAGTCACTTCGCAAGGCAAGGCCGAAACGACGCGGACTCGGACGACTCGGACTAGGCGGGACCCGTAATCAGAAGAGAGGAGGCCGTCTACCCAGGCCGTCCTCTCTTCTCTTCGTGAGGGTAGGGCGCCGGGTCGTCGCAGCGGGGACCGCTCGCCGTCGCGCCTCCCACTCGCGGAGGGATCCCTTCTTGGCGGAGGGATCCGCTCTCCGGCGGGAGCGTACGAGCGTCCGCTTGCTCGGGCATGACGTTTTCGTAATCCCGAATTGGCCTCATTAGGCCGCCTTTTTGAGCTCCTGGACCACCCTGCCGACCGCTTCCTTCGCGTCGCCGAAGAGCATCGCCGTCTTCGGGTCCAGGTAGAGGTCGTTGTCGATGCCGGCGAACCCGGGCTTCATCGAGCGCTTGATGACGATCACGTTCTGGGCCTTGTCCACGTCCAGGATGGGCATCCCGTAGATCGGTGAGCCGGGGTTCGAGCGCGCCGCCGGGTTCGTCACGTCGTTCGCCCCGATCACCAGCGCGACATCGGCGCGCGGGAATTCCGGGTTGATCTGCTCCATGTCGAAGAGCTTGTCGTACGGGACGTTCGCTTCCGCGAGGAGCACGTTCATGTGCCCAGGCATCCGCCCCGCGACCGGGTGGATCGCGTAACGCACGTTGATGCCCTTCGACTCGAGCAGATCGGCGAGCTCGCGCACGTTGTGTTGCGCCTGGGCCACCGCGAGGCCGTACCCGGGCACGACGATGACGTTCTGGGCGTAGCCGAGCAGGATCGCCGCGTCTTCGGCGCTGATCGAGCGGATGGAGCGGCCATCGTCGCCACCGGCTGCCGTAGCCACGCCGCCCGCGGGCGCCGCACCGAACGCACCGAAGAGGACGTTCCCGAGGGAGCGGTTCATGGCCTTCGACATGAGCCGCGTGAGGATCGTTCCTGACGCGCCCACGAGCGTGCCGGCCACGATCAGGAGCTGATTATTGAGCGTGAACCCGGCCATCGCGACCGCAAGGCCGGTGTACGCGTTCAAGAGCGAGATGACCACCGGCATGTCGGCACCGCCGATCGGCATGACCAGCGCGACGCCGAACGCGAGAGCAAGCAGCGTGATTACGGCGATGAGGAGCATCCCCGGCACATTCGCGGCGCCGAAGAACGCGGATGCCAGGAGCACCAGCGAGAGAAGGACGGTCGCGGCGGCGATACCCCCGGTGACGAGCTGCTGACCCGAATAGCGGAAGGCCTTTGGCGTGACGATCCCCTGGAGCTTTCCGAAGGCGATCGCGCTACCCGAGAAGGAGACCGCGCCGATGATCAGCGCGAGGAGCGTCGCCAGGGTCGGACCGACCTCGAGCACTCCGGCCTCGCGCTGCCTTGAGAACTCGAGGATCGACACGAGCGCGGCCGCGCCGCCGCCCGCACCGTTGAACAGCGCGACCATCTGCGGCATCGCCGTCATCTTCACCGTGCGCGCGCCCGCAAAGCCGGCGACCCCGCCCACCGCGATCCCGGCGAGGATCACCGGGATCCCGCCCTGCACGTCCTTCGCGAAGAAGGTCGCGATCACCGCGATCAGCATCCCCCCGGCTGCGATCCGGTTGCCCTGCACGGCCGTCGTCGGCGAAGAGAGGCCCTTGAGGCCGAGGATGAACGTGATCGCGGCGATGAGGTAGGCGGCCGGGATGAGCGTCTCGACGGTCATTGGGTCTTCCTGGTCGGCCGTTGCTTGAACATCGCGAGCATGCGGTCGGTCACGACGAACCCGCCCACGACGTTCGCGGTTCCGAGGACGACGGCGAGGAACCCGAGCACGGTGCCGATCGGACCGGGTATGGCGGTCGCGACGAGCATCGAGCCGACGATGACGATGCCGTGGATGGCGTTCGCGCCGCTCATCAGCGGGGTGTGGAGCGTCGAAGGCACCTTCGAGATCACCTCGAAGCCCACAAAGACCGCGAGGATGAACACGTATGCCGCGACGATGGATTCGGTGCTCACGCCGGCACCTTCTCGCCGACCGCCTTCTTTGTCTGCTCGTGGACGACATCGCCGTCTTTCGTGATGACGGTGCCCTTGATGACGTCGTCGTTCATGTCGAGGTTGAGCTTGCCTTCCTTCGTGACCATGAGCGCGAGCAGGCTCGCGATGTTGCGCGAGTACATCTGGCTGGCGTGGTACGGCATCGTAGACGGGATGTTCGTGGTGCCGTCGACGCGCACGCCATCTACATCGATGACCTGACCGGCCTGCGTGAGCTCGCAGTTGCCGCCGGTCTCCGCGGCGAGGTCGACGATGACCGAGCCAGGCTTCATCGAGCGGACCATGTCGGCCGTGATGAGTTTCGGCGCGGGTCGCCCCGGGATCGCCGCGGTGGTGATGACGATGTCGTTCTCCTTCACCGCTTTCGCGAGGAGCTCGACCTCTTTGCGATGCGCTTCCTCGGAGAGCTCCTTGGCATAGCCGCCGGTTCCCTCCCCGGTCTCGCCGAGGTCGACCTCGAGGAACTTCGCGCCGAGCGACTGCACCTGCTCCTTCACGACCGGCCGCGTGTCGAAGGCTTCCACGACCGCACCGAGCCGGCGCGCTGTCGCGATGGCCTGCAGCCCCGCGACGCCCGCGCCGATGACGAACGCCTTCGCCGGCGCGATCGTCCCCGCCGCGGTCGTCAGCATCGGGAAGAACTTCGGAAGCGCGACCGCCGCGAGGAGCACCGCCTTGTACCCGGCGACCGTCGCCTGGGATGAGAGCGCGTCCATCGGCTGCGCGCGCGTGATGCGCGGGATCGCGTCCATCGAGAGCGCAGTGATCCGCCGCCGCGCGAGCTCCCGGACGAGGGCGTGGTTCGTGAGTGGCTGCAGGAACGCGACGAGCACCGTGCCCTCGCGTAAGCGAGCAACCTCATCATCCGACGGCTTCGCGACCTTGAGCACCAACTCGGTCGACCAGGCGTCGCCGATCGTCGCACCGACGTCGGTGTACATGCGGTCCGGGAAGCTCGAGGCTTGTCCCGCGCCGCGCTCCACGACGACCTCGTTGCCAGTCTTGGTGAGCCGCCCGACCGTTTCCGGGACGAGCGACACGCGCCGCTCGCCGGGCGTGGTCTCGCGCACGACGCCGATCCTCATGGAGTGAGAAAGAGCCTAGCCCGAACGGTCCATCAGCGCCGAGGGGTGGGCCGCGCGCCATCCGAGCTCCCGCGTGGCTCGGGTACTGACGACGACGCTGCCGATGCGCTCGGGAACCCAGGCTGGGTCGCGCCCGAGGCGCCGTCGAACAGCTTCGCGGGGATCCGAGGCAAGGAGCGCAGCGTCGTCGGGCGTGAATGGCGTCGGCGCCGAGAGCGCGTAGAGCGCGCCCGCGGGCGCGGAGCGCGCCGCGAGCGCGACAGCAGCGGCCGCATCGCGCGGATCAACGGCACGGTAGAGCTTTCGGACCTCATCCTCGACGTCGCCTGCGCGGGCGAAGCGCGCGAGACGCAGGATTACGCCCTCCATTCGCGACTGTCTGAGCATCGCTTCGCACTCCCGCTTCGATCGCGCGTACCCGTCGTCGGCATCGGGCGCGACGGACTCGTCGAGGAAGCGCGCCGGCTCACCGATTTCGGCGTCGCGCCAGACGCTCGTGCTGCTCGCCAGAACGACCCGCCGGACGCCTGCGCGCTGAGCCTCGGTGAGCAGATCCTGGAACGGGACGACGTTCGCCTTGTGGTATGTCGACGCGTCGGTGCCCTCCGGCGCGACCAGTGGGTGGAGCGCCGCGAGGTGGATGACCATGTCGCAGCCGTATAGAGCCTCCCGAACGCGGGCGCGGTCGCTGAGTTCAAGGCCGTCGCGCCGATCGATGGCTCTGGCGCGGTCGTCGCCGAAGAGCGGGAGCAGCGCGGTCCCGAGCACACCTCGGGCACCGGTGACAGCGATCAGACAGTTGCGGGCGTTCGCGAAATCAGCTCGACGAGGCGCGGGCGCACCTCTTTGGCCAGGCGCTCGATCGACTCGGTGTCGAACGGCTCGGCGAAGCGCACGATGAATCCCTTCACGCCGGCTTTCCAGTGGGGGACGATCCTCTCCGCGATCTCGTCGGGCCCACCCACGATCCCGACAGGCGGCGCGGACATCTCGTGGTGCTCCGCAACTTTGGCCAGCTGGGCCTTCCCCTTCGCGACATCGTCACGGACGACGACCCAGCCGCCGCCAAAGGGCGCGATCTCGGCGGGATCGCGGCCGACGTCGGCGCAGTGCTTCCTCAGCACTTCGATCTTGCGCGCCATGACGTCCGCGCTCTCGAACGCGTGCCACATGTCGGCGTAGCGGGCCGCGGTGCGCAGCGTGCGCCGCTCCCCACCCCCGCCGACGAGTATCGGGAGCCGCCTCTGCACCGGGCGTGTGAGCACTTCGGCGTTGACGAGCTCGTAGTAGCGGCCGGAGTGCGTCACCCGCTTGCCGTCGACGAGCCCGCGGATGATCTTCGCCGCTTCCGCAAAGCGGTCGGACCGCTCGCGGGGCGTCCCGAGATCGATCCCATACGCGTTGTGTTCGACCGCATTCCACCCTGCGCCGATGCCCAGGATCGCGCGCCCGTTCGAGATGTGATCGAGGGTCATCGCCATGTTCGCGAGCACCGCGGGGTGGCGGTGCGTGACGGAAGACACGAGGCAGCCGATCTTCACATGCTCGGTTATCGCCGCGTACGCCGGCTGGATCTGCCAGCCCTCGAAATTCGGTCGATGCGGGTCCCCGGCGATGGAATAGAAGTGGTCCCACACCCAGAGCGAGTCGAACCCGAGTCGATCGGCGAGCTGCGCGTGCTCGCGCATGCGCGGCCAGGTCGTGTTCTGCGGCCAGAGGTTGAGGCCAAGGTGCATGGAGATCCGCACCCAGTATCTACACTTTCGCCGTGTCTCGCGCCGCGCGCAGCGTCGCGTCGTTCCTCGTCGTCATCGGCCTCGTCGCGACGATCTGGGAGGTCGTCAAGCTTCTCGGCGGCGAAGCGACCGAGGGATGGACACCACCCTTCCAGTGGAGGATCGCGAACGATCTGAACATGCCGCACATCTGGGACATCGCGGCATCGTTCGCCGAGCCGGCGCAACGGAACGGCCCACCGCTCGGTCTCGTCCTCGCCGACGCCGCCGTCTTCACGTTGCGCGAAGCGTTCGGCGGCTTCGTGTTCGGCGCCATCCTCGGCCTGGCGCTCGCGATCGTCTTCGTCCACTCGCTTCTTCTCGAGCGCGCCCTCGTCCCGTATGTCGTCGCGTCCCAGACGGTGCCGATCATCGCCATCGCGCCGGTGGTCGTGATCTGGCTGCAGGCGGGCTGGCTGTCGGTCGCCGTGATCTCGGCGTATTTGACGTTCTTCCCGGTGACCATCGCCGGCATTCGCGGGCTGCGCTCCGCAGATCCACGAGCCCTCGAGCTCATGCGCTCGTACGCAGCGTCGCCCTTCGACGTCTTGCGGAAAGTGCGCCTGCCCGCGGCCGCGCCGTACCTGTTCGCGGCGCTGAAGGTCGCGGCGACCGCGAGCGTGGTCGGCGCGATCATCGGCGAGCTTCCGTCCGGCATCCGCGACGGATTGGGCGGGGCGATCCTCAATTTCAACCAGTACTACGTGTCGGGGCCGCCGAAGCTCTGGGCCGCGATCATCGTCGCCGCGGTCGTCGGCTTCGGCTTCTTCACCGTCGTCCGCGTGGCGGAAGCGCTTCTCTTGCGCGGACGGATGCGAACGAGCGAGACATGAGCGACGCCGTGGTCAGCCTGCGCGGCGTGCGCAAGGTCTTCGGTGCAGGCTCCGACGCGACGAACGCGCTAGAGAAGATCGACCTCGAGATCCCGAAGGGCGCGTTCGTATCGCTCATCGGACCGTCCGGTTGCGGCAAGTCGACCTTGCTCCGGCTCATCGGCGACCTCACCCAGCCCACGGCCGGGACGATCGAAGTGAATGGCAAGAGCGCACATCGCGCGCGCCTCGACCGCGACTACGGGGTGGTCTTCCAGTCGCCGGTGCTTTTCGATTGGCGAACGGTCGAGCGGAACGTCGAGCTTCCCCTCGAGATGAGCCCGATCGGCAAGGCCGCGCGTGTGGAGCGCGCGCGAGCCATGCTCGCGCTGGTGGAGCTGACCGGGTTCGAGCGGCGGTATCCGTGGCAGCTCTCGGGTGGGATGCAGCAACGGGTCGCCATCGCGCGCGCCCTGTCGTTCGAGCCCGCGATCCTCCTCATGGACGAGCCGTTCGGCGCCCTCGACGAGATGACGCGCGAGCGTCTCAACATCGAGCTGCTGCGGATCTGGCAGCAGACCGGGACGACGATCGTGTTCGTGACGCACAGCATCCCCGAAGCGGTCTTTCTCTCGACCCGCGTCGTGGTGATGTCCGCTCGGCCAGGCCGGATCCTCGACGTGATCGGGGTGGACCTGTCGCAGCCGCGGAACGACCTCACGCGCGAGGACGAGCGGTACTTCGGGTTCATCACTCGGGTGCGCGAGAAACTGCGCGGGCGCGACGTCGGGCGCCCGAGCGCCGTCGAGGTCGCGGCGAGTTGAGCGTACGCCTGCGCTACTACGCGCCGGCGGTGGGCGTGTTCCTCATCGTGCTCGTGCTCTGGGAGGTCACGGTCCGGGCGCTGAACATCCAGCAGTTCCTCCTGCCGCGCCCGAGCGCGATCGCCGCCGCGTTCGCCGAGCACTTCGACGAACTCATGACGGTCGGCCGCAACACGTTGGTCGAAGCGGTCGGGGGACTCGCGATCGGCGGGTCCGCCGCACTGTTGGTCGCGTTCGCCACGGCTCGCTGGACGACGGCGAGCCGGGCGCTCCTTCCATTCGCGGTCGCCGCGAATTCGATCCCGATCATCGCCTTCGCTCCGATCATGAACAACTGGTTCGGGATCCTGAATCCGTTGTCCAAGATGATGGTCGTCGCGGTCCTCGTGTTCTTCCCCATCATGATCAACACGCTCCGAGGGCTCACTCTGGTGGACCCCGCGTCGCTCGAGCTCATGCGGTCATATGCCGCGAGCGAGCGCGCCGTCTTCGTGAAGGTGCGCGTTCCTAACGCGTTGCCGTACTTCTTCACCGCGGTGAAGATCAGCGCTACGCTGTCGCTCATCGGAGCGATCGTCGCGGAGTACTTCGGTGGCGCCCAGTCGGTGCTCGGGCAGTTCATCATCACCGAAGCGGCGTTCTTCCGGTTCGCGAACGCGTGGGCCGCGATCGTCGTCGCGTCCGCGGTCAGTATTGCGTTCTTTCTTATCATCGTCGCGGCCGAGCGAGTCGCACTTCCGTGGCATCGCGCGAATGGGGGAGGTTGACATGCGAGGTTCACATCGTTCTCTGGCGATCGCGATCGTTGCGATCCTGCTCGCGACCGCATGCGGTGGCGGCACCGGTGGCGGTGGCGGCGGCACGATGACGAAGGTCCGGCTCCAGTTGCAATGGGTCGCCCAGTCGCAGTTCGCGGGCTACTACGCCGCGGCGGCGAAGGGCTATTACAAGGACGCGGGCCTAGACGTCGAGATCAAGCTCGGCGGTCCCGACATCGTCCCGCAGCAGGTCGTCGCGTCCGACGCGGCCGAGTTCGGCATCGCGTGGGTGCCCAAGGTCCTCGCGTCCCGCGAGGCCGGCGCCGATCTCGTCAATATCGCGCAGGTCTTCCAGCGGTCGGGCACGCTCGAGGTCTCGTTCAAGGAAAAGAACATCACAAAGCCCGAAGACTGGAAGGGCAAGAAGGTCGGCACGTGGGGCTTCGGCAACGAGCCCGAGCTCTACGCGGCGATGCGCAAGGCCGGGATCGACCCCAACAAGGCGAGCGACGTCACCATCGTGAAGCAGCCGTTCGACATGTCATTGCTCCTGAACGGCGAGGTCGATGCGGCGCAGGCGATGATCTACAACGAGTACGCGCAGGTCCTTGAGCAGAAGAACCCCAAGACCGGGAAGCTCTATCAGCCCAGCGAGCTCAACGTCATCGACTTCAACCAGGTCGGGACCGGGATGCTCCAGGACCACATCTTCGCCCGCGAGACGTGGCTCAAGAAGTCCGGGAGCGAGGACATCGCCGTCAAGTTTCTGCAGGCCTCGTTCAAGGGATGGGTGTTCTGCCGCGACTACCAGAAGGATTGTGTCGACATCGTCCTGAAGGCCGGCACGACGCTCGGCAAGGGCCACATGACCTGGCAGCTCAACGAGATCAACGCCCTCATCTGGCCGTCCCCGAACGGCATCGGAGCGCTCGACAAAGCAGCCTGGGATCAGACTGCGCAGATCTCGACGACGTACCAGATCCTGAAGAGCGCGCCGACGAGCGCCGCGTTCCGCTCCGACCTGGCGAAGAAGGCGGCCGACGCGCTCAAGGGCCAGAACGTGGACATAAACGGCTCGAGCTTCAAGAAGGCCGTCGTCGAAGTCACGGCCGGAGGGAACTGATCAGATGACCATCACCGCGAAGCGCCCGACAGATCCTGCCGCGGTAGCAAAGGACACGGCCGACCACGTCCTGGTGTCGTGGTCGGCGCAGGGCGGCCTCAAGCCACTCGTCATCACCGGCGCGCAGGGATCATGGCTCTTCGCGGGCGAGCGGCGCATCCTCGACTTCTCTTCAGGCCTCATCAACGTCAACCTCGGACACGGCCACCCAAAGGTCGTGCGCGCGATCCAGGAGCAGGCCGCGCGGGTCTGCTACGTCACGCCCTCATTCGGCGAGGAGAGCCGCGCGACGCTCGCGCGGCTCCTCGCCGAGGTTACCCCCGGCGATCTCTCAAAGACGATCTTCACGACGGGCGGGAGCGAAGCGAACGAACACGCGATCAAGATCGCGCGCCTCGTCACCAAGCGTCACAAGATCCTCACACAGTGGCGGTCGTTCCACGGCCAGTCGCAAGGGGCCATGACGCTCGGCGGCGACAGCCGGCGCTGGGCCGCCGAGCCCGGCATTACCGGTGTCGTCCATTTCCTCAATCCTGACCCGTATCGCTCGGTGTTCGGCGCCGACGTCCAGAAGGCCCTCGCGCACGTCGAAGAGGTCATCTGGTACGAAGGACCGGAGTACATCGCGGCGATCCTCGTCGAGCCGATCCCCGGCACCTCGGGCGTGCTCGTTCCGCCGGAGGGCTACCTGCGGGGGCTGCGGGCGCTATGCGATCGCTACGGGATCCTGCTCATGTTCGACGAGGTCATGACCGGCTTTGGCCGGACCGGCCGGTGGTTCGGCGCCGACCACGAGGGCGTCGTCCCCGACGTCATGACCTTCGCGAAGGGCGTCACCTCGGGATACGTGCCGCTGGGTGGGGCCATCGTCACCGAGAAGATCGCTCACCACTTCGACAACAACGTCCTCTGGGTCGGATCCACATACAGCGGCCACCCGCTCGCGTGCGCCGCCGGCGCGGCGAGCATCGAGGCGTACCGCGAAGACGGTCTCATCGAGCGCTCGGCGCGGATGGGGGAGAAGCTCCTCGCGGACTTGCGCAAGCTCGCCGATCGCCATCCCTCGGTCGGCGAAGTCCGCGGGCGCGGGCTCTTCGCGGGCATCGAGCTCGTGAAAGACCGGCGGACCAAGGAGATGCTCGAGCGTTGGAACGGGCCCTCGAGCGCGCTCGCGAACGCCCTGAAGAGTGCGCTCCTGCAGCGTGACGTCTACGTCTTCTGCCGCTGGAACATGCTCTTCGTCGCGCCGCCGCTCGCCGTGACCGACGACGAGCTCGCAACCGGGGTTCGTGCGATCGACGAGGCTTTGGAGATCGCCGACCGGTACGCGGCGACGGGAAAGCTCGCGAGTTAGAAGCGGATCGCCGGCACCGGCTCGCGGTCGCGCGACCCCACGGGTCTAGGCGACCGACGCGGCGGGAACGCGAGCCAGCGCAGGGATGATCCGCTCGCCGTAGACCTGGAGGATGCGCTCCTCCTCGCCGCTCATCAGATAGACGTTGAACTGGCGTACGCCGATGGCGGCGAGCTGGCGAAGCTTTTCGATGTGCTCCTCGACCTCGCCGGTGACGCAAAAGCGGTCGACGGACTCGTCGTCGACGAATGCCGCGTTGGACGAACCCGACTCGGCGTGGTGTAGGTAGTCGTAGCCGGGCCGGTTCTGCACGTACGCCGTAAGATCGGCGGGCAGACCCTTCTCCCCGTAGCGCTTCACGAGATCGACCACATGGTTCGACACGAGCGCGGGGAACCAGCGCACGCGATCGCGCACCTTGTCTCGGGGCCCGACGTGCGCCGGCGCGGCCACCATCACCGCGATGGCCTTGGGGTCGCGGCCGGATCGTCTTGCGCCCTCGCGGAGCAAGCCGACACACCAGCCGACGAGGCTCGGGTCGGCGAGCTGGATGATCGCGCCGTCCGCGATACGCCCGGTGAGCTCGAGCGCCTTGGGTCCGTATCCGGCGATCCACACTGGCAGGCGGTGCTTCGGCGCCCAATCGAAGTGGAGCTTCGTGCCCTCGTACGTGACCTCGCGCCCTTCGCAGAGGTCGCGGATGACGTTCGTTGCCTCCTCGAGCATGGCGAGGTCCGTCGGGCGCTTTCCTAGGACGCGGCGCGCCGAGTCGCCGCGCCCGATCCCGAGGTCCATGCGGCCGCCCGAGAGCTCCTGTAGGACCGCGAGCACGCTCGCCGTCAC
The DNA here is from genome assembly GCA_036003765.1 of Candidatus Limnocylindria bacterium. Lineage (GTDB taxonomy): Bacteria > Chloroflexota > Limnocylindria > P2-11E > P2-11E > 3-1-20CM-2-70-9. The sequence continues at coordinate 12,906 of DASYSC010000043.1, forward strand.
CGAGGGCTCGCGCGTCGCGGGATTGGTGACGCAGGTGCCGAGCCGCATGCGCTTCGTGTTCTGCGCCATGAGCGTCAGGAGCACGTATGGCTCCTTCCACAGCACGTGGCTGTCGAAGAGCCAGCCGTAGCTGAAGCCCGCGGATTCCGCGAGGCGCGCCAGCGACGCGACCCGCTCGAGCGAATGGTCGGGCTTCAGCGTGAACCCGAAATCCATTTGAGACGCGGAAGTGTAGGCGTGCGGCTACAGTCGCCCGCCGTGATCGTCTGGTCGGGCTGGGGCATCGCCGTCGTTCTCGTCGCCGCCGTGGTCGTGATCACAGTCCAGAGCGTGGTGGCGAGCGCCTACGGGCAGCCTTACTACGCGGGCCATGTCTGGCTGAAGCTCGTCTCGTGGCTTCTCGCGGCGGCCGCTATCTGGCCGGTGGGCCGATGGCTCGAGAGCAGGCCGAAACGCACGTTCCTCGACAAGGGGACCGGGCAGGAGGTCGTCGTCGGGCGGCGCGACACGCTGTTCTTCATCCCGGTCCGCTACTGGGTCTTCATCCTCGCCGCGGTCGCCGCGCTCATCTCCGCGAACGATCTCTCGATGGGGCGGCCCTTCTAGCTCGCGCTCCATTCGGTCGCGTGCTCGACGCGAAGGCGCACCACCGGCGCGGTCCCCAGCGGCATCGCGCGGTATTGCTCGTACTTTCGCTCGAGGAGCTTCAGGGCGCGTCCGTGATCCTCGCCGAACGTGAGGATTTCGGCAGTACCGTCCAGCCGGACCCACGCGAGTGCGGTCCAGTCCTCGGCGTAGCGATCGACCACGACGCTCGCGCGGCCGTTCGTCTCGATGTTCCGCACGCGGCGCAGCTCGCGCCAGTCCGCGACCGACTTCGGCTTGCTATCGATCGGCGTGAAGACATGCGGCTCGTCGTAAACGAACACGATCGGGACGACATGCGGTCGCGCGTATTGGTCGGAGGTCGCGAGGTGGGCGACGCGCGAGGTGGCGAGGAGCTCGAGCGAGCGCGAGCTCAGCTTCATGCCTTCGCCCGCAGCCGCGGAAGGACCTCCTCCGCGTAGAGTCGCATAGCGCGCTCCTGGTCCTGTCCAGGGAAGTGAAAGACAAGGTGCGTGAACCCCCAGTCGAGGTAGGGCTGGATGGTGGCGACATGCTCGGCCGGATCGGTCGACACGATGAACCGCGTGTGGGCGCGATCCGCCGCGGCCTTCGCGCGCTTCTCCATCTCCCGCGGGTCCTCCACGCCGGCCTTGTCATCCGCAGGGAGCGCGAGCGCCGCCCACTCCTTGGTGTCCTCCATCGCCCGCGAACGATCGTGGTCGTAGCTGACCTTCATCTCGATCATCCGCTCGAGCTTCGCGGGATCCTTCTCGGCCTCGCGCGCGCCCTTCTCCATCGCCGGCACGAGGATGTCGCGATAGAGCTCCGCGCCCTTGCCGCTGGTGACGATGATCCCGTCGCCTTCACGTCCCGCGAGCGTCGCCGCCTGCGGGCCCCCCGCCGCGATGAGCAGGGGGATCGGCTGGGGCGGCTTGTCGAAGAGCTTCGCCTCCTTCGTCCGGAAGTACTTGCCGTCGAAGGTCACGTACTCCTCCGACCAGAGCCGTTTGATCAGCTTCACCGCCTCGCGCAAGCGTCGCAGGCGCTCGCCCGGCTCCGGCCACTCCGCCACAGTGAGCGGCGTCTCGTTCATCGACTCGCCGCTGCCGACCCCCAGGAAAACGCGCCCCGGCGCAAGGAAGGCGATGGTCGCCATCGCCTGAGCGACGATCGCCGGGTGATAGCGGAAGGAGGGCGTGACCACGCTCGTCCCGAGCCGCACCTTGGTCGTGCGCGCCGCGACCGCCCCGAGCCAGGCGAAGGCGAAGGGCGCGTGACCGCCGGTGTCACGCCAGGGGTGGAAGTGGTCGCTCACCGCGACGCTGTCGAAACCGAGCTGCTCCGCGAGCACCGCGTAGTCGAGGAGCCGCTTGGGGTCGAATTGCTCCGCGGACGCTTTCCAGCCGAGCCCTAACACTTACCTCCATGAAGACTACGTCGCGTCAGCTCCCGCGACCCTTCGCCATGCCGTGGGGAAAAGGCGAGATCGTCGAGGAGGCGACCGCCATCGGGGAATGGAGCGAGCCATCGATCCAGTTACTCCGCTATGAGGACGGCAGCGAGAGCATCCGCTTCTGCCAATACGACCATCGCGGGCGATTCCGGCGCAGCCCGATGATGGTCGACGGCAAGCTCCTCCGTGCGCTCGGCCGATCGCTCGCGACGACGAAACGCCTGAAGGCGCTCGTCGATCATCTCGCCACAGCGAGCGGTCCGCGGGTCGCGCCAGGTCGTCGTTCGCGCCGGTGACACTACAGGTCATCCCCGTCCATGGGCTGCCCGAGATCCGGCCCGGCGACGATCTCGTCGGCCTGCTGCTGGACTCGCTCGGGCGCTCGCACGAACGCCTGGCGGCGGGCGACGTCGTCGTGGTCGCGCAGAAGGTCGTGTCGAAGAGCGAGGGACGTCTTGTGCGGCTCGCCGACGTCGTTCCCGGCGAGCACGCCCTCGCGATGGCCCAGGAGTCAGGGAAGGATCCGCGCCAGCTCGAAGTCGTCCTATCGGAGACGAAAGAGATCCTGCGTTGGGAGCGCGGAGTGCTCATCGTCGAGACGCATCACGGCTTCGTGTGCGCGAACGCCGGCGTTGACCGGTCAAACGCCGGGGCACCGGACACGGTTGTTCTCCTGCCGGTGGATCCGGATGCGTCCGCGACGCGCCTCCGCGACGAGTTTGCGTCCCGGGCCCACGTGACGGTCGCCGTCGTCATCACCGATACGTTCGGTCGGGCGTGGCGCGAGGGGCACACCAATGTCGCGATCGGCATCGCCGGGCTGCCGGCGCTGAAGCGCTACGTCGGCCAGCGTGACCCCGAGGGGTACGAGCTCCGTGTCACCGAGATCGCGATGGCCGACGAGATCGCCGCCGCCGCCGAGCTCGTGATGGGCAAGCTCGACCGCTGCCCTGTCGCGATCGTTCGCGGGCTTATGTTCGAGGAATCCAACGAGACCGCTCAGGAGTACGTGCGTCCTGCCGCGCGGGATATGTTCCGCTAGGAGGAATCGATGGAAGTCAGGCGCGTGGTCCCGAACCTCAAGGCATCCGCTCCGCTCGAGCGGAGCCGCCATTTCTACGAAGAGGTCATCGGCCTCGAGCTGGCGATGGACCTCGGCTGGATCGTGACCTTCCGTTCACGGAGCAACGCGACCGCGCAGCTCTCCGTCCTGGTGAATGACGCAACGGCTCCGGTCCATCCGGACGTCTCAGTGGAAGTCGAGGATGTGGACGCCGTCCATCGCAAAGCTGAGGCCGCTGGCGCGGAGATCGTCCACCCGCTGACCGACGAGCCATGGGGCGTGCGACGGTTCTTCATGCGCGACCCGAACGGCGCCGTCATCAACGTGCTGTCGCACCGCGCGACGGCGCTATGACCCGCAGCGAGCTCGCTCCCGAGCAGCGAAAGTTCCTCGAAGAGAAGCGCTTCGCTGTCGTCGGAACGCGCAACCCCGATGGATCGCCGCATCTCGCCGTGATGTGGTATCTGCTCGACGGCGACGACATCGTCGTGAACAGTGCGCAGGGCCGGCTCAAGGATCGCAACCTTGCCGCGGACCCGCGGATGAGCGTGATGGTCGCCGACGGCTATCGCTTCGTGCGAGTGGATGGCCGCGCCAAGATGGACCACGATCAGACGACCGCGCACGCCGACATCCGCCGGCTTGCGGCGCGCTACTACGGCGATGAGAACAAGGTCGACGAGGCGATGCGGGACAACTTCAACAAACAGCACCGCATCACCTATCGACTGCCGATTCGTCGTGTCTACGCGCAGGGGTTTTGATCGCCTTGGCTTCTTGGCGTGACACCGCATCGCCGCAGTGCCAGGCCGACATGGACCAGATGCTGAACGCCGCGCTGCCGTTCGCTCAGCAGATGCTGGCCAAGCACGGAGCGTTCGCCCCGTACGCCGTCTCGATGAGCGCCGCCGGTGAGATCGGAATGGTGGCGGCGCATGCCGAGACGCAGCAGCCGGTCACTGTTGACGTCTTGGAAATGCTCTACGAAGGGTTGCGCGGCCAGTCTCATGAGATTCGAGCTGCGGCGATCGCTTGCGACGTGAAGCTGAGGCCCTCTGGCGAAGACGCGATCCAGGTCGCGATCGAGCACCGAGAAGGTGCTGTCCTAGCGGTGGTTCTGCCCTACAAGAAGCGGCGCTTCGGCGGTGGGATCGAATACGGGACCATGAAGGCGATTCCGAGCCAGACGCGCATCTGGCGGCGCGACACATAGACAAGGCACGAGAAAGGAAAAGGCCCGCCTCTCGGCGGGCCTTTTTCCAAGTGCGTTTCGGACGCTAGTTAGGCGTACCGGCTACGCGAAGCCGACGGACGGACCTGCTCGAAGCAGGAGCTGCAGTACACCGGCTTGTCGCCGCGCGGCTGGAATGGCACGCGCGCCTCACCACCGCAGTTGCTGCAGGTGGCGGTGAAGAACTCACGCGGTCCACCCATCCCACGGCCGCCGTACGAACCGCCGCCCATACCGCCGGAGGCGCGACGCGCCGCACGGCAGGAGGGACAACGTCCCGGCTCGTTCATGAGACCGCGCGAGGCGTAGAACTCCTGCTCCCCGGCCGTCCATGTGAATTCCTGACCGCAGTCTTTGCAGGTCAGAGTTTTGTCAGAGAAGCTCACTTTGAAGCTTCCTCCCTTATGTTGTTGCGCCGCCTTGAGCCTCGCCAGGATCCGGGAGGAAGTGCCTCACTTGACCCGCGTGGTGACTCTCGTCGCCGCCGCCCCTTTGGGGCATATCAAGCCTAACAGTTTCAAGCCTTCTCGGGGAAGGTATGCGGGAAAGCTTCGCCGAGCCATTCGTCGTACCACTCGCCCGAGCGGAAGAACGCTCTCGGCTGAAGGCCCATCTGTTTGTAACCGGACTTCTCATTCGCCCTGCGCGAGCCACGATTGGCGTGTGCGATCCAGTTGTGCACACGGTGCAGCCGTAGTTGGTTCCAGGCGAAAGCGGTTCGCAGCCGCACGGCCTCGCTCGCGATACCGCGGCCGTAGAGATCGTGTCGACCGATGAAGATCCCGCTCTCGCCGTCGCGGCGGACCCAGTCGATGCCGAAGATCCCGGTGAATCCGACGGGCTCATCCTCATACGCGATCGTCCACTCGATCTCGGTGTCGCTCTCGGCGGTGTCCTTGAATCGCTTTTCCTGGCGCTCGTCGGTGAGCTCGCCGAAACGTGGCCCCCAGAACCGCCCGACTTCGGGCACGACCACCCAGCTCAGTCGCAACTGGTAATCGTTCAGCGTCGGCGGGACCAGGGACACCCCGTTCCGTCCGACAAGCTTTGGGCCGAGCATCAGCGCGTGGCGTCCGCCGCGAGCGGCCCGTACTCGCGTTCCGCGCTCCAGCGCTCGTACCAGGTCTGCTTCTCCATCAGCAGGCGCAGCTGGTCCACGTATGCGCCGTCGCGATACGCCGCCTCATGGCCGCGGGCGTACTCGACGTAGCCAAGGCGATCGGCGATCCGCAGCGCCGCGGCGTTATCGGCGCGCAGTTCCAGATCCGAGCGCCGAAGGTCGAGGTAGTCGAAGAGGTACCGGTGCAACGCGAGCGCCACGTCGAACCCGTAGCCCTTGCGCCAGTGGTCCGGGTCGATCACCAGCTGGCTCAGGTCGAATCCATTCCCCATCCCCCAGACGTGGCCGACGGCGAGCCCGATCAGCTTGCCATCGGCTTCGATCGACCAGAGCACCGCCTGCTTTTCCTTGGCGATCTCCTTGAAGCGCTCCTTCCAGGTCGCCGGCATCGCCGGCTCGTGCCAAATGTTGTGAGCGCGGCGCACGCGCAGGTCGGCCATCCAGCGGTCGTACGTTTCGAGATCGGCCTCGACCGGTAGGCGCAGCGTGCTCTTCCTTCCGCGGATCGTTCCGCCGAGACCCATGGATCGCGAGTCTAGGAATTACGAAGCGAGCGGGAGCCGGACCGCGAACTCGGCCCCACCGCCCTCGACGTTCGTGGCGGTGATCGAGCCGCCGTGCGCCTGGGCGATCGCCTGCGCTATCGCGAGACCGAGGCCCGCACCGTTTCGCAGCGCGTTCTCGCCTCGATAGAACCTCTGGAACAACCGGACCTGCGCGCCCTCGGGAAGTCCCGACCCAGAGTCACGCACGCGCACCACCACTGCGCCGTCATCGCGTTCGCCGCGCACCTGCACGGTCGTGCCACGCGGCGAGTGCTTCACCGCGTTGTCGAGCACGTTCAGGAAGAGCTGCGCGAGCTTGTCGGGATCTCCGCGCACCGATGGCAGCTCCGCTGCGCTGGAAACATCGAATCGCACGCCGGCATCGCGCGCCTGGACATCCAACGCGGTCACCGCGCCCTCGACGAGGCGCGATGGCGCGACGTCCTCGCGGGCCATCTGCAGCGCGCCGGACTCGAGCCGGGCGACCTGCAAAAGTCCTTCGACCATCCGTACGAGTCGGCGCGCTTCGCGATGGATGATCTCGGCGACGTGCGATACAGCGTCCCCGCGTGCTTCGCCCTCAACGATCGCCTGCGCGAAGCCCTGGATCGAAGTCAGCGGTGTCCGCAGCTCGTGCGAGATGTCGGCGAGGAAGGCCTGCTCGCTGCCCCGAGCGCGCTGGATCTCGCTCGCCATCTCGTTGAACGCGGTACTCATCTCCGCGACCTCGCTCGGCCCGGCGATGGGCACGCGCGTCCCGTAGTCGCCACTGGCGAAGCGGCGTACGCCGCCTACGAGATCACGCAACGGTCGCGTGATGGTGCGCGACAAGAGACCCGCGACGATCAGCGCGAATCCCAGGGCAACGAGTCCGGTGACGGCAAGCGATGGCAGGAGCGCCCGCAAAGTATCCGTGAACACGGCGCGCGGTCGCGCGACCACGATGAATCCGAGGCCGCCAGCGCTCGCCGTGGCCTGGCGGAGCTGCTGACGGACGAAGATCCACTGCTCGTTGCCTTCGCTGAACTCGCCGATGTTCGTCGTGGCGGGCTGCGGAAGCTGAACGTTGATCATCGTGCCTTCGCTGTCCACCACCACGCGACGTTGGGGCGTGATGATCAGGAGGCGCGCATCCGCGGCATGGGCTTGCTCGGTCAGCGCGGCGACGATGTCGCGCGGCTGCTGGCCGGCGCGAACGCCCGTTTGGATCGCCGTCAGAAATGGGGCCGAGAGCTCCTCGAGTCGAAGCTTCGTCTGATCGTTCTCGTAGCGGAGCAGGAGCCCGGAGATCGTGATCGCCGCTGCCGCGAGGCCGACCACGACAACCGCGAGGTACGAGAGGAAGAGCCGGGTCGCGATGCTGCGCGGCACGGATCAGGCGGGGGCCACTAGCTTGTAGCCCACTCCCCAGACCGTCTCGATCTTGGCGTCAGCGCCGCTGAGCTTGTCGCGAAGTTGCTTCACGTGCACGTCGACGGTGCGCGTCTCTCCCGGATACGCGAAGCCCCATACGTCCTCGAGGAGCCGATCGCGGGTCAGCACGATGCCGGGCTGCCTGCAGAACGCCTCGAGGAGTTCGAACTCCTTCGCGCGAAGCGCGACGGAGCGATCTCCGACGTGCACCTCATGTCGCGCCGGGTCGATGTGGACGTTCCCGACCACGAGCGTGCGACCGCCACCCGGCATACCGGCGACGCGTCGAAGCACGGCGCGGACACGCGCGACGAGCTCCTTCGGATTGAACGGCTTGGTCATGTAGTCGTCCATGCCGGACTCGAGCGCCTCGATCTTCTGTACGTCTTCCGCGCGCGCGGTGAGCGCCAGAACCGGCGTGTCGGCGCGACCGCGTATCTCGCGGAAGAGATCGAGTCCATTCGCGTCGGGAAGACCGAGGTCGAGCACGATCAGCGCCGGCTTCGTCTGTTCGATCTTCGCGCGGGCCTCCGCCGCGGTGCGCGCATGCTCCACGATGAACTCGGCATTTCGCAGGTAGAGCGTGACCAGCTCGGCCACCGACGGATCATCTTCGACGATCACGATGCGCGCGGTCATGACCGAAATGCTAAGCGTGATACCGTCCCGCACCTGTGAAAGATCCGTTCGTTCTTGCGACGATCCTCGCGCACCCTGACGACGAGACATTCGGCGTCGGCGGCACGCTCATTCGCTACGCCGATGAGGGTACGCAGGTCCACAGCCTGTGCCTTACGCAGGGCGAGAAGGGCTGGAATGGGGACCCCGATCGACCTCTCGTCCCGCCCGAGGAGCTCGGCGCGACACGCGCCGCGGAGCTCGCCGAGGCGGGCCGGCGCATGGGCCTGACGTCCACCACCTGCCTCACATACCCCGATGGCGACCTCGCCGGCGTCGCCGAGGGTCGAGTTGTGCGTGACATCGTCCGCTGGGTCCGCCGGGTCCGCCCCGACGTCGTGATCACGTGGGGCCCGGACGGCGGCTACGGTCATCCCGACCACATCGCCGCGGGGGAACGCGCGCTCGTCGCGCTCGAGCTCGCCGGCATCGAGCGGCACGAGCTCGGTCTGGGGCTGCCACATCGCGTTCGCCGGTGTTATCGCTTCGTCGCGGCCGCCGACTTCGTCGACGGCCTCCGGACGATCAATCCGCAGTTCGTCGAGTACATGGAGACGCTTGCGGTGAAACCGCAGCGATGGACGCGCGATCGGCTAGGCGCGGCGATCGACATCAGCGCGGTCGCCGATCGCAAGATCGAGGCGATGCGAGCGCACGAGACGCAGGAGCCCGACTATCGCGCGTGGATCGGCGCGCGCGAGCGCATCCCGTGGCTGTTCGCGGAAGAAGTCTTCATTCGCCAGTACCCCGACCCTGGCGGCCCACCGCTCGAGTCTGACCTCTTCGGACGGCTCCGCTCTAACTAGACGATGGCGAGGCGGACGGGCTCGGCGAGGGTGTCCGCGAGTGCGCGCGTCCGTGCCGGTGTGCCATCGGTACGTGCGCCGCGCACGAGGCGATCGACGATCGCATCCATACCTGCGAGCGCGGTAACGGACGAGCTCGAAACATCGCCGAGGCTGGCGCTGGTGAACACCACGACCGGTTCGACGGGCGTGCGCACGAATCCGCCGTTGGCGATGTCGCTGCGGACGCGAGCGGCGTTCCATCGGGCCCGCTGCGACGGTGACATGCCGGGGATCCGCCGGCCCAATCCGAACTTCTGCTTCCGATACCAGTGGTCCTGGTGGCAGAGCACCTCGCCCTGCTCGTCATGCGGCTCGACGACGACGACGCCCGGCGGCCCGATGACCACCATCGCCACCTCGTCGTCGCCCCCGTCCCGCGGTCCGTAGTGCGGCACGACGACGTATCCGTCCGGAAGGTGGTCGTTCAGGTAGTCGGCGGTGCGGTCGGCGAGGACCGAAGCCGCGCGCAGGCGGAGCGACAGCGCGAGGCCGTGGACGCCGAGCGCGAGGGCGGGGATCGGAACGAGCGCGAGGAAGGCCGAGGCAAGGGTGCGGTCGAACCCCAGCGAGCGTGCCGCGACGTCGATGTTGAGCGCGTACGAAATGCTCGCGGCACCGAGGCCCAGCGCGGTCCAGAAAAGGCCGGAGCGGAGCGTCCGCCGCCAGCGACGCCTGACCGGTGGCACGCTCCCCAGCATCCTCACTGCGCTGCACCGAGGCTCGCTCTGTCGGCCGCCGCCGTCTAGGGGACCGATGGTCCTGTGCGGTAGTACCGCTCGGGGCATCATCCGCGGGGTGTCGCTCCGGACGGAGATCGCCGAGCAGCCAAGCGTGGTGCGACGGCTTCTGGAGGAAGGCTGGCCGGAATCGCGCGCCCTCGGTCACGCCCTCTCCCGGGTCGAGCACATCACGCTCGTGGCGCGAGGCTCCTCGGACAACGCGGCGACCTACGGGAAATACCTCTTCGAAAGCATCGCGGGCGTCGTGACCGCGCTCGCCGCTCCGTCGCTGGTCACCCGTTACCACGCGCCACCCTCGTACGCGCGCGGCGCCGTGATCGGCATATCGCAGTCCGGCGCATCGCCGGACGTGGCCGCCGTCGTCGCGGAGGGACGCCGCGCCGGCGCCGTGACGATCGGGATCACGAACCAGCCGCGGTCGGCTCTCGGTCGCGCCGCGGAGCACGTTTTCGCGCTCCGCGCTGGCCGGGAACGTGAGGTCGCCGCCACGAAGACATTCACCGCGACCTGCGTCGCGCTCGCGCTCCTCGCGGCGACGACCGCCGAGGCACGCGGGCGGAGCGCGCTCTCGCTCGCGGGCCTCCCCGAAGCGCTCGACGAGGCGGTCGGCGCGGAGCCTGGCGCGACGCGCCTCGCCCGCGCCATCGGGCGCGCGCCGACGGTCATCGTCCTCGGCCGCGGATACCTCTACCCGGCCGCCCTGGAGTCGGCGCTCAAGGTCAAGGAGCTCGCCCGCGTCTGGGCTGAGCCCTACTCCAGCGCGGACTTTGCGCACGGTCCGCGCACGCTCCTGCGGCCGAGGACGCCGGTGGTCCTGCTCGCCTCGCGCGGTGCTACCGAAGGGGAATCGCGCGCCCTGGCATCATCGCTCACGAAGAAGGGCGCGCGGGTCTACGCGATCACCAACGACGAGCGCCTGGCCCGCCGCGCTCGTGACGCGATCGTATTGCGCGCGCCGCTCTCCGAGACGCTCGTTCCGATCAGCTTCGTCGTCGTGGGGCAGCAGCTCGCCGTCGCCCTCGCGCGCCGCCACGGGCGCGACCCGGAGCGGCCCGCCGGCCTCGCGAAGGTGACACGGACGCTCTAGCCGGCGCGCGTTTCTTCGGTGGCCGGGGGGCCGCGCCCGCGCCTCGCCTCGGGGGTCGGGGGGCGGAGCCCCCCGCTGGCTCCTGGGGAAGGAACTCGACGGTGAGGCGGTAGCCGTAGGCGGCCGCGACCCGCGCGAGCGAGCGAAGCGACGGCAGGTAGCGCGGATCCTCCATGCGCCGGAGCTGAGTCTGAGATGTGCCCAGACGTCTCGCGGCCGCGCGTTCGGAAAGACCCGCCGCGCGTCGCAGCTTCCCGACGGCATCCGCTACCGCGGAGGCGAGCGGATCCGGACGCAGGCCTTCCTCGGGGGGCGGTGCTACCGGTGTTGGTGTCGGCTGCTCGGGCATGGGCGCACATCCTAGAAGCA
>DASYSC010000044.1:0-33401 GCA_036003765.1 Candidatus Limnocylindria bacterium
CGGAGCATCTCTTTGGTCGCTCGCAGCGTGAGCGGCGCGAACGATGCGAGCATCCCGACGAGCTCGTCCACACGCGTGACCAGCGCATCCTCGCCCGCGACGACCTCAGACACGAGGCCGATCGCGCGCGCCTCCTGTGCGTCGATCAGCCGCGCGGTCAGCACGAGCTCCCTCACGCGGCCGATGCCGACGAGCGCCGAGAGCCGCACGAGATTCGCGGCCGAGAAGCAGTTGCCCAGCGTGCGCGCGACGGGGACGCCGAACTTCGCCGACGGTGCCGCGACGCGCAGGTCGCACGCGGCCGCCATCGCCAAGCCGCCGCCGATGACCGGACCGCTGAGCGCCGCGATCGTGGGGACGCGGACGTCCTCGATCGCGCCGAGCCAGTCGTCCATCCGCCGCTCGTACTCGAGCGCGTGCGATGCGTCCGTGAAGTCCGCGAACTGCGCGATGTCCGTCCCGGCGGCGAACGATTCGCCCGCGCCGGTGAGCACGACCGCGCGGACCGAGGCGTCCGCATTCGCGTCGCGGCAGATCGCCGCGATCCGCTCGTACATCGAGAAGGTCATCGCGTTGCGCGCCAGCGGGCGGTCAACCGTGATCCAGAGCGCGTCTCCGCGGCGCTCGGTGCGAATCTCTTCCGTCATGCGCTGGAGATGACGCCGTCGTGCTCGAGCCTCGCGACCTCGGCGTCGGTGCAGCCAAGCTCGCGCAGGACATCGGCACTGTGCTCGCCGAGCAGTGGGCCGGCGCGGCGGTGTCGGACCGGCGTGCGCTCGAGCCGCAGCGGCGACCCGAGCCCGCGCAGCGTGCCCAGCACCGGATGCGGAAGGTCGACGAAGAACTGGCGCGCCCCGAGGTGCGGATCGTTGAAGACATCGCCGTAGTCGGCGATCTCGCCGCACGGCACGCCGGCAGCGCGGAGCACCCCGAGCCAGTGCGCGGCCGTCTTGGATCGCGTGACCAGCTCGATCGCCGCGATGAGGTCGGCGCGATTGCGGCGTCTGGCGCTCGCGTCGGCGTAGCGCGGGTCACGCTCGAGCGACTCGAGCCCGAGCGCACGGCAGAACCTTTCCCAGTTGCCGGGCGTCGTCGCGCCGACGATGAAGTGCCCGTTAGAGGCGGCCACCGCCTGATACGGCGCGACGAGCTTGTGTGCCGAGCCGGCGGCGCGCGGGATCTCGCCTGTCGTGAAGTGGACGCCCGCTTCCCACACTGCAAGCGACACCGCCGACTCGAACATCGACACGTCCACGAGCTGCCCGGCGCCGTCGCGGTCGCGCGTGCGGAGCGCGGCGAGCGTGGCGACCGTCGCGTAGAGCGCGGCGGTCAGGTCGGCGATGGACACGCCCACCTTCACCGGAGCGCCGCCCTCTTCACCGGTGATGCTCATCAGGCCGCTCTGTCCCTGCACGATGATGTCGAGCGCGGGACGGTCGGCGTACGGACCCTCGAGGCCCCAGCCCGTGACGGCCACGTAGATGAGGCGCGGACTCGCCGCGAGAAGCGCCCGAGGCGCAAGCCCGAGCTCCTCCATCGTGCCCGGGCGGAGGTTCTCGACGATGACGTCGGCGTCGCGGGCGAGCCGCCGGAACACTTCGCGACCCTCGGGGTGCTTCAGATCGAGCGCGAGGCTGCGCTTGTCACGGTTGAGCCGGGCGAAGTTCCCGCTCTCGCCGTTGGCCCGCGGCTCGAGCAGCCGGGCGAAGTCGCCGCCTCTGGGGCTCTCGACCTTCACGACATCGGCGCCGAGATCGGCAAGCTGCATCCCGCAGAAGGGACCCGCCATGTAGTTGCCGACCTCGATGACACGGATCCCCGTAAGCGGGGGTTCCGAAGTGGGCAAAGCCCCCTTCGCCTCTAGCACGTCCCCCACCGGTCTAGTTTGTCACCGGTCTTGCGCCACACGCCCGCGCGCGTGCCCTCGGATCCAACGAACCAGACGGCGTCGCCGCGCGCGAAGACGCCGCGAAGTGCGCAGGTCGTGCCGATATCGACGCGGCGCACGGTGGAGCCCTCCACCGCGAGCGCGACGCCGCGGTCGCCGACCACGTAGGTCACCGGACCCGCACGTACCGACGAGCGAAGCCCGCTCTCCACCCCGCTCTCGAGCGCACGCCAGCGTCCATCGAACCGCAGCAGCACGCCGTCATCCCCGGCCGCGACCGCATCCGTCGGCGACGCGCCGGCGACCGTGCGCAACGCGGCGGTCGTGCCCGTCACAAACGGTCGCCAGCCGGCGCTCTCGAGTCGATACGACACGCCGCCCGCGCCGACCGCCCACGCCGAGTTGCCGCTGAAGGCGACGATGCCGAAGAGATCCTCCTCGATGCCGCGCGCGAAAGGCTGCCATCCGCCGAAGGTCTGTCGCTGCACGCTGCCCCCGGAGCCCACGATGATCGCTCCGTCCGGCAACACTGAGATCCCGTACGCATCGAAGAAGCCGAGGTCGTCGGAACGGATCGTCTTCGCGACGTCGTCGATGGTCACGACCCGACCGAACGGCCCGACCGCGAAGACCGAGTCCGGCGCGCAGGCCGCCGCGACGAGAGACCGAAGTGTCGAATCGATCAGCTGCCAGCGCTTCCCGTCGAAGCGCCCGATCCCGCCTCCGTCGGATACGACCCACGTCGCGTCCTCGCTCGCGCAGCCCGCGGTGAGCGGCTGCTGGAAAACCAGCGGACCGGTGTCGGGCTCGGGGCTAAGGCTCGGCACGGGCGTAGGTACGGGCGTCGGGACGGGCGTGGGCGTAGGGCGCGTGACGATGCCCGCTGCGGCGCCCGCGCCGATGGCGATCACGAGCATGACCGCGGCGGCGGCCACCGCCGTGCTGGGTCGCAGATACCGCTGGATGAAAGGTGTCACATCGCCTCGAGTCTCTTTATGCGCTCCTGGATGGGCGGATGGGTGTCGAATAGATGGTCAAAGAAGGCCGGCGCGTCCTTCAAAGGGTTGGCGAAGTACAGGGAGGCCGTCGCCTTGTTCGCGACTTCGAGCGCCTCTTTGTCCGCCGCGATCCTACGCAAAGCCGAGACAAGCCCGGGCGGGTAACGCGTCAGGAGCGCAACCGACGCGTCGGCCAGATATTCGCGCTGCCGCGAGACCGCGAGCTTGATCAGGGTCGCGATGATCGGCGTCAGCGCCGCGAGCGCGATCGCGATGACCGCGATGATCGCGCTGCCTCCGCCGCGGTCTCGGCTTCGGCCTCGACCCCAGAACATCGACCGCCACATCCAGTCCGCGAGGAGCGCGACCGTTCCGACGAGGACGGTGACGAGGACCATGACGCGGATGTCGTGGTTCCCGACGTGCGACAGCTCGTGCGCGAGCACGCCCTCGAGCTCCGTGCGGTCGAGCTTGTCGAGGAGGCCGCGCGTGACGGCGACCGATGCGTGCTGCGGATCGCGGCCGGTCGCGAACGCATTCGGAGCGGAGTCCTCGATCACGTAGAGCTTCGGCGTAGGGATGCCCAGGCCGATCGCGAGCGTCTCGACGATGTTGTGCAGCTGCTGCTCCTCCCCGGGTCGAAGCTCGCGGGCCTGGCTCTGCGCGAGGATGAGCTTGTCGCCCGCGAAGTACGACGTGAGCGCGCCCCCCGTCGAGAGCGCGAACGCCAAGGGCAGAGCCGCGACACCGCCACCGGGCGTGAAGTACTCGCCCACGAAGTAGGCGAGCACGGCGATGAGGGCGGTGAAAGACGCGATGAGCGCGATGGTCCGCCACCGGTTCGCGGCGGCGGCTTCATAGATCGATAGGCGCGCGGGTGTGGGTTCTGAGGACACCCTGTTTAACAGGCTAGTGCGTACCCGATGCGACATAGTTCACGGCGCAGACGTGAACACCCGACTGAAGGGTCGACACCGGGAGGTGAGGCGATGAGCCTTGGGATACAACTCGACGAAATCAAGCACGTTCTGCTGGCGGACCGTTGGCACGAGGTCGAGGAAGCATCCTTCGCGCTCGACACCTACGAATTCATGGAGGGCGACCAGGCCGTCGCGCGAGGCGACGGCCAACTCATCACTGTCGCTGGCTTCATGTTTCGCGAGCCAGGTGGCCAGATCGTCGCCGGTCCGCTCTCCTCGATCCTCGCGGTGCAGCTCCCGCGGACAAAGACTCGGCGCTAGAACTTCACCTGCGGCACCTCGCGCTCGCCCGCGTCCGCGAGCTCGAAGTATTGCTCCGGCGTGAACCCGAGCATCCCGGCGAAGACGTTCGTCGGGAAGGTCTGGAGCGAGGTGTTGTAATCGCGCACGTTTCCGTTGTAGAAGCGCCGCGCGAAGGCGATCTTGTCTTCCGTGGCGGTCAGGTTCTCGGACAGGTCCTTGAACTCCTGGACGGCCTGAAGCTGGGGATAGTTTTCCGCGACGGCGAAGACCGAGCGGAGCGCCGTGGTGAGCATGTTCTCGGCCTGCGCCCGCTCCTGCGGGGATGCCGATGCGCCGGCGGCGACGGCGGCCGCGCGCGCCTGGGTAACGTTCTGAAAGACCGTCGACTCGTGGGTGGCGTAGCCCTTGACGGTCTCGACGAGGTTCGGGATAAGGTCGTGGCGCCGCTTGAGCTGGACGTCGATGTCGGCCCACGCCTCCTTCACGCGCTGGCGCAGGGTGATGAGGCGGTTGTACGTTCCGACGAAGAACAGCGCGAGCCCCGCGATGATGACGACGAGGACGACGATCTCCACGAAGCCCCTCCCTGGACAGCCGAGGCTAGCAGAAGGCTCGCGTCAACGAGCCTTCGCTCAGAGCGCGAGCGGTGCCAGCGCCTCTTCCAGTCTGCGTTGACGCTCCATCCCCGCGGCGAGCCGCGCGTGCGCCTCCGGGCGCGGCTGGAACGTGGGTCCCAGCGGCGCGCGCACCGATGCGATGTCCTTGATGAGCCCGACCCGCTCGAGGGCCACGAGCGCCGCCCCCCGCGCCGAGCCTTCGCCGGCGCCGCTCATCAGTACCGGTCGATCGAGTGCGTCGGCGAAGAGCTGCATGAGCCACGGCAGCTGCAGCAGCGTTCCGCCCGTCCCGATCACGCGTTTGAGTCCGGGGAGGGCCGCGTCGACTACCTGCCAGAGCCGCGCGGCCCGATAGACGACGCCCTCGAGCATCGCCCGCGCGATCTCCTCGGGTCCGGTCGACAGACCGATCCCGGCGATCGCGGCGCGCGCTGCATCATTCCACGTCGGGCTGCGGTCGCCCGCCAGAAGCGGCAGCGCGGTGAGGCCGTCGGCCTCCACGTTCGACCGCCAGAGCGCCGCCGGATCGATCGACGGGAACATCTTTCGCAGCCACACGATCACGTTGCCGCCGTTCGAGAGCGCGCCGCCCGCCACCACGCGGCGCGTGTCGAGGTGATACGTCCAGCCGCCGCGAACGACGGGCGGGTCGTCGGTCGCGTATAGCACCCGGATGGCGCCCGAGGTGCCGACGAAGAGCGCCGCGGTGTCGCGGCCGATCGCGCCCGCGCCGACGTTCGAACACGCGCCGTCACCGATCGCCGGCACCCACGGAACGCGCGCGAGCGCGGGCCAGCGCTTCGCGAACTGCGGCCGCAGACCGACGAGCGGCTCGTCCGAGATCGTCGAGAGGGCCCCCGTGCGGATCCGAAGGTGCGCGAGGAGCGGCTCGTCCCAGGCACGCCGGCGCTGGTCGTAGAGGCCGGTCGCCGAGGCCATGCCGTGCGCGGCGCGCGTGCCCGGAAAGAGGCGGAAATAGAGGTACTCCCCGAGAGACATCCACTTTGCGGTCCGTTCGAACGCGGTCGGATCCGCGTCGCGCAGGTAGCGCAGCTTCGCGGGGAGGTAGGAGGCGTGGAAGGTGCACCCGGTCCGGGCGTGCGTCGCGACCGGGTCGAGCTCGGCGCGCAGGGCCGCCGCGGCCTTGCGCGCGCGGGTGTCCGCCCAGGTCAGCACGCGGGTGGTCGGCCGCCCGCGCTCATCGACGCCCATGAGGCTGTGCCAGAACGTCGACGTCGCGACCGCGGCGATGTCGGTGGTGCGGCGGCCTGCGTGCGTGAGCGTCTCGTCGATCGCGTCCGCCGTGGCGCGCACGCGCTCATCGGCATCGACGGTGGCCTCTCCGTCGCTCGCGGTCCGCAGCGGCCGGTCACGATGCGCGATCGCGTTCGCCACAGGGCGGCCGCGCGCGTCGAAGAGAGACGAGCGTAGTCCGGATGTGCCGATGTCGACCGTGATGACGAGCGGCGCCTTCGCTTCTCGCAGGGGGATGGTGAGCGGTTCGCGGGCGAGCGCCGCCGTCCTCATGGCGGCGGAGTATGCGCGCGCCGGTTAGAGCAGCGCCTTCACCGCGCGAACGATGTGGACCGTGCTGATGCCGGCATCGTCCAGGAGCTCCGCGGGCTTGCTGGAGCCGGGCATCTTCCGGACAGCGAGGTGCCGATATCTGACCTCGCGTACACCCTTCTCGGCGAGCGCGGCGAGCACCGCGTCGCCGATCCCGCCCTCAGCCCAATGGTCCTCGACGACGACGAAGCGCCCGCCGGTCACCTTCGCCGCATCTGCCAGCGCGTCGGCGTCGATCGGCTTCACCGTGTACAGATCGATCACACGCGTTGTGATGTCCTGAGTCCGGAGGACGTCGTACGCCTTGATGGCCTCATGCAACGTGATGCCCGCCGCCACGATCGTGACGCGGTCCTTCTCCGTCCCGCGCACGACTTTGCACCAGCCGATCGGGAACTCCTCGCTCGGGCCATAGATCACGGGCGTCTTCTCCCGCGTCGTGCGGATGTAGGTGATGCCCTTGCGATCGGCCATCTGCGCGACGAGCCGCGCGGTCTGGTTGCCGTCGCAGGGGTACAGGACCGTGCTGCCGTGGACGGCCCGCATCATCGCGAGATCTTCGAGCCCCATCTGCGACGGGCCGTCCTCGCCGATCGAAACGCCGGCGTGCGACCCGGCGAGGCGGATGTCCGCGCGCGAGACCGCGGCCATCCGGATGAAGTCGTACGCGCGCGTGAAGAACGCCGCGAACGTCGACGCGAACGGCACGAGACCTGTGACCTGCATGCCCACGGCGGCCGCGACCATCTGCTGCTCCGCGATATACATCTCGAAGAAGCGGTCCGGCGCGGTCTTCTTGAAGTCCTCGGCGTGCGTCGAGTTCGAGACCTCCGCGTCGAGGACGACGACGTCCTTGCGCGCCGCCCCGAGCGCCGCGAGCGCGTCCCCATAGGCCTTCCGCGTCGCGATCGGCTCGCTGTAGGTCTTGAGCGAGATCGAGCCGGTGCGCTGCATGGGCCGCGGTTCCCAGCGTTCGGGCTTCGCGACCGGGAACGTGCGCGACCGGGTCTCCCCGCCGAGCTCCGCGATGGCCCGCTTCGCCTGCTCGGGGTCGAGCGCCTTACCGTGCCAGCCCTCCTTGTCCTCGAGGAACGACACGCCCTTCCCCTTGATCGTCCGCGCGAGCACGGCCGTGGGCCGTTCCGCGCTGCGCGCGCGTGTGAACGCGTCGTCGATTTCCGCGAGATCGTGGCCGTCGATCACGATCGGGTCGATCCCGAACGCTCGGACGCGCGCCGCGTAGGCCGCCATGTTCCACTCGAGCTCGGTCGGACCGCGCTGTCCCAACCGGTTCACGTCGAGGATCGCGGTGAGGTTGGAGAGTCCTTCGTGCCCCGCGTGATCGAACGCCTCCCAGATCGAGCCCTCCGCGGTCTCGCTGTCGCCGACGAGGACCCACACGCGGTACGGCGCGTCGAGCAGACGTTTTCCCGCGAGCGCGATGCCGACACCGATGGGCAGGCCCTGGCCGAGCGAGCCCGTCGCTACGTCGACCCAAGGAAGGATCGGCGTGGGGTGACCCTCGAGCCGACTGCCGAGCCGCCGGAAGGTCATGAGCTCGTCGTCGTTGATCGCGCCGGCCACTTTGAACATCGAGTACACGAGCGGAGACGCATGACCCTTCGAGAAGATGAGGTGGTCGTTCGCCGGAGCGTCCGGATGCGCAAAGTCGTAGCGGAGGTGCCCGGCGAGCAGCACGGCGATCAGGTCCGCGGCGGAGAGCGACGAGGTCGGATGGCCGGAGGCGGCCGCTGTGGAGCAGCGAATGCTGTCGATGCGGAGCTGCCGTGCGAGCTCTTGATAGGTCTCGAGCCGCGACGGCGACTTCACCTCGGTCGTCACGCGTCCACGGTACGCCGCCGACCACGCGGGCGCGAGACGAGCATGCGGCGACCAACTCGCGCGTTCGCGAGATCGAACGGCCCTTTCGGCGTCAGGCTGAACGACCTCACCCCGGTTCGATTGTGGCGTACCGTCTGAGCTGCGGAGGGAGTGCATGGACATCGGCCTCTACGGACTCGGGCGGATGGGCGGGAACATGGTCACCCGCCTCGCGCGCGGCGGTCATCGCGTGGTCGCGGGCAACCGGAGCCCCGAGCCGGTTCAGGAAGCGGTCGGGCACGGCGCGGTCGCCGCGAGCTCGATCGAGGAGATGGTGCGCAAGCTCAAGCCGCCGCGCGTGCTGTGGTCGATGGTCCCGGCGGGAGAGGCGACCGATCACACGCTCGACGAGTTCGCGCGCTACGCGTCCCCGGGCGACGTCCTCGTGGACGGCGGGAACAGCAACTTTCGCGATTCGATGAAGCGCGCGGAGAAGTACACGACAGAGGGTCTCCGTTTCCTCGATGTCGGCGTCTCGGGAGGGATCTGGGGGCTCGAGAACGGATACTGCATGATGGTCGGCGGTCCCGCCGACGCGGTGGCGATCGTGAAGCCCGTCCTCGACACGCTCGCCCCGCCGAAGGGATGGGCGCACTTCGGCAAGGCCGGCGCCGGGCACTTCGTGAAGATGGTCCACAACGGGATCGAGTACGGAATGATGCAGGCGTACGGCGAGGGCTTCGAGCTTCTGCACGCGAGCGAGTTCGCGCTCGACCTCGGGAAGGTGTCATCGGTATGGCTCCAGGGGAGCGTCGTTCGCTCGTGGCTCCTCGAGCTCGCCGAGCGCGCGTTCGAGCAGGAAGGCACGGACCTCAAGGGCATCAAGGGGTGGGTGGCAGATTCCGGTGAAGGCCGGTGGACGATCATCGAAGGCATTAACCACGACGTCCCCATGACTGCGCTCGCGCACTCGCTCTTCGCGCGCTTCGCCTCGCGCCAGGAGGACAGCTACGCGATGAAGGTCGCGGCCGCGCTCCGCAACCAATTCGGCGGGCACGCACTCAAGAAAGAATGAGACCCGAGAAGGAATAGGGCCCCTGGCGACCACCGTAGAGAACCCCTTACGCGAAGGGCTGCGCTTCCAGCGCATCCCTGAGCCCTCGACCGTCGTGATTTTCGGAGGATCGGGTGACCTCGCCCAGCGCAAGCTCATCCCGGCCCTCTACAACCTCGCGTTGCAGCGCCTCTTGCCGGCGGCGTTCTGCGTCGTGGGCACCGCTCGCCGCCCGCTGACCGACGCGGCATATCGCGAGGAGCTGCGCATGGCGGTGGCGCAGCACAGCCGGACCAAACCGCTCAACGAAGAGGTGTGGCGAAGCTTCGCCGAGAACCTGCACTTCGCGGCCACACCTGACGAGCGCGGGTACGGGAAGCTTCGCGAGATGCTCGATCGACTCGACCAAACGCTAGGGACGCACGCGAACCGGCTCTTCTATCTCGCCACGCCGCCGCCGGCGTACGCGAGCATCGTCCGGGCGATCGGCGACCATCGCCTGCGCGGCGACACCGGCTGGGCCCGCGTCGTCATCGAGAAGCCGTTCGGTCACGACCGTGAGTCGGCGCGCGAGCTCACCGAGATCCTCCACACCGTCTTCCGCGAGGATGAGGTCTTCCGCATCGACCACTACCTCGGCAAAGAGACGGTCCAGAACATCCTCGTCATGCGGTTCGCGAACGGCATCTTCGAGCCGATCTGGAACCGGCAGTACGTCGACCATGTGCAGATCACCGTCGCCGAGACGATCGGCGTGGAAGAACGCGCCGGCTATTACGAGCAGGCCGGCGCGATGCGCGACATCGTCCAAAACCATCTCCTGCAGCTTCTCGCCCTCGTCGCGATGGAACCGCCGGCGGCCTTCGACGACAAGGCGGTGCGCGACGAAAAAGTGAAAGTGCTGCGCGTCCTCCGGCCGATCACCGGGGACCTTGTGGCCACGAACGCGGTCCGCGGCCAGTACGGCCGCGGGTTCATCGAAGGCGTCGCGGTCAACGCCTACCGCGAAGAGCCGGGAGTTGCGCGGGACTCCCGTACCGAAACCAACGTTGCGCTCAAGTGCTGGGTCGACAACTGGCGCTGGGAGGGAACGCCGTTCTACATGCGCACCGGGAAGCGGCTCCCCAAGCGCTCGACGGAGATCGCGATCGGGTTCCGCGCCGCGCCGCACCAGCTCTTTTCGCGCGAGGCGTCAGAGGGGCTCGAGCCGAACGCTCTCGTCCTGCGCATCCAGCCGAATGAAGGGGTCTCGCTGAAATTCGGCGCGAAGGTGCCGGTGCAGGGCATACGAATCCGCTCGGTGAACATGGACTTCGACTACGGCGCTTCGTTCATGGTCGAAGCCCCGGATGCGTATGAAACGCTCATCCTCGACGCGCTTCGGGGCGACGCCACGCTGTTCACCCGGCGAGACGAGGTCGACCAGCAGTGGGCGTTCGTCGATCCGATCATCGACGCGTGGGCGGCGGCGCCAGCGGCTCCTCCGATCTACGAAGCGGGCACCTGGGGGCCGATCGAGGCGGACTTGCTCATCGAACGGGACGGGCGCGAGTGGCGCAAAGCCTAGCCGTCGATACGACCTTCTGGGGCGCGCGCGTCCTCGGCGTCGCCGCGGTCGAGCGCGAGCTGACGCGCCTTCGGCGCGCCCTTGTCGCGCATGCGCGGGAGCAGGGACTTGCGGCGGCGCGCGCGTCGGTCCTCAACCTCATCGTGTACGCGGAGCGCGAGGTCCACGCCCGCCGCGCCGCGAAGAGCATCTCCGAGCTCGCGCTGCGTCACCCGTCGCGAGCGATCGTCGTGCTGGCCGATCGCGGCGCGCGCGAGGACGTCGAGGCGCGGATCGAGATGCACTGCCACCTGCCGGCCGCCGACGGCGCGACGCAGATCTACTACGAGCAGATCCTCGTTCGCGCCCGAGGCGATTCGCGCCAGAGGGTCGCGTCCGCCGTCATCCCCCTTCTCGTGCCCGACCTGCCGGTATTCCTCTGGTGGACGGGGGCACCCCCGGTGGGCGGTCCGCCGTTCGGTGACCTCCTCGGGGTCACCGATCGCCTGATCGTCGATTCATCGGACTTCGCGCGGCCCGATCTCGCCCTGCCATCGATCGCCCGCATCTGCTCTCAGGCGCGGGGCCTGTTCGGGGTGACCGACCTCAACTGGACGCGCCTCACGCCGTGGCGCGAGATAGTCACCTCGTTCTTCGACGTACCCGCGTGGCGGCCCTTCCTCGACAGCGTCAGCGGCGTCCGAGTGGGCTTCGCCGTGGACATGGATGGCCGCGACATCCATCCCTCGCAGGCGCTGCTGTTCATTGGTTGGCTCGCATCGCGTCTCGGGTGGCGGCCCCAGGGCGCGCTCGCACCTTCGGAGGCGGGCGGTCTCCTGTTCGGCATCGCGCGTGGGGACGGCACGCCGATGATGGTGCGCGTGCGGCCCCGCTTCGAGCGCGGACTTGAAGAAGGCGACGTGTCGGGCATCCGTTTGCAAGCCCAGCGCGAAGGCCGGCTCGCGGAGTTCGTCGTGAAGCGGCAGCCGGATCCGCGACATCAGACCAGCACCGTCCTGATGAACGGCGAGAAGCGCTGGGAGCGCACCGTCCCGCTGCCGTCTCCGGCGATCGTGGAGCTCATCGGCGAGGAGCTCGCGATCCTCGGCAGTGACCGGACGTACGAGGAAGCCCTGGCCGCGCTCGTCCGCATGTCCTGACCGGGCGTGGCTCGGCTCTTGCGGTCGAGCGAGGGCATGGCGCTGGAACCCCGCAGGCCTACCGCGCGCCGCGTTCTCGCCGGACGTTACCGCCTGCTCGAGCGCATCGACGAAGGCGGTGCGGGCGAGGTCTGGCGCGCGCGCGACTCCAAGCTCGATCGCGACGTCGCGGTAAAAGTGCTCGGCCCGGGCGCCGACGACACGTTCCGCGCACGCTTCGCGGACGAGGCGCGGCGCGCCGCCGCAGTCGTGCACCCCAACGTGGTCACCGTATTCGACGAGGGACGCGACGGCCCTGACGCGTTCATGGTGATGGAGCTCGTGCCCGGCAAGACCCTGCGCGATCTCATCGCCGAGCGCGGGCCGCTCCCATCACACGAGGTGTCGCGGATCGTGGCGCAAGTCGCGGCAGCGCTCGACGCGGCGCACGCCGCGGGCGTCGTGCACTGCGATGTGAAGCCCGCGAACGTCATCGTCGATCCGTCGGGCATCGCGAAACTCACCGACTTCGGCATCGCGCGCGCCGCACGCGACAAGGACGAGCAGGAGCTCCTCGGCACAGCTCGCTACATCGCCCCCGAGCGCGTCGCGGGCGGCGAAGTGACGCCGCGCACCGACGTGTATGGCCTCGGCCTGCTCGCGTACGAGCTCCTCGCCGGCCAGCCGGTGTTCGACGGCGGATCGAGCGAGGAGCTGGTGCGCAAGCGCCTTCTCGGGCCACCGCCTTCGCTACGCAACCGGCGCATCGGCGTGGACGAGCGCGTCGATGCGGTGCTGACGCGCGCCCTCGCGGTCGATCCCGAGCGCCGCCACGCGAGCGCCGGCGGGTTCGCGCGTTCGTTCGCCGACGCCGCCGAGGGCGCCGGCGATCGCACGACCTCGCTCGGCGGGATGCCGGTCGCGCGTAGAGCTCGGATTCGGTCGTTCCCACGGTTCGACAGCACGGTCGCGGTCCTCGCCGTGCTCGCCGTCGTCCTGGCGACGGTCCTCTTCTTCGCGTCCTTCTCGCGGGCCGGCCGCTCGTCGCCGCCGACTCCGACCGCCACCCCCGCCGGCAAGGTCTCTCCCGATGTCGCGGGAAAGAGGCTCGCCGACGCGATCGAGACCCTGCGTGGCGCCGGATACGCGACGGTCGCGTGGGATGTCGGACCGGGATCAGGGGTCGCGTGCGCCGTGATCCGCCAGGACCCTCCGGCCGGATCGGCCATCACCCCGCAACAGACGGCGACGTTGTATTACGTCGCGGGGAAGGACTGCACGAAGAAGGGGGAGTAGCACTGGTGAAGCGGACCGCCGCACGGACCGACGTCGGTCGGGTGCGGGAGATCAACGAGGACCGCTATCTCGTGCGCGTCGAGCCGCGCGGGACGTTGCTCGCCGTCGCGGACGGCGTGGGCGGCGAGGCCGGCGGGGAGATGGCGAGCGGCGCGGCGATCGAGGCGCTCTCGAACCGCTTCTTCGGCGCGAGCGCCGAGGTCTCGCGCGCCGACGCGCTTGCCGCCGCGATGCGCGATGCGAACGACGCGGTCCTCGGCGCGGCCGGACAGACCGGACAGAAGGGCGCGGCGTCGACGCTCGTCGCCGCGGCGGTAAGCGGCAATGACGCCGTCGTGGGCAACCTCGGCGATAGCCGCGCGTACCTGGTGCGTGACGGCGCCATACATCGGATCACGGCCGACCACTCCGGCGCGTTCCCAAGCTCGATCACTCGGTACGTCGGCGATCCCAAGGGCGTACAGCCTGACGTGTTCGTGGAGACGCTCGCGCCGGGCGATCGGCTCCTGCTCTGCTCCGACGGCCTGACCAGGCACGTGCCCGACGACGAGATCGCGGCACACGTGAGGTCGACGGACCTCGACCGCGCCGTGAATTCGCTCGTCGACCTCGCGAAGGACCGCGGCGGCGAGGACAACATCACCGTTGTGCTCTACGCAGCGCGCTCGCGTTTTCCCTTCGCGGACGCACGCGTCGGGCTGACTGACGCGATCCTCGCGCTTCTCGTCGCGCTGGTGATCGCCGTCGCGATCGCCGCGCTGATCTTCGCTACCGGCGCATACCAGATCGTGCCGTAGCGACTAGCCGGGAGAATCCCGGCGAGCTCCCAGCGGTGAGGAGCACAGCCACGCCCGCGGCGACCGCGAGGGCGAGACCGAGCCGGCCGACGAGTGCGCCGGCGGAGAATCCCGCGCCCAACGTCGGACTGCATGCGAACATCGGATAGAACTGGCAGTCGTATGTCCACGTCGGGAGGATGAAGAACATCCCGGCCTGCGCGCCGGGGAACGGTTGCGCCGAGATGAACGGATAGAAGTACGCGAACGCCGCGGCGGCGGTCGCAAGGTACGCGACGACCCACCGCGCGCGTCCCTGCTCCCAGAGATACGCGAGACCGGCGGCGAGGGCGAGCAGGTAGAAGGGCAGAACCGTGAAGAAATGATAGAAGAACAGCACCCGGCCGATCGGGATCCACGCCACGTACTGCGCGAGGCCCGCGAAGACCACGAAGCCGAGCGCCGGCGACCTCGCACGGAACGCCGCGACCACGCACCAGGCGAAGGCGACGAGGCCAGCCCAGAACAGCACGATGTTGCCGGCGTCGTAGATGTACGCGTTGTCGCCGTCCGCCCCCTGGCCGAAATACCAGTACACCGGCTTGAGAACGAGCGGCCAGCTCCACCAGGGCGATCCCGCCGGATGCGGCGCGGTGAGGCTCGAGTGATACCAGTACATCTGCTGCGTAAGCTCGATGAGGTTCCAGCCGAACGGAATCGTCGGCCCGCCGAACCAGCGGACATAGCTCGCGAAATAGATCGCGACCGGGATCACCGCGAAGGAGCCGAAGAGCAGCGCGGCATTGCGGCCACGTCCCGCGAGAAGATCGAGTGGTCCGCCCGTTCCGGGTCGCCCTCTCTCGTACGCGCGCAGGGTGACGGCGATGGTCGCGAGGAGCAGCCCCGCGAGGGTGTAGAAGGCGGCCCACTTCGTGGCCGCGGCGAGACCGAGCAGCACACCGGCGATGAGGATGTCGATGACCGCGGAGCGACGCGGCCGATGCGCTGCGACAACGAAGTACCAGCCCGCCACGATGAGCGCTCCGACGTAGACGTCGTTCATGCCGATCCGCGCCTGCGCGAACATCGAGCCGTCGAGGATCACGGCGACCCCCGCGATCACAGCGAGCACCGGCGACGCGAAGAGCCGGCGTGCGAGGAGGACGAGCAGGAAGGCGAGGAGCGCGGCGAAGAGCACGCCGGGAATACGCCAGGCCAGCGCATGGCGGCCGGTCTCGATGACCTCAACACCGCTCGCGCCGGCGACGAGGAGCTTGTCGTCCTGACCATCCACCCCCAGGAGGTCACCGGTCACGGGGATGGACGCGAACGGCGCAGCACCGTGGGTCTCGGTGACGACCACGCGGCCGCCATCGAGCGCATAGAGGAAGTCCGTGCGTGGCACGACCGCCAGCGCGGTCGCGCCCGCCGCGAATGATCCGGTGCGCACGTTCGCGAGCGACACGGCGTCGTGCGATCCGGTCTCGAGGTCGTACACGTCGAGCATCGGCCCCTCGGTGCGTGCGGCGAACAGTCGGTTCGGGCCTTGCGCATAGGCGATCGCGTTTCCGGGACGGCCGCCGGTGAGCGCGCGTGACTCCTGGCCAGAATCCGAAGCGATGACATGCACGACTCCGCTCGGATCGAGGACGTACAGCTCGCTGCCGTCGGGCTTGGCCGTCGCCGCGATCACGCCCACCGCGACCAGCCGCGGCGGTGCGTCGAGCGAGTCGAAGATGGCCATTCCCGCGGGCCCGCCGACGACGAGGCGCTCGCCCGCGACGATCAGCGTCGTGGCGCCGGAGATCGGCACCGCGGCGCGCGCCAATGCGACGTTGCTCGCTTGCTCCGCGAACGGCACCGCGACCAAATCCGCTCCCGTCAGCGCGACTACGCGGTCGCCCTGGATGGCGAGCGCTCTGGCGTCGACTCCGAGCGCGCGGTCCCGGGGTGTTCCCCCGCGGGCGGCGATCGACACAACGCCATCGCCTGCGACGAAAGCGCGTGTTCCATCGTTCGCGACGGCGAACGCGGCCGGAGCAGGTCGCGGGATCGTCTCGTGCCCGACGACCCGATCGTCCCCGAAGGCCAGGATGCCCAGCGCCATGATCTCCTTCGCCAGATGCGGGTGGGTCCACTCGTAGGGCTCGCGCTCCGCGAGGAGCTCGAAGGCCGTCCGCGCGTGATAGACCTCGTCGAAATACATGTCGCGCGGCCAGTCGAGCCGGTACCCGCGTGTGAGCAGCACTGTGACCGCGATGAGCAGCGCGACCGTGATGTCACGGCGCGTCGGAATCCGGCCTGGCAGGAGACCCGCGGGCAGCCGCAACGTCGCGCGCCCGGCCGTCACCTTGGGGAGCTCCCACGCGCCCTCGATCTCGAGGCGCGCGTCGCCACGCGCGAGCCGCCACGCCAGGTACGCGGACGCGGCGATCATGACCACCGCTATCACGATCTGCCCGGGGCGTCCGAAGAGCGTCGCCTCGATGATCTGGGGCACGCGAAGGTCGACGAGCTGCTGGTATCTGGTGAACGCGAAATACAGCGAGACGGCGAAGCCGACGGCGAGCGTCGCATAGGGCGCGAAGACCCGCGAGCGTGCCGCGGCGAACGGGAGCGCCAGGGCGAACACCGGGAAGAGGTAGCGCTCGTGGGCGCGGGTCGGCAGGAAGTAGAACGCGAGGCCGGTGAAAACGGCGCACGCCAGCAGCATCGCGGTGTCGCGACGCCACCAAAGCGGTAGGACGGCGGCGATAAAGCCGACCACGACCAGCAATGCGCCGTACACCACCAGACCGTCGTCCGGTTTCCAGAAATCGAAGAGGATCGACCACGCGTTGAACGCGTAGAGCGACGTGTACGGGTAGGTCTCCGACGCGCTGCGGACGAGGCTCACGAGCTCGGTCGTGATGCGGAGTGGATCCGGGCCCCAGAACGGGACGGAGAGCACGTATGCGGTCGCGCCGCCGGTGCCGATGACCGCCACGGCCGGACGCCAGCGCGCATCGCGGATGAACTCGATCGCCGCGGCGACGCCGATGACGAGGAGTCCGATGCCGAACTGCGGCTTCACAAGCGCCGCGACCGCGCCGAGCACGCCAGCGAGCCACCAACGCCGCGCTCCGGCCGCCATGAGCGATGCGAAGAGCGGCACCGTGCCGACCGCGTCCACCTGGCCCCAGTACGGTCCGGCGAAGATGGGTCCGGGCTGAATGGACCAGATCGTCGCGGCGGCGATGCCGGCGGCGCGTCCGGCAGTGCGCCAGAGCACCATCGCCGCCAGGACCGCGATCGCGATATCCGCGGGGATGCTGATCGCCTTCACAGCGAGGCGGAGGAACTCGCCGTCGAACATCGCGCCGAGCAGCCAGAGCACGTAGAGGAATGCCGGCGGATAGTCGGTGAAGTACCCCGGCTCGTAGAACCGGGCCGGCCCGATCTGAGCGAGCCGCTCCGCCCAGGCCTGGAACGTGGCGACGTCGGTCGTGAAGCCTTGCGCGCGCACCGTGAGGAGCCGGACCAGGACGCCCAGCGCGATCACGCCCGCGACGAGCAGGCGCGCCCGCCGCTCGGCGCGAGACGCTTCCCCGTTCATTGCCAGTACCCGAAGCGCGTGATCGCGATCGTGGCATACACGTTCACGAGCACCGACAGCAGGATGGCGGCGATGAACAAAATCGTGGGCCGGCGTCGCCACGCCCCGCGTACGAGTCCATCGCCGCTGAGCGCGAGCGCGACGAGGAACGGCTGAGCGTCGATGCTGAAGCGATAGCCGAATTGCTGGAACCCGACGGTGCCGTGGAAGAGATCCGGCAGCAGTGCGAGCAGCGCCGCCAAGGCGGTCGCGCCGACCACGACGTCGCGACGTACCTCGCGGAGCGCGATGAACACCCAGAGAAAGGCCGGCGTCGTGAGGAAGAGGCTCATGCCCACGAAACGAGGACGAAGGAAGAACGGTGTCCCTTCAACGAAGTCGGGCAGCTCGAGAAAGATCGCGTGAAGCTGCCGGACCAGATAGATCGGCGAGAAGAGGCCCTGCTGAAAGAAGAAGTCGCCCTCCGTTAGGCGGGCGTAGCCCTCGTCGAACGGCGTTCCCCAGCGGAGCACGTTGTACCCGATATACACGAGCGCGAACGGCAGCCCGCCGGCTACGACGCGGAGGAGCGCCGGGCCGAAAGGCGTCCCGCTCCGCCGCGCGGCGAGAAGCGCGAGCGCGGGTGCGGCGAACGCGACCGGTAACCGTGCGAGCGCGGAGATCCCAAGGAGTGCGCCGACGAGCATCGGCGCGCCGCCCCGCGCCGCGATCGCGAACGATGCGGCGAGAAAGAGCATGGAGGCCGCATGCGCGGCGTACCAGGCGCGCCCGTCGACGCTGGAAAAGAACAACGTCGTCCCGAATGCCGAAAGGATGGCGCCGGCGAGCGCGTAGAGGCGCGGCGCACCGTACGCCCGCAGGGCGTAGTAGAGGATCCCGGCCGTCGCGCCGCCCGCGACGCGCGAGGCGATCACCTGCGCGGCCGCGGTCGAAAGGAACGGGACGAGCGGGAGCGCCAGGATCGCGGGGAGCGGCGGATAGACCACGCAGAAGCGCCCGCCGCCGCAGGAGAGGAGCTCGTTCAGCCATGGCGGGGGCTCATCGAGCCACCACCGCCCGTCGAGCAGCGCGGCCGCGAGGCGTCCGAAATAGTCGTAGTCGGTCGTAAGGCCGATGCCGGCGGCGAGATAGATCCCCGCCGCGATCGCTCCGATCCAGATCGCGGCCGCGCGGTCCGACACGCTCATCCGACAGGAACACGCTAACGTTGCCCGCCTGTGCCCGCACGGCTCGACGGCCTTTCCTTCTTCTTTCCCGCGCTGAACGAAGAGGATCACGTCGGGGCGATGGTGAGCGACGCGCTCGCGATCCTTCCCCGTTTCGCCGATGACATCGACGTCACGATCGTCGATGACGGCAGCACCGACCGCACCGGCGCGATCGCCGACGACCTCGCCGCGAAGGACCCGCGCGTCCATGTCATCCATCACGGGACGCGGCGGGGATACGGAGGCGCGGTCCGTTCCGGACTCAGCGCGGCGACGAAGCCATGGGTCTTCTACACGGATGGCGACCGGCAGTTCGATCTCGCGGACCTCGAGAGGCTAATCAGCGTCAGCGACGGCGTCGACGCGGTAGTCGGCTACCGCGAGAAGCGGGCCGACCCGCCGCGCCGGCTCTTCGTCGCGTGGGTCTACAACCGGCTGATCCGCGTGCTCTTCGGCGGCGGATGGCGCGACGTGGACTGTGCGTTCAAGCTCTTTCGCCGCGACGTGTTCGCGCGCGTTCCCCTCGAACGCGTACGCGCGAACGGGGCCTTCTTCTCTCCCGAGCTGCTGATCACGCTGCGCCGGGCAGGCGTCCGCATCAGGCAAGTCGGCGTGCGCCACTTCCCGCGCACGGCGGGGGAGGAAAAGGGCGCATCCCCGCGCGTGATCCTCCGGGCCATCCGCGATCTTGGCGTCTTGCGCATGCGGCTCTGGCTTCGCCCGAACGACTAGCGGCGCTCGAGCCTCCAGATGTCCTCGGCTCGCTCGCGCCGCCGGATCACACGCGCGCGTCCCTTATCCAGCAACACGACTGCCGGACGCGGGGCCTGGTTGTAGTTCGAGGCCATCGCGAGGCTGTACGCGCCGACGCCCGGCATCGCGAGCACATCGTCCGCGCGCGCGAACGGCAGCTTCACGGAACGGATGAGCACGTCCCCGCTTTCGCAGAACTTACCGGCCACCGCGACGTCCTCGGTCGCGGCTACGTTCGCGCGCCCAGCGATCGCCGCGGTGTACTCCGCGCCATAGAGCGCCGGCCGGATGTTGTCGCCCATGCCGCCGTCGACGGCGACGAACGTGCGGACGCCCTGGACCCGCTTGGTGCCGACGACGCGATAGAGGGCGACCGCGGCGCGGCCGACGATGCCCCGGCCTGGCTCGACGTAGATCGTCGCACCACGAACAGCGCCGCCGTCCTTGCGCACCGGTTCGGCGAGCGCGGTTGCGTACTCGGCGATGCCGACGACCTCCTCATTCGGGCGGAGAGGGACTGCGAGCCCGCCGCCCATCCCGAGCTCGGCGATGGGGGCCTTCGTCGCAGCGCGCACCTCGTTCGCGAAAGCGACAAGCGCGCGCGCGAGCTCACGGTAGGGGCCGGCGTCCCGCACCTGGGCACCCAGATGCGCGTGGATCCCGACAAGCGAGAGCCCTTTCGTACGGACGATCTCGCGCGCGTGGACGAGCGCGTCTCCGGTCGAGATCGGCACGCCGAACTTGCTGTCCAGCGTGCCGGTCTGAAGGTGCGGGTGCGTGTCCACGGCGATGCCGGGCGAGACGCGCAGCCATACCGACTGCGGCCGGGCCCGCTTCTGGACGAGCGGACCCAGGCGCTCGATGTCGTGCGCACCGTCGATCACGATGCGTCCGACGCGAGAGCGCAGTGCGCCGAAGAGCTCCTCGTCGGGCTTCGCGTTCCCGTGCAGTTCCATATGCGACGCCGGAAACCCCGAGCGGCGTGCGGCGAGCAGCTCTCCAAGTGACGCGACGCTCGCATCCAGACCAGCGCGCGCGATGACCGCGCCCACCCCGATGAGCGGACAGGCCTTCACCGAATACGCGACACGCACGGGGCGGAACCGAGAGAACGCACCGACATACGCGCGGATGCTCGCGCGTATCGTCGCGGCGTCGTAGATGTACAGCGGCGTCCCGTAGCGGTCCGCGAGCTCGACGAGATCCGCTCCCGCGATCCTGAGGCGGCCTCCGCGGCTGACGGCCGTACGGAGCGGCCATATCGTGGGATCGATCTCTATGAGCTTTGCGGCGGCTCGTCCGGAAGAGACTCGATGAACTCCTTGAACACGGCGAGCTCGTGATCGTCGTTCGACTCGGCGGTGATCGCCGAGCGATCGAGAACGGTTTCGCTGACGAGGATGCGCGCGGTGCAGCGGACGGCGAGTGCGATCGCGTCGGACGGGCGGCAGTCCACCTCGATCTCGCGTTCGGCGACCTGCAGGAAGACGCTCCCGTGAAAGACTCCGCCCCCAGCGTCGTCGGCGACGAGATCCTTGACCACGACGCGCGTGATCTCGGCGCCCATCTTCGTCAGCATGTCCACGATCAGATCGTGGGTGAGGGGACGCTCGCTGGTGATCCCAGCGATCTTCGTGGCGATGCTGTACGCCTGATCGGGGCCGATCCAGATCGGGAGGAGCCGTCGCACGCCCTCCGCCTGGAGGAGCACGACGTGTTGATTCGTGAGCACGTGGACGCGGACCGACTCGACCGTGCACGGCACGAGCATCGTCACAAGCCTACCCGGTCGAAGGCCGCGTCAACCATCATGCAGACGGTTGACAGCTAGCCGAAACGAAATCGACCGGCCTCGCGCCGCCGCCGGAACAGCAACAGCAGCAGAATGCCCGACGCGAACCCGAAGATGTGGGCGAAGTACGCGATGTTCGACGTCGCCTGATGCGCCGTGAGGCGCAGCTCGGCGACTGCATCGATCACCTGGAGCACGATGAAGAATCCGATCACGATCAACGCGGGGAGCTGGACGATCGTGATGAAGAGTCCGAGGAAGATCAACGTAGAGACGCGCGCGGTCGGGGAGACCACGAGGTACGCGCCGAGGACGCCGGCGATCGCGCCGGACGCTCCGACCATCGGCTCGGGTTGAACGAGTCCCTGTCCGATCGCGGCCACGACGCCACAGAGCAGGTAGAAGACGAGATACGATCCGCTGCCGAGCCGGTCCTCGACGTTATCTCCGAAGATCCATAGATAGAGCATGTTGCCGATCACGTGCAGCCATCCGCCGTGCATGAACATGTGCGTGAAGAGCGGCACGAACGTCTGGGCTGCGATGTTCCCTTGTCCGACCTGTTGCACGAACTCGCGCCAGTCGAATGAATAGCGGTCGTAAAAGGCCGCGAGCGCCGCGGGATCGCGCGTCAGCGAGAGCGTGTAGATCCACACCCCGATGTTGATGGCGAGCAGTAGGCGGTTGACGATCGCCGTGCGTGCCGTGGGGTTCTGATCGCGAAGCGGGATCACGCGCGGAGCTCCGTCGCCACCACCTTGGATCCGTGTAGCGTGAAGATCGTGCGCGAGCCCTCGGAGACGTAGAAGCCGGCCGGCTCGGGAAGATTCACCGGGAGCGGGAACCGCGCGAGCTCGCCGCCATCGCGGGTCATCTGGACCACGCGCCGTCCTGGCGCGTCGAGGAAGTAGATGGAGCGCTGTACGTCGATCGCCTGGACCGCGGTCGGCCTCACGGGATCGCTCTTCCAGCGCGGGACGAAGTCGGCCCGCGTCGCCGTGAACGACTGGGTGAGCCGCCGGAACCGCAGGATCTCACCCTGCGTGGTCACGATCCAG
Source organism: Candidatus Limnocylindria bacterium (assembly GCA_036003765.1). Taxonomy (GTDB): domain Bacteria; phylum Chloroflexota; class Limnocylindria; order P2-11E; family P2-11E; genus 3-1-20CM-2-70-9. The sequence goes on from DASYSC010000044.1 coordinate 22,331, forward strand.
ATGTCCTGATCGATCGCCAGAGACCGGCCCGTCCCAGGGGCCAGCGGCTCGGCCAGATATCCCTGCGCCCGACCGAAGCTGACACCATCCCGCGACTCGTGCTTCCACACCTGACCGCTCGTCGCATCGAGGATGTACAGGTTGGAGACGAACACCGCGAAGGCGTCGACGCTCTTCCAGTTGGACGACTCCTCCGGCGTGACATCCGCGACACCGTTGCCCTCAGCGCGCCAGACCTGTTTGGCGTCGTCGACCGAATAGAGGACCTCGCCCTGGGCCGCCACCAGGCGCGGCGTGCCAACCCCCTGCGTGCCTTTCGTGAGCACGGCCCCCACCTGGGTCGGGTCTCCGAAGATCCGCCACAGGCGCCCTGATCCGGGGTCCGCGGCATAGAGGCCGTTCACGTTTCCTACGAGAGTCGTCGGCTTCGCCCCGGGCGCGAAGCGGGCGACATCGATCACGACCCCGGCGATCCGGTCATCCAGCGCGTCGAGCTGCTCGCGGAGCGTGGCGAGGCGTGCCGGATCCGCGGCCGGCGAGCGCGCGGTCCCCTCGAGTAACGCACGCGCGTGATCGACTTTCTCGCGCGCGGCTTCGTTTTCCGGCGGCTTGCGGTCGACGAAACGCTGCGCGGCCGATATGTCGCTCTCGATCGAGAGGATCGCGAGCTGGTAATCGCCCGAAACGCGGTTACCCGTGTAGTCGCGGTATGCGACGAGACCGATCGCACCAGCGACGAGCAGGAGCAGCGCCGCGAGGATCGACGCCGCGCGACGCTGCCGCCGCGAGCGCTCGCGCGCGGTGTCCGGACGGCGCGGCAGGGGGGGAGCGCGCCTCGGCATCAGCTCGAAGCCGACCGCGACGGTTTTTCCGACGGCTCGGGTCGCCGGTGCCGCAGCCGCACCTATCGCCTCGCCGATCCGCGGGCGCCGGCGCCAGATCGTCTCGACGCGCGAACGGATGTTCTCGGCGATCACGACCTCGGTCGGCTGGGCGGCCGGTGGCGGCTCAGGCAGGACGCGCGCGGCCCCGGCGCTCGCGGCGCTGACCTCGATGAAGAGCGCGGCGGCGCTCCCGACCACCCCATCCGCGACCGCGCGGTTGTGCACGTGTTCCGCCGCGGCGCGCGGGTGCAGTGTGACCGCCGCGTTCTTCAGCGTCTCGGCACCGAGGCTATCGGTGAGAGCGCCGGACGCGAGGATGAGCGTGTCCCCGGGCTCGACGCTCTGCCGCCACACATCGGGGAGCACGTCGGCCTCACTACCGAGCGACGCGGCCTCGCGCGTCGTCGTGCGATGAACGAAATCCGCGAGCTCGCCGGGCTCATCGCCGGGCAGGAAGAGCCGCGCGCGCCGAACGAGGAAGACCTGCGCGGCCCCGATGCGCGCCGCGTACAGCTCGTTGTTCACGACCACGGCGCAGGCGCAGTGGAGCGTCACGCGTCCACGCTGATCGCGAAGCCGTTGCGCGGCGCGGCGGTTCGCCTGGCGAAGGGCCTTCCGCAGCGAGACCTCGATCCCGGCGGAGAGGTCGTAGTAGTACTCCTGGCGCGCGAGGTCGGCGACCTCCTTGGCGACGTCCCCCCCGGCGTTCGTGGAGTGCTGGCGCGAGACCTCGCACAGGAAGTAGAAACGGCCTTTTGTACGAAGGGTCGCGCCGAGCGTCGGCTCGCTCGCGAGGATCACGTCGGGCGCTCCGGGACGAAATTCGGCGGTCGAGCCGATCTTCGTGACGAAGCTCGCCTGTCGCACCGCTGGCGAGTTTAGGGACACGCTATCGGCGTGAGGCCGGGACGGACCGGATCTTCGCGATGCCGCTGCGGGGGGCGCGCGTGGCGAGCTCGGAGACGAGGTCGTGTTCCCGTAGGCGGATCTCCGCCGCCCACTGCGCGGTCGGGACCGCGACGACGAGCGTGCCTTCGTCCATCCGCAGCGCGGTGGTCCGCCCCGCGTCGGCACCAATCAGCTTCGACGCGACCGCTCTCCATTCCCGCAACGCGTCGGCCTTGGCGATGTCGCTATCGAGCCGGAGCGTCCGGAGGGCTCGCGCCAGCACGGCGGCGAGCGGCCTCAAAGCGCATCTCCGCGCGCGACCGGAACGATCGTGGCACGCTCGCGGAGTGCTTCCGGAATGCTCGTGAGCACGGCAGCGGTCAAGAGAGCCTGCGCCTCCACCGGAAGCTCACGACAGAACGCATCGCGCCGGTCGGCGTCGAGCTCGGAAAGCACGTCATCCAGCAGAAAGACCGGAGGCTCGCCGGTGCGTGTGCGGAGCCACTCCCCCTCGGCGAGCTTGAGCGCGAGCACGGCAGAGCGCTGCTCCCCGCGCGACGCGAAGGTCGGCAGCGGTCGCTCGGCGGCGGCCACGGCGAGATCCTCGCGATGCGGGCCGACGAGTGTCGTCGCCTGCCAGCGCTCTCGATCGCGCTTCTCGACGAGAAGCCGGCGGTAGCCTTCGGCGCGCTCACCGGCGGTCCGGCCTTTCACCTGGCCCGCGTAGCCGACATCCGGCACAGGATCCGCGCCGAGCGCCGCCGCGGCCGCACGGAACGCGGGTCGGAATTCGTCGACCGCGGCCTCGCGCCGGAGCGAGATCGCGGTCGCCAGCCGGACAAGCTCGCTGTCCCAGAACGCGAGCTCGCTCTCCGGGATCGGCTCCTCCTCGCGCCCCGCGCGCAGCAGCGCGTTCCGTTGCACGAGCACACGTGCGTACGCACGCCTGTCGGCGCGGTGACCGCGATCGACCTGGGACACCATCGCGTCCAGGTAGCGGCGGCGGGCCGATGGCGCGGACGCCAGTAGCTCGACGTCCTCGGGGAAGAACGCCACGACCGCGAACGCGCCGACGACATCGTCTGCCCGCCGTGGTGCGCCGTCCGAGGTATAGCGGCGGGGCCGTCTGCGCACGCTCAGCTCCGGCGCAAACAGCATGACCTCGAGGCGCGAGCGCTCGTCGGCGCCGAGGCACACGTCCACGGCGACTCGCGCGAGTGACGCCCCCCAGCGGACCATCTCGGCGTCGTCGCCGGCGCGTGAGCTCTCTCCGCGAGCGATGAGATGCACGGCCTCGAGAAGGTTCGTCTTGCCGGCGCCGTTCGGCCCGACGAAGGCGGTGATGCCCGGGGCGAATGCGCATTCCCTGCGCTCGTAGCTGCGGAAGTCCTCGAGGGAAACTGAAGCGACGCGCACGACGAGATCAGGCCGGGATGCGGAGCGGCATCACCACGTGAAGGTAGCTGTCGTCGCCGACGATGCGGACCACGCCGGGGGCGAGCGGGCCTCCCAGCTCGAGGGCGATCTCCGGCGCCGACAGGCTCGAGAGCGCATCGGCGACGAAGCGCGAATTGAATGCGATGGTCGTCGGCTGGCCCTCCACTGTGGCGTCGACGCGGCCGGTGTTGTCGCCGACCTCGGCGGCGTTCGCCGAGATCACAAGCGGCGGGTCGTTCGAAGGATCGACCTGGAACCGCAACATGTTCGCGGCGTCGCGCGCGAAGTATGAGGCGAGCCGGGTCGCCTTGAGGAGCTCTTCGCGCTGCGCGACGATCTTCGTGTTGCTGGTTGTGGGGATGACCTGCCGGTAATTAGGGAATTGGCCTTCGATGATGCGCGAGACGAGATCGGCCTCGTCGGTATGGAAGATGACCTGGCTCTTGTTTGGTGTCACAAGGATGTCGACCGTCACCTCGTCGGTGTCCTGCAGGATGCGAGCGACCTCGAAAAGACTCTTTGCCGGAATGATGACCTCGATGGGCGGATCCACCCGATCGAGGAGCCGGGCGTGACGTACCGAGAGGCGGTAGGGATCGGCCGCGGCCATCGTGACCATCTCGCCGGCGAACGTCGTCAATACACCGGTCAGCACTGGCCGGCTGTCATCCGTCGCCGCGACGAACGCGACCTCACCGATCATGCGTCGCAGCGTCCCCTGCGCAATACGCGTGGTGGGTTTCTCTGGAATCTGCGGGATGATCGGGAACTCCTCGGCATCCAGGCCCTTGATGTTCGCCTCGTACGGGCCGGACTTGAGATGCACGGTCTTGGTGCGCACGTTCAGCGAGAGTTCGATGTTCCCGGGTGGGAGGGAGTTCACGAAATCGATGAAGAGCTTTGCCGGCACGGTGATGGCGCCTTCGTCCTCCACCTTCGCCGGAACCCAGCAGTTGATCCCGACCTCGAGGTTCGTGGCGGTCAGCCGGAGGCGCCCGGAATCCGTCCGGAGAAGGACGTTGCCCAGAATCGGGAGGCTCCCCCGGGTTGAGACTCCGCGCCCCACGAGCTGAAGACCATGCGCGAGGTTCTCCTGTAGACAAGTGACCTTCACGCTGGCCTCCCCGCTCGTTGTGGGCAAAGGTAGATACAACCAGTAGTGCCAGTAGTTGTGGTGTGGACTATGGGGCCTACCGCACCGACTGTGCGGGAAAGGGCTTCGGACGGTCGGTGGAGACACTGGGAAAGGCCGTGGACAGCCATCTGCGGGACGTTATGGAACACGACAGACGTCCCGCAAGTGAACACACAAATCGATCATCTGTCCACAAATAAGGGTTCTTATCCACAGGCGCGCACGCCTTATCCACACCTGGGCCATCGCGGGGGCGGGCCCCCGCGCCCCCTAGCTACGCAGCTTTTCAGCGAACGGGGATGGCGTCGACACCCCCAGGGAAAGCTGACCACGTTGGGCTAGTCGGTGTACAGCATCTCGCGGAGAGCCCCGACGTCTCGGCGGAAGTCGTCATTCTCGGCCATCTCCCGCTCAATCTTCTCGCAGCCATGTAACACCGTGGAGTGGTCACGGCCACCGAGCGCCTCGCCGATCCGGAGGAGCGGCGCCTCGGTCTCCTCCCGCATGAGATACATGGCGATCTGGCGAGGAAGCACGACCTGCTTGTCGCGGGCCTTGCCCTTGATCTGGTCGAGCGGGATCCCGTAGTAGCGGGCGACGGTCTCGACGATGCGCTCCGGAGAGAGGCTCTTGCGCTGCGGGTTGTACAGGATGTTCTGCAGCATCTCCTGGGCGAGCTGGGTCGTGACCGGCACCGCGTTCAGCGTGGCGTAAGCGACGATGCGCGTCAGCGCGCCCTCAAGCTCGCGGATGTTGGAGACGATGCGCTGCGCAAGGAAGTCGACGACGGGCGGCGGCACCGCGATGTTCTGCGCCTCGGCCTTCGCGCGGAGGATCGCGATGCGAGTCTCGAGATCGGGCGCCGAGATGTCCGCGATGAGTCCCCACTCGAACCGCGAGCGGAGCCGATCCTCGAGCTGCGTGATCGCCTTCGGCGGCCGATCGCTCGACATTACGATCTGCTTGCCCTCTTCGTGGATCGCGTTGAAGGTGTGGAAGAACTCTTCTTGCGTTCCTTCCTTACCGGCAATGAATTGGATGTCGTCGATGAGCAAGACGTCGATGCGCCGGTAACGCTCGCGGAACTCCTCGCTCTTCTGCGCGCGGATCGAATTGATGAACTCGTTCGTGAACTTTTCGCTCGTCGCGTACGCAACGCGCTTCTTGGGATGCCGCGCAATCACCGCGTGACCGATCGCGTGCATGAGGTGCGTCTTGCCAAGGCCCGACCCGCCATAGACGAAGAGCGGGTTGTAGCTGTGCCCGGGCCGCTCGGCGACCGAAAGCGCGGCCGCGTGGGCAAGGCGGTTATTGGAGCCGACGACGAAGGTCGAGAACGTGTAGCGCTGATTGAGGAGAGCGCTCGCGGCCTCGCGCCGGTCCTGTGTGCCTGCCTGCTGCGATCCCGCGATGCCGGCTTGCTGCGCGACGCCCGTACCGCTCATCCGGCCCGAGACCGTGGAGTTCGCCGCGGAGGTCACGAAACGGACGTCGACCGTCCTTCCCAGCAGGTGCTGGAGCGTCGACCTTACTTGAGGACGGAACTTGCTCTCGAGCCACTCGCGCGCGAAGGCGTTCGGGACGCCGATGAGGAAGATATCGTCCTCCTCGGAGATGACCTGCGTGTCCTTGAACCAGGTGTCGTATTGCGCGCGCGAGAGTCCGACCTGCAGCTCCCCGAGAGCGGCCGTCCAGAGCTGCTTGAGGTTCGACGGCTCCCCTTCTCTATGCTCGTGCACAACGCTCCCCACACGCACGTGATGCCGCATGCATCCGCAACCGCCACACCGAAGGGAAAGAAGCTCTAGAGGACCGCGCTCTCTTGGAAGCCCGCGAACTATACCCCAGGGAAGATCACGTCGCGCTGCGCTATGCTGACTTGCACAGACAGACGCCCTCTGATCACCGTGATCGCTTTGTTCCCAGCGGGAGAAGGGACTCGATCGTGAAGCGCACCTATCAGCCGAAGACCCGTCGTCGTTCGCGCGTGCACGGTTTTCGTGCGCGAATGCGGACCACGGGCGGACGCCGTGTGCTCGCCGCGCGCCGCGCGCGTGGCCGCAAGCGACTCACCGTCGTCTAGCGCGGCCGCGTTCGTGGACGCCGCGCGACTGCGGCGGAACGCGGAGATCGCCGCGGTGTGGAGCGAGGGAATGAAGCTCCAGCATCCGCTCTTCGCAGTGCGTGCTCGACCCAACGGAACGGCGGCGATGCGTCTTGCGGTCTCGGCTCCGCGCGCCGTCGGCCGGGCCGTCGCGCGCAATCGCGCACGACGTCGAGTGCGTGAGGCATTCCGTACGGTGATCCAAGGTCTCGAGCAGAAAGCCGGGTGCGATCTCGTCGTCATCGCGCGTCCGTCCGTCGCGGCTGTGCCCCATGCGGACCTGCGCGAGGCCGCTGCAGCGGCCCTCGCGACGATCTGCGCACGGTCGCCCGCGCAATGAAGACGCTGGTCCTCGCCGCTCTGCGGTTTTACAAGGGTGCCGTGAGTCCGATGCTCCCGGCCGCCTGCCGTTACACGCCGACCTGCTCGGAGTACGCGATGGAGGCGGTCGAGCGCTACGGCGTCGTACGCGGCGGCTGGCTCGCTACCAAGCGCCTGGCCTCGTGCCACCCTTGGAGCCGGGGCGGATACGACCCGGTGCCCCAGCGAAGGGCGGGCTGATGCCACCGATCATCACCGAGCTGTGGAACACGCTTCTCGTCTACCCGCTCATCAACTTGCTTGTCCTGGCGTACGACGCGGTCCACGATTTCGGCCTCGCGGTCGTGATCGTGACGGTCGCCATCCGCCTCGCGCTCTATCCGGTCTTCCGCCAGCAGGTGCGCTCGTCGCGCGCGATGCAGGAGCTGGCGCCGGCGCTCAACGACATCAAGAAGAAGTACGGGAACGATCGCGCCCGGATCCAGCAGGAGCAGATGAAGCTCTACCAGGAGCGCGGCATCAATCCAGCCGCGGGCTGCCTGCCGATGCTCATCTTCTTCCCGGTCCTGTTCGCGATGTATGCCGCCTTTCAGCAGGTCGGAGGGCTCAACAACGTAGCGCCGCTGACCGGCGAGCAGCTCCGCGATCTCGTGCTTTATCCGTTCGTTCCACTGCCCTCGGGGCTCGGCCCCAACGACCACCTGGACCTGACTGCCAACTGGCTGCCGTGGGTCGGCAACCTCGCGCACCCGGACCACCTCTTCACGCTTCCGCTCATTGGGGGGATCGGCCCGCTTCCGATCATCTCGGCGCTGCTGCAACTCGTCGCCTCGATCCAGGCACTGCCACGGAACCCGCCGCAGACCGACGATCCGACGCAGCGAACGATGCAGTCGATGACCTACTACCTGCCGCTGATCACCATCGTCTTCTTCAAGGATCTTGCGGCGGGCGTCTTCATTTACTACATCACCACGACGATCTTCCAGATCGTGCAGCAGTACTTCGTGATGGGCTGGGGCCAGCTGCCACGCTGGATCCCGGCTCTGGACAATGTCCCGACACCGGCCGACCGCGTGATGCGCGAGCGCGAGCAGGCCGCTATCAAGGAGGCCGAGGCGGACATGAAGCTCGCGAACGGGGTCGGGGCGCAGAAGCGTGACGCGACTGGCGGCCGGCGGCGCGGGAGGAGGAGGAAGCGATGAGCCCGCTTCGTGGGGAGGAGTTCACCGGGCGTTCCGTGGAAGAGGCGATCGAACGAGGGCTGCGGTCACTGGGGAAGAAGCGCACCGACGTCGACATCGAGGTCCTCGAAAAGGGCAAGCCCGCGAACGTTCTGGGCATCGGAGGCGAGGACTCGCGCGTGCTGCTCACATTCCAAGAGGAGGAGTCCCCGCCGGAGCCCGAGCCGGTCGTGGACGAGGCCGACGTCCCGCGCCGCCCGGATGCCCGGCGCGAGCGTGAGGAGGAGCCGGAGGACGCGGCGTCGCCCGCGTTCGCCGAGGAGCTCGCGGCGGGAGTCGGCGTGCTCAAGGATCTACTCGCGCTCATGGGGATCGACGCCGAAGTTACCCTCGATGATCGTGCGCGGCACGAGGGGATCGAGGTGCTCGGCCCGGATCTCGGGGCGCTGATCGGACGCGGCGGCGAGAACCTCGTCGCGCTCCAACAGATCACCTCCGCGATCACATCGCGCCGCGTCGGCCGGACGGTGCACATACCGGTCGACATCGAGGGCTACCGGCGCAGGCGCGAGGAGCAGTTGCGCGAGGTCGCGCGACGGGTCGCGTCGCGCGTCCGCGCGACCGGACAGGCGGTGACGCTCGAGCCGATGCTCGCCTACGAGCGGCGGATCGTCCATCTCGCGGTGCAGGACACGCCCGGCGTAAAGACCGAATCCGTGGGCATCGATCCGAACCGGCGGGTCGTCATCAGCTCGACCGCGCCCGGCGCTCGAGGCCCTGCCCCCTTCCGCCCGCGCAGTGGTGGCGGGTTCAGGGGCGGGCCGCCAAACCGATATGGACCGCGGCGCGGCTTCGGACCGAGACCAGGCGGATACCGGCCGCGCACTGATTTCGGTCCGCCACGAGATCGCCCCTAAGAGGGTCTTCCGGAAAACACCATCCGCACGCTAGCGTTCTGTTCCTCGGATGGAAGGCAACTGGGCACCCGCACGTGTCCGCCGTAACTTTCGGATCGATACCTTCAGCGCCATCTGCGGTGGCGTGTATATCGCCGTGCTCGTCACTTTCATGCCCATCGTGGTGCGCCGGCTCGGTGGATCCACTACAGACGTCGCCATCGTGGTCGCTGCCCCCTTCGTCGGTCATCTCCTGTCGCCGATCTCGGCCTACCTGCTCTCGGGCCTTCCTCTTGTCCGGGTCGTCGCGGGCGCGGTCACGCTGGCCCGCGCCACGTTCCTTGCCGGCGTCCTCGTCGCGGCGACGCCGCTCATGCTTGCGGTGACCACGGTCGTGTTCTTCGTGATGAGCGTTGCGAACATCGGCGCCTACACCGCGCTCATGCATGGGATCTACCCCGACCGTGAGCGGGCCCAAGCCATGGCGAACGTTCGCATCGGCGCCGCGATCGCCGGCATCGCCTCAGTCGCCGTCGCGGGTACGTTCATCGACGTCATCCCCGCGTCTTGGGTCTTCGCCGCCGCCGCGCTCGTCGGCCTTCCGGGTGCGATCGCGTTCTTCTGGGTCCGGCACGACGGTTCGGCGACGGCCGCGACGCGCCGATCCCTCCCCGACGTCGCGCGCGGCGTGTGGGCCGACCACAAGTACCGCCGGCTCCTCTTGTCGTTCACCGTGTTCGGCATCGGCAATCTCATGAATGTCGCCGTGTATCCGATCCTGCTCGTCGACCACTTCAACGCGTCGAACTCGTTCATCGGCGCCATGACCGCGGTGTCGTCCGGGACGATGGTCGTGGCCTACATCATCTGGGGCCGGATGATCGATCGGGGCTCCTCGATCCGCTTGACCCTCGTCAACACCGTGGTGACGCTGCTCGTTCCGATCGGGTACATCGCGGCCGCCGACGTCTGGCTCCTCATCCCGGTCGCGATCGTGGCCGGCATCGTGAACGCCGGCGGCGAGATCACGTTCTTCACCAACATCGTGCAGATCGCGCCACGGGATCGGATCGGCGAGTATGCGACGGCGCAGTCTCTGCTCATGGGACTCCGCGGCACCGCCGCCCCATTCATCGCGGCGGCACTCCTGGGCGTGACCGACCCGCGTGTCGTTCTCTTGATCGGCGTCGTGTTCATGACGGCTGGCTGCGCGATCATGGCCGGCGCGGTTCGCGTGATTGTGCCCACGGCGATGCCGGCGCAGCGCGTCGCGGTCGAGAGCCCGGCCGACTAGGTCCGGAGCGGGACGCCTCTGGCGCGCATCGCGGTCGCGAAGCGGTCCGCAATAAGCTGATAGCCCGCGTCGGATGGATGAAATCCGTCCTGGGCGACGGTTGCGGTGGAGACCAGATCCGCGCTCCCGTTGAAGAGGTCGACCACGGACACGCGCGCCGGACTTTTCGCGGCGATCTCGGCGATCACGTCGTTGTACGCGGTGATACGTGCCAGCAGGGCGCGCTTATCCACTCCCGCGTACACCGGGACGGCCCGGAGGTCGGGGACGTTGCCGACGAAGATCGCCGCGTCGGTGCGCTGGACGAGCGCGTCGACGATCCCGCCGAGCGCCTCGGCGTACGACGCGCGGTCGATCGTCGCGTTGAGATCGTTGACCGCCAGCCAGATCGTGACGACGGTCGGTCGCTGCGCGATCGCTCCGGGAAGCTGTTCGCGACCGGCCTGCAGGGCGATGGACCCCGAGACGCCGAGGTTCACGTAGCCCGAGCCTGCCGGGAGGCGCGCCGCGATCCGCGCCGGCCACGAGCCTTGCGCCGGATCGGTGGCACCGACGCCCACGGTGTCGGACGCGCCGATAGCGACGTACCGCACGGCGGGAGACGAGGCGGTGGGCGATGGCGCGGCGGTCGGCGCGCTCGGCGCGCTGGCGACCCCGGGACTGGACGGGCGCTGCGCCGTCGACGCGGGCGAGCAGGCCACGAGGAACGCCACGCAGATCACGAGCGCGTCTCGGGAATGCTTTCTCACGGTACAATTGTCTTGCCCAACAAGACCGGGCGTCCGATAGCGGACACGGGGATGCGTGGTTTCGACAGGGCAGGCAGACGGACCGCCGCGAGCCGAGGAACGCCGTTCCTCCTCGTTAATCCGAACGGCAGGCAGACAACTGCCAACACTTCTTACGCTCTCGCTGCCTAGTCAGTGAG
>DASYSC010000045.1:0-4085 GCA_036003765.1 Candidatus Limnocylindria bacterium
GACCGCTTGATCGTCTCGGCCTTTCTGAAGCCATGGCCTTCTCCGGCGAACGGGAGATACGCAAACGGGATGCCCTTGCGGCGCAGGGCGTCCACCAGCATGTCGGCCTGCGCCGGCGGGACGACTTTGTCGTCGAGCCCCTGGAACACGATGACCGGCCGTTCGAGGCGGTCGAAGAAATTCACAGGCGATCGGGCGCGGTATGTCTCCTCCGCCTCGGGGTAAGGACCAACGAGCCGATCGAGATACCGCGCCTCGAACTTGTGTGTGTCGCGCGCTAGCGCGCCGAGGTCGGCGACGCCGTAGTAGCTCGCGCCGGTGGCGAACACGTCCGTGAACACCAACGCGCACAGCGTCGTGTAGCCGCCGGCGCTGCCGCCGCGGATCGCGAGCCTTGTGCCGTCCGCCTTTCCCGCGCCCGCCAGGTATCGCGCCGCGTTCACGCAGTCGGCGAGATCCACGACTCCCCACTTCCCGTTGAGTCGCTCCCGGTATTCGCGGCCGTAACCGGTGCTGCCTCCGTAGTTGACGTCGACGACCGCGAACCCGCGGCTGGTCCAGAACTGGATCTTCAGATCGAGCACCCCGAGGGTCATCGAGGTCGGGCCACCGTGGCTGAGCACAAGGAGCGGCGGGTGCTCACCGGCCGGCGCGGCGAAGTCCGCGTTGCGCGGCTCGTAGAAGAGCGCGTGGGCCGTCCGCCCGCCGTCGGTTGGGAACTCGATGGGACGCGCGGGCGAGACGTAGCGCGGATCGACCGCGTCGGCGACGCTGCGCCGAACCACCTCGGTCGAACCCTTTGCCGGGTCGAGGATCACGACCGCGTGCGCTTCCGTGTCGCTGCCCCCGATGAATGCCAGCTTCTCGCCGAGTCGGGTCGGGTGCGAGACGAAGCTGAACTCCGGCGCGATATCTGTCGGACGGCCGCCTTCCGGAAGCAGCGCGAGGTGCCGCCGGCCGTCGCGGATGTAGAAGCAGGCGATGCGGCCGTCGCCGAGGAACGTATACGTCGAAAGACCGAATGACCACTGGGGGAGGCCGAACTCCGCCTCCATCGGTGCGAGGGCTTCGACAATTCCGCTCCGCGCGCGATAGAGGTTCCACCAGCCCGTGCGGTCTGAGACGAAATGGAGCGTACCGCCGGGACTCCACGCGGGCTGGAAGACGGACTCCTCGCGCCCGCCCGCGATGCGAGTCGGGTCCGCGAGGGTCCCATCACGCCGGCGCTCGGCGACGAAGAGCTCGGTCCCATCCCACGGCATGTTCGGGTCGTCCCACGCGAGCCACGCGAGCTGCCGCCCGTCCGGCGAGATCCGCGGCGTCGAGAAGAAGTCGTGGCCCGACACAAGCACGCGCGGCGGAGCCGAGCCGTCGATCGGCAGCGACACGATCTCGTTCATGACACCGCCTGGTTCGTGGCGTTCGCGCACGCAGACGAACTGCGTGGCGTCCGGAGCGATGACGCCATCGGCGTAGCGATGAGACGCGTCAGCCATCTCGGGCGTGATGGCGATGGGCGTGCCCCTGCCCTCCACGCGGTAGAGACGCTGGTCGGCGAAATTCGAAACGACGGCGGTCATGCCGCGGACGGCGACCGCGCCGCCGCCGTACTCGTGAACGCGCGTACGAGTGTTGAACTCCGGCGGCACAGCGTCGGCGATGCGGCCGTCGGCCGTCCGTCTGACGAGCACCTCTCGTCCGCCCTCGTTCGGACGGCCCTCGACCCAGTAAAGCGTGTCATCGCTGGAGGTCAGGTAGCGGAAGTCGATGCTCCCGCCCGTCAGGACCTCCACGGTGATCGGCGAGCGCCAGGATCCGTACGGCGCGGTCGTCGGCACGCTGGCACGATACGCGAGGCTGCTACGAAGAGCGCGCGACGACGAGCTTGTCTTGTCCGGACATCGCGCCCCACACCTCGCCGGGCCGGCCAAGCAGTTGGCGGATGTTCGCGTTCGGCAGCGCGTGTGTGTGGCTGACCCACGCCTCCGTCGCGGGATCGAAATGCGCGATGGCGTTCTCGCCCCAGTCCGTGAGCCACACGGTGTCGGCCTCGTCGACGAAGACCGCGTAGACCATGGGCCGCGGTCCGACGAGCCGCCACTCGCGCCAGGTCCGGGTCGTTGGGTCGTACATCCCGAGCTGGCCCGCGTTCCACTCGGCCACCCACACGCGGCTCTTCGAGTCGCACCACACCCGGCGGGCGCCCTGACCGTTGGTCGGCGGCGTGAGCACGATCGTCCCGCCGGTCTCTTTCACGATCCGTCCGACGTAATTCCCCGCGAGTGACGCGAAGTAGACCTCGCCGTCAGGGCAGGCCGCGATGCCGTACGGACCGGGGCCGCGTGGCGCGTCGGAGACCGTCATCGCGCCGCTCCGCGGATCGAGGCGGCCGAAGACACCGCTCTGGCCCGTAAACCAGAGCGTTCCGTCGCGATCGAACGCCGCGGTGTTGAGATTCGCGTTCGGCCTGTTCGCGGGTAGCGGATAACGCTTGACCTCGCTCGTCGCCGGATCGACGCGCACGATCGCGTTCAGCCCGCCGTCGGTGATCCACGGCGCGCCATCGGGACCGACGATCACGCCGTGCGGCGCGGATCCGCTCCCGAGCTTGATCGCCTTCGTCGTGCCGGTCCCCGGATCGAGCCAGCCGAGCTCCCCTGAGCGCTGCGCCGTGTACCAGACCCCGCCGTCGCGGGCCGGGGCGACATCGTGCGGACCCTGGCCGGGCGGCAGCGTGAACTCCTGCATCGCGAACTGGAGCGGGCGTGGCGATGTCCCGGGCGGCGGAGGGGCCACCGTCGCGGCGGGCGTGAGCGCGGGGGTCGGTGGGATCGTCGCCGAGGACTCGGCCCGCGTCGCGGTCGGCGCACACGCGATCACCGCCGACGCCAAGGCCACCAGGGCAAACTTCATCGCTACAGCGATACGGTACGAAGGCGCAGCGAGTTCGTCACGACGGTCACCGACGAGAGCGCCATGGCCGCGGCGGCGAGCATCGGCGACAGCAGCCAGCCCGTGAAGGGATAGAGCGCTCCGGCCGCCACGGGGATGAGCGCGACGTTGTACACGAAGGCCCAGAAGAGGTTCTGGCGGATGGTCAAGAGCGTGCTGCGCGCCAGACGCAGCGCGCGAGGAACGCCGCGCGGGTCGCCGCCGACCAGCACGATGTGCGCGGTCGCGATGGCGACGTCGGTCCCGGTCCCGATCGCGATGCCGAGATCGGCGCGCGCCAGCGCGGGCGCGTCGTTCACACCGTCGCCCACCATCGCGACGCGATGTCCCTCCGCCTGCAGCCGCGCCACGATCTCGGCCTTCTGATCCGGTCGCACCTCGGCACGGACGTCGTCGATGCCAAGCTCGCGCGCGATCGCCTCCGCGACGCGACGGGCATCGCCGGAGATGAGCAACGTCCGGAGACCCATGCGCCGGAGGTCCGCGACCGCCTCGCGGGCGGCGGCCTTCGGAGTGTCGGCGAGCGCGAGGATCCCTCCCGGCTCGCCGTCGATCGTGCCGACGAGAACGGTGCGGCCCTTCTCCTGATGGTGCGCGAGCATCCCGTCCCCAAGGTCGGCGAACCCATGTGTGCGCGCGAGATCGGCGTTCCCGATCCACACGTCGTGGCCGTCGACGGTCGCGTGCACGCCCTGCCCGGGCAGAGCCTCGAAGCTCGTGGGCTCTGAGAGCGGCAGACCTTTGGCCGTCGCGGCCTCCACCACCGCCGACGCGAGCGGGTGCTCGGACCGCAGCTCCGCGCTCGCGAGGATGCGGATCACCTCGTCCTCACCGATCCCCGCGCAGTTCATGTAGTCGACCACCTCCGGCCGGCCCGCGGTGAGCGTCCCGGTCTTGTCGAGGGCGACGACGTCGATCGCGCGCGCGGCCTCGAGCGCATCGGCGCTCTTGATCAGGATCCCGCGCGACGCGCCGCGGCCGGTGCCGACGATGATCGCCGTCGGCGTCGCGAGCCCGAGGGCGCAGGGGCACGCGATGATGAGCACGGCAACGAAAGCCGTGAGCGCGTACCCGAGCGATGGCTGCGGGCCGAACACGAGCCACGCCGCGGCGCTGGCGAAGGCGATCGCGAA